>CAZMSZ010000223.1:3199-12254 GCA_964569055.1 uncultured Planctomycetota bacterium | reverse complement strand
GCACGACTGACGATTCCACACAGCGCTGCGCCAAGCGAATCGTGCCCGTGCCCGTTCCGGTGCGCGTGGCCCGTTCCCACTTCGCTGCGGCGGAGGAGCGCTGCAAGCGAGAGCGCTCTGGGTAGCTCCTTCGGGCAAACCGGCACGCGCACGGGTCGCGAGCAACGGCGCGCGGGCACGGGCACGAAGTGTGTGGAATCGTCAGACGAGCACGAGCGCGAGCGCGAGCGCGGCCGCAGGGGCGCGCGCTCAGCGCGGCGGCGCCTGGACGTCGCGGTAGTGCTCGAGCTGCGCCTCGAACTGCTCGAGGTCGCGCTTCAGCCGGCCCAGCCAGCCGACGTCGGCGCGGAGGTCGGGCTCGCGCTCGAGCCGCGCGGTGACCTCCTCGAGCTTGGCGAAGCTCCGCTTCACGTTGCGGAGGCACTCGCGGGTGCGGCGCCGCCAGGCTCGTCCGCCGTCCTTGAACCTGCCCGTGGCGGGCTCGAGCTCGTACGTCCCCTTGCTCGGGTTCCGCTCGATCAGCTCCTTGCTGATCGCGGCCAGCTCGCGCACGTCGGCCTCGAGCCGCTCCTGCTCGCGCTCGACCGCCTCGCGCGCCACCTCCAGCGGGTCGGGCAGGATCTCGACCCGCGCGCGGGGCACGCGGTAGCCGGCGAGCACGCGGGCCGCGTCGGGCACCACCGCGCGCGCCAGCCCGCAGCGCGCCGCCTCCTCGGCCGTGAGGGTCAACACCTCCCCGGGAGGGCAGATGATCCGCACCCCGTCGCTCGCCTCGAGCCCGCGCGCCGGCACGTAGCGGCGCTTCCCCTCCAGCTCCACCTCGGCCAGCCCGTCCTCGGTGCCGACCATGGCGGCCGCGACGTCGGCCGGGTGGCCGTTGCGTTCGGCCAGCGCGCGCAGCTCGGCCTTCCACTTGGAGACGAACTTGGCCGAGACCGCCTGGGGGGCGCCCTTGGGGCCCGGGCGGTAGGGCACGGCCGCACCGATCGCCTGCCCGGGGGCGATGAAGATCTCGTCGCAGCTCAGCGCGAACAACGCCGCCGCGCTGAACGCGCCGCCCTTGGGCCCGTTGACGAAGGCCACGGTGCGCGTGCCCTCCAGGTCGAGGACGCGGCGGGCGAAGTGCTTGCCCAGGGAGACCAGCCCGCCGGGGGAGCTGACCTCGAACAGGAGCAGCCGCGGCGCGCGCGCGCGGACCTCGTCCATCATCTTGTCGAACTCGCGCCGGGAGCGGTCGAGCTCGAACGAGCCGTACAGCGGGACCACCACCGCGACCACGCGCGGCTCGGCCTCCGCCTCCTCGGCCGGGTCGGCGGCGTCGCCGCGCACGATCCGGCGGACCTGGTCCAGGGGGAAGGTCGAGGTCGCGCCGCCGCGCTCGACGGTGACGGTGCCGCTCGCCTCGTCGACGGTCGCCGTCCCCTCCACCACGTTGCCGTCGGCCAGGATCACCTGGTCGGCGCGGGCGGGCGCGGCCAGCGCGCACGTCGCGAGGGCGAGGGCGAGCAGCGCCGCGCGCGTGCTCCGAGCGGACATGCGACCTCCGCGGCTGCTCGCTTGTAGCCACCTGCCCGCGCCTGGTCAACCGGGCGACACCTTGCGACCTCCGCCGCGCCTGGTAGGGTCGGCGGCCATTCGCCAGGCTTCGGCTCAGGAGCGCTCCGTGGGGAACCTCAACCAGTTCTACGTCATGGGCCGGCTGGCCGCGCGACCGCGCGTCGAGAGCGCGGAGGGCGAGGCTCGGGTGGTGCTCGCGCTGCTCCCCGGCACGGGCGCGCGCGCCCCGCGCGGCGTGCGGATCGACCCGCTCGAGCTGCTCGCGGTCGGACCGCAAGCGCCGGTCGCCGAGGCCCTGCAGGAGGGCCAGGCCGTGCTCCTGCGCGGGCAACTCCGGCAGGAGCCCGGGCCGGACGGCGGGCCGGGGCGCCTCACCGCGCGCGTGCAGGCGATCGAGCTCCTGGCCGAGGGCGGGCTGCCGCGCCCGCGCTACGACCGGCCGGAGCGCGCCGAGCAAGAGGGCGCCGAGCCCGGGGCGAGCGGCCGCCGGCGGCGTCGGCGGCGGCGCCGGCCCGGCGGCCCTCGGCCGGCCGGGGAGGGCGGCGAGGAGGGCGCGGCGACCGAAGAGGGCGCGCCGCCGTCCGCCGAGGAGCCGCCGCCCGCGCCGCCGCGCCCCCTCCCGCCGCCCAAGCCGGTCGCGGAGGCTCCGCCCGAGCCGACCCTGCCACCCGACCCGACCTACAAGGCGGACATGCCGTTCTGAGGCGCGCCCGGGTGAAGCGATCGAGTCCCCAGTGTCAGCAGAGCGCCAGGCGAGGGCGATGAGGCGCCTCATGGACGGACCGCGCGCGCCGCTCGTCGCGGCGCTGTTGCTCGCGCTCGTGGGGGTCTGTCGCGGAGGAGAGCCCGCCGCGTTCAAGCGCGCCTTCGCGGCCGCGCAGCGGCTCGAGGGCGAGGCGCGGGTCGACGCGCAGACGAAGGCCGTGCAGGCCCTCGCGGCCGACGCCGACCCCGAGGCCGCGGCGCTCCTGCTGCGGCTCGCGCTGTCGCGGGAGCTCGACTGGCGCGTGCGCGACGCCGCGGAGGCCGGGCTGCACGCGGCCGCCGGCCCCGCCGTCGTGGTGTGGGCCGGCGAGGCGCTGCGCACCGAGCGCGAGGCCAGCCGGCGCGTGGGCCTCTGCCGCTACCTGGCCGCCCGCGCGGCGCAGGGTGAGGCGGGCGTGGAGGCCGGGCTCCTCCTGCTCCCGGCGCTCGAGGACGACGAGGAGGCCGTGCAGCTCGCCGCGATCGCGGGGCTGGCGCGCGTGCGTCGC
This sequence comes from uncultured Planctomycetota bacterium, assembly GCA_964569055.1. Lineage (GTDB taxonomy): Bacteria > Planctomycetota > J058 > J058 > J058 > JAWLGW01. The sequence continues at coordinate 9,444 of CAZMSZ010000223.1, read as the reverse complement.
CCCGTGGCGGTGGACGCGCTGGTCCGCCGCCTCGAGGACGCGAGCGGGCGCGTGGCCGCCGACTGCGCGCGCGCCCTGGCCGCGCTGACGGGCGAGTCGCTCCCCTCGCCGCAGGCCTGGGTGGACTGGTGGCGCACCCGGCGCGACGGGTTCCAGCTCCCGGAGGGCGCCCCGGAGGCCGCGGGCGAGCCGGAGCCCGGGCGGACGGTCACCCGGCTCGCGCCGCCGGGCCAGGGCGGCGAGACGATCTACGCCGAGGTCGCCTCGAGCAAGGTGCTGTTCGTGGTCGACGTGTCGGGCTCCATGCAGGTGCGCTGCCAGGACTCCGACGGGCGCAGCCGCACCCGGCTCGACTACGTCAAGGAGGCGCTCTGCGGGGTGATCGCCGCGCAGCTCGAGCCCAGCGACCGCTTCGCGCTGATCGCCTTCTCCACCGAGGTCACCGCCTGGAAGCGCAAGCTGGTCAAGGCCTCCCCGGCCAACAAGCGCGCCGCGCAGGCCTGGGTGGCCAAGCTCGCGCCCGACGGCGAGACGAACATCTACGACACCCTCGAGCTGGCGCTCTCGGTGGAGGGGGTGGACACGATCTACTTCCTGAGCGACGGCACCCCGACCGCGGGCAAGGTGCTGCTCCCCGACGCCGTGCTGGGTGACCTGCGCAAGTGGAACGCGGGGCGCGGGGTGCAGCTCCACACGATCGGGTTCCTGGCCGGGGACGGGGCGCCGTACGGGGTCGTGCAGGACAAGGGCATGGCGCGGCGATTCCTCGAGGCCCTGGCCAAGGCGGGCGGCGGCGAGGCGCGGATCTTCGAGTAGGGCTCTGTCTCGAGACAGAGCCCAGCTGGCCCGGCGGAGTGACCGCCAGGGCAAAGTGCGCTATCGTCGCTGCCCGGTCCGCCGTGGGCGGGCAGGCGGCAGGGGCCGCCGGGAGGCACCGGTGCGAGGCGTCAGCGCCGCCGCTCACCAGTTCCTGAGCGACCGCGCGGCGGTCCAGGAAGCCGTGACGATCGACCGTCGGCGCGAGGACGCGCTGGCCGCGCTCCGGCGCGCGCTCCTGGCGTTCCGTGACCAAGGCGAGCCGCTCGCGCAGCTCGCCGAGCGGCTGTCGGGGCCGCTGTCCGAGGTCGTGCCGGCCGGCAACTTGTGGGGCTTCGAGAACGAGGACGAGCGGCTGTTCGTGGCCCGCCTGGCCGACGCCACCGCGGGGACCCCCGAGCTCGACCTCGCCTCGGTGCTGCGCGCCTACCTCGAAGAGCGCCCCGAGGGGGACGAGGAGCGGATCCAGCAGCTCCTCGCCTTCTCCGAGCTGGTGGCGAGCCTCGACGCCGGCGGCGTGACGGGCCCCCAGCGGCTCGGCGTGGGCCCGGCGGCCTGCTTCCTGACCTTCGCCTGGCACTGCCTCAGCGACGGACGCGAGCCGGTGTTCACCTACCGCGCCACGCGCGCCATTCGGGCGCTCGCCAAGCGCGGCGAGCTCGGCGATCCGGACGTGGGCAAGGGCGACCTCGAGGAGCGGTTCACCAGCTTCTTTGGCGTGTGCCGCGAAATCGAGCGCGCGCTGCGCGACGCGCCGGGCAGCATGCGCACCGGCTGGGCCGTGGACCACGCCCTGGCCTGGATGCACGCGCGCCTGCTCGAGGTGCCCGCGGGTGAGGAGCCGCCGACCGGCCTGTGGCACGCGCGGCGGAGCGACGCGCCGGCGGCGTCCAGCGAGGTGCGCGCGGCGGTGGTGATCGAGCCGCCCACGCGGCCCTCGCCCGCGATCGAGGTCCAGCCTGCCCCCGAGCCGCCGCCCCCCACGGCCCCCGAGCCGTCGCCACCCGCGGTCGCCCCGGCGGTCTCGGGCGCCGAGCCGGCGGTGGACGAGGCGGGCCGCAAGAAGGGCAGCCGGTTCCTCGATATCGCGCGCCGCCGCGTGGTGCAGGCCGACAGCACCGTGCAGCTCGAGCGGAGCGGGGTCGAGCTGTCCGAGGTGCTCCCGCAGGACCGCGCCCCGGCCGACGAGCCGTTCTTCTTGGTCCGCAACCCGCGCGAGCGCGAGCTGCGCGAGGAGGAGGAGCGCCGCGAGGCGGCGCGCCGCAAGAGCGAGACGCGGCGTCTGCAGCGGCGGCTCGAGGCCGCGCGCTCCGAGCGCGCCGAGCCCGAGCCCGCCGAGGCGATGCCCTCCGAGCCGGCGCCTCCCGAGCCCGAGGTCGCTGAGCCCGCGTCTTCCGAGCCCGAGGCCTCGGCGCCCGAGCCTCCGGAGCCGGCGCTGGTCGGCCGCGAGGACGAGTCGGGCGAGCCCGAGCTCGGCATGGACGACCTCCTCAGCGAGTTCCGCCGCGAGGTGGTGCTCGCCAGCCAGGGCGGCGGCGAGGAGCCCGAGGTCCCCGAGCGGATCGCGCAGGACCTCTACCTCGAGCCCGAGCTGTGGGAGGACATGACCGCGGCCCTCGAGGGGCGCGGCGCCGTGCTGCTGCAGGGGCCGCCCGCGGCGGGCAAGACGTACGTGGCCCGGCGGCTCGCGATCCACCTCGCGGGCCACGAGGAGCGGGTGCTGTTCTTGCGGCTCCACCCCGAGCTGGGCTACGGCGAGCTGATCGACGGACCGCAGGGCCCCGGCCTGGTGCGCGCCTTCGCCGAGCGCGCGGGCGAGGACCGCGAGCGCCGCTCGGTGCTCGTCCTCGATGAGCTCGACCGCGGCGACGCGGCCCGGGCGCTGGGCGAGGTGGTGGGCGCCCTGACGGAGCGCGCGCTCTGCGTCCGCCTGGGCCGCTCGCACGCTCCGTTCGCGCTGCCGCGCAACCTGCTCGTGATCGCGACCGCGCGCGACCTCCCGCTCGACCCGGCGCTGGTGGGGCGATTGCCGGTGGTGCGTCACCCCGCCGACTCGGCCGTGCTCCGGCGGTTCTTCGCGCACCGCCACCCCGGGCTGGAGTGGGTGGCCGACCTGCACGCGGCGCTCAACGCGCGCCTGGCCGAGCAGGGGCACATGCTGCGGGTGGGCCACGGCCTGTTCATGCAGCCGCGGTTCGACGTGGCGCTCCTGCGCGGGACCTGGCGGCGCGAGGTGCTGCCGCTGCTCGAGGCCCACGGGGTCGACCCGGCCGACTTCGCCTACGAGGCGCTGCGCCCCCGGTGACGACCCTCGCGCTCGTCACCTGCAGGGCGATGCCGACCGGCTACTTCGACGACGCCCCGCTGCGCGCCGCCCTCGAGGCGGCCGGGGCGCGCGTCGTCACGCCCGCCTGGGACGACCCGGCGGTCGCCTGGGGCGAGCTCGACGCGGTGCTGATCCGCAGCACGTGGGACTACGTCCCGCGCCGCGACGAGTTCGTGGCCTGGGCCGCCGCGGTCGAGGCGAGCACGCGCCTGTTCAACCCGGCCGCCGTGGTGCGCGCCAACACGCACAAGAGCTACCTGCGCCGGCTCGAGCAGCGCGGCGCGCGGATCGTCCCGACGGTGTGGTTCCGCCCGGGCGAGGCGGCGCCCTCCGCCGAGGCGCTCGGCGAGCTGCTCCGCGAGCGCGGCTGGGGTCGCGCGGTGCTCAAGCCCGTCGTCGGGGCGACCGCCTCGGGGGCGCTCCCGTTCGCGGCCGACGAGGCGGGCCTCGCGGCCGCGGCCGCGCACGCCGCCGCGCTGCTGCGCGAGGGCGAGGCGCTCCTGCAGCCCTACCTCGCCCGGGTGGAGGTCGACGGCGAGCGCTCGCTGGTGTTCGTGGAGGGCCGCCCCACGCACGCCCTGGTCAAGCGCCCCGCCCCCGGCGACTACCGCACGCAGGAGGAGTTCGGGGCGCGCGAGGCGCCCCACGCCCCGACCGCCGAGGAGGCCGAGCTCGCGCGCGCCGCCCTGCGCGCGCTCGCCGCGGAGGACCTCCTCTACGCGCGGGTCGACCTGCTCCTCGACCCCGACGGCCGCCCCTGCGTCGGCGAGGTCGAGCTGGTCGAGCCCGCCCTGTTCTTTCGCCACGGCCCCGGCGCGGCCGAGGCGCTCGCGGAGGCGCTGCTCCGCCGGGTGCGCGGCGACTGAAGATCGAGAGGCTGTCGCCCAGTCAGGAGCGAAGCGCAGCGGGCGTCGAGATTCTCTGCGGCCGGCCCCAAGGCGCCGCGCGCGCGCCCCTGCCTGCTAGTGACCGTGTGCGTCGTGGGCGTCGTGGGCCGCGGCGGCGGCCGCCGCGGGGCGGGCCGCGCCCAGGGACGCCGGGCGCCCGGTGCCGCGCGGGTCGGAGGCTCCCACCACGCCGCTCGGGGTCATGACCACGATCTGGGCGTTGCCGATGCCGGCGCCGGCGTCGAGGGTGCGGACCTGGTGACCGAGGCGCGCCAGGGCGGCGGCGCGGTTCTTGAGCCCGGCCTCGAGCACCACCTCGTCGGGGAGCCACTGGTGGTGGAGGCGCGGCGCGGCGACCGCCTCGCCGGCGCTCATCTCGAAGTCGACGAGGTTGGAGACGACCTGCAGCACGGTGGTGATGATCGTGGGCCCGCCCGGGCTGCCGACCACCGCCTCGACCCGGCCGTGCGCGTCGAACACCAGGGTGGGCGACATGCTCGACAGCGGGCGCTTGCGCGGCTCGGGCAGGTTCTGCTCGCCTTGCCTGAGGCCGAACGGGTTGGGCTGGTCGGGGTCGGCGGTGAAGTCCGCCATCTCGTTGTTGAGCACCACCCCGGTGTTGCCCGCCACGAAGCACGAGCCGAGGCTGGTGTTGATCGTCTGGGTCGAGGCGACCGCGTTCCCCTCGGCGTCCACGATCGAGATGTGCGTGGTGTGCGGGCGCTCGGGCAGGAGCCGGCCGCCGTCGTCGGCGCGCGACACGCCCGCGCGCGCGAGGTCGATCGCGCCGCGCAGCCGGGCCGCGTAGGCCGGGTCGATCAGCCGGTCGACCGGGACCGACACGAAGTCGGCGTCCGCCATGAAGCGATTGCGGTCGGCGAACGCGAGCCGCATGGTCTCGGCGAGGAGGTGCAGGTGCTCGGGGCTGTGGAAGCCGAGCTCGGCCAGGTCGTAGCCCGAGAGCACGTTCAGCATCTGCACGAGGTGCACCCCGCCCGAGGAGGGCGGCGGCATGGAGACGATCGTGCGGCCGCGGTAGGTGCCGCGGACCGGCTCGCGCTCCTTGACCTCGTAGTCGCGCAGGTCGGCCGCGCTCAGGATCCCCCCGTGCCGGCGCGCGGCGCGCGCCAGCGTCTCGGCGATCGGCCCGCGATAGAAGCCCTCGGCGCCGCGCTCGGCGATGGTGCGGAGGGTCGCGGCGAGGGCCGGTTGACGGAGGACCTCGCCCGCGAGCGGCGCGCGGCCGTCCGGCAGGAACACCGCGGCCGAGCTCGGGTAGCGCTCGAGCTCGGCGCGATGGGTCGCGATCGAGCGCGCCAGCTTGGCGGGGACCACGAAGCCGTCCTCGGCGTAGCGGATCCCCGGCTCGACCAGCTCGCGCCAGCTCACGCGGCCCGAGCCGTGCCGCTGGTAGACCTCCTCGAGCAGCGCGACCAGGCCAGGGACCCCGGCCGAGAGGGGCCCGAGGCGGTAGCCCTCGCGGACGCGGCCTTGCGCGTCGACGTACATGCCCGGCGTGGCGGCGGCCGGCGCGGCCTCGCGGCCGTCGAGCACCCCCTGGGCGCCGCGCGAGGCGTCGTGGAACACCACGAACCCGCCGCCGCCGATCCCGGTCGCCTCGGGCCGGACGACCGAGACCACGAACGAGGCGGCCACCAGCGCGTCGAACGCGTTGCCGCCCTTGGCGAGGACCGCCAGCGCCGCGTCGGAGGCCTCGGGCGCGGCGGTCGCCACCGCCGCGCTCGCCGGCCGGCTGACCTGCTCCAGCGCGACCGGCGCGTGCGCCTCCGGCCCGGGCGCCTTGCCCAGGAGGAAGCCCGCGATCGCCACCGCGAGCGCGGCGCAGAACGCGAGCATCACGTTCGCCTCGCTCGCCTCGGCGGCGCTCTGGTGGGGGTCGGCGGTGTGCTCGTGAGTCCCGTGGCCCATGACGCTCAGCTCCTCCGCAGCGCGGCGCCGCGGCCCAGAAGGCCGGCGGCGGTTGGGGCGGCGATTCTAAGCAGGAGGAAGGCGATTGACAGGATGAGCGGGTCGAGGGGCGACGGGCAGGGCTCTGGGAAGAGAGGAGAAGGCAGAAGGCAGAGGAAGACAACACGGAATATCAATGACAATAACAATCCGAATATCAATGGCTGTCGCTCGAGGGGCAGCGCCCTGGCCGATCAATGGCTGTCGCTCGAGGGGCAGCGCCCTGGCCGATCAATGGCTGTCGCTCG
>CAZMSZ010000223.1:0-3099 GCA_964569055.1 uncultured Planctomycetota bacterium | reverse complement strand
AGGCGCAGCGGCCTGGCCGATCAATGGCTGTCGCTCGAGGCGCAGCACCCTGGGGCGGCTGCGAAGCGGCCGAGGCGTCGCGCCGCGCGCGACAGCCTTCAACCGAGGTGGTTCGCCACGAGCGACAGCTCTTCCGTTGATATTCGGATTGTTATTGTTGTTGATATTCCGTGTTGTCTTCTCTTCACTCCATCCGCCACAGGCGCCCGAGCAACACGTAGCGGCCTTCGTGGTGGAAGAAGAGCTGCAATCGTGTGACGCCCTTGGGGTCGCGCGGGGCCGGGAGGTCCCAGTCGGTGGGGTCGAGGGGCTCCTCCGGCTTGGGCGCTTCGGGGCGCAGGACCACCACGTACCAGGTGTAGCCGGGCTTCAGCCCGTCGGCGACGCGGCGCAGGCCGCTCGCGAACTCGCGCGCGGCGACGGTGCCGAGCTCCATGCCGAGGAGCTCCTCGGTGGTGGCCGCGTGCACCTTCACGACGCGGTGCTCGGGGCGGATCCCCAGCCGGGCGGCGATCTCCTCGGTCTTGCCCGCGAACAGCTTCTCCGCGGCGGCCAGGAGCTTGGGCGCGACCCGGTCGTGAGCGACCGGGCGGAAGGCGTCGGCGACCGCGGCGGCGTCCGGCGCCAGCGCGCGCAGCTGCTCCAGCGCCGCGGCGGGCGCCTCCCCTGCGGCCGGCTTGGGGCGCGCCGGCGGGGTGCCGAGCCCTTCGTCCGCGCCGCCCTCGCCGGGCGCGGGAGCCTCGGCCGTCCCCTCGCGCTCGGCGGCCAGCGCCGCGAGCAGCTTCGCGAAGCGCTCCTCGAGCTCCTTGGCCGAGCCTTGCGCGCGCTCGACCTCGTAGCGCCCGCCCTTCCAGCTGGGCTGGTCGGGCCGCGGCGCCGGCTTGGGCTGCGCCTCCTCCCCCTCCCCCTCCTTCGCCTCGGGGGCGGGCTCGCCGCCCTCCTCCTGGGCGCGCGTCGGGGAGGCGACGAGCAGCGCCACCGCCAGCGCGCCGGCCAGCGGAGCGCGCGGGGCGCGGGCGCTCATCAGTAGATCTTCCCGATGTCCGAGATCCCGACCTTGGCGTTGGGGATCTTCTTCGCCTCGGCCAGGACCTTGCGGAACAGCCCGACCACCGCCTCCTCGTGGGAGGGGTCGTACATCACCGTGAACGTCTTCTGGCGGGCGCGCGAGAGGTCGAACTCCTTGTGCTTGCCCTTGTCGAGGAACGCCACGATCTCGCGCCCCTGCTGGAAGCGCTGCTCGGGCTTCTTGGCGCAGCAGCGGCGCACCAGCTCCTCGAGGTCGGCCGGGACGCGCGGGTTCAGCGCGCGCGGGGAGGGGACCTCCTCGCGCACGTGCTTGCGCAGGATCTCGTAGGGGTCGGGCGAGTCGAACGGCAGCCGCCCCGTGAGCATCTCGTAGGCGAGCACGCCGACCGAGTAGATGTCCGCGCGGCCGTCCATCTTCTTGCCGAGCGCCTGCTCGGGCGACATGTACTCGGCCGTGCCGACGATGTCCTCGTCCTCCTGCTCCGCCTCGGCCCGCGTCTTGGCGATGCCGAAGTCCATCAGCTTGACCTGCCCGTCGTGCTCGATGATCACGTTGGCCGGCTTGATGTCGCGGTGGATGATCCCGTGGGTGTGGGCGTAGTCGAGCGCCGCGGCGAGCTGCGACAGGATCGAGCGCGTCTCCTCGAACGGGATCACGCCGCGCGTGTCGATCATGCGCGAGAGCTCGGTCCCGACGACCTTCTCCATGATGATGAAGAACGTCGCGTAGGCCTCCTCGGAGTCGATCACCTGCACGATGTTCTCGTGCTTGAGCCCCGCCAGGATCCGCGACTCGTCCTTGAACCGGCTGGCGAACTCCTCGTCGTAGACCAGCTCGTGGCTGAGCATCTTGATCGCGACGGCCGAGTTGAGCGTGGGGTGCAGCCCCTCGAAGACCAGCGCCATGCCGCCGCGCCCGAGCTGGCCGACCAGCTTGTACTTGCCGACCTGCTTGATGTTGTCGCCCTCGAGCAGGCGGCGGCCGAGGATCTCGGTGAGGAAGCTCGCCACCGCGGTGTGCTTGTGCAAGAACTCCTGCAGCGGCGCGCGCCGGATCACCAGGCAGCTCACGTCGCCGTCGGCGTAGACGTCGGCGTTGCGCGGCTCGCCGGTGAGGAGCGCCATCTCGCCGAAGAACTCGCCCGGGCCGAGGCGCGCCACGAACTTCTCGCGCCCGCGCTCGTCGGTGATCGGCACGCGGCACTCGCCGCTCTGGATGATGTACATCGCGTCGCCGGGGTCGCCGCGGCGGATGATCTGCGCGCCGCCCTGGAAGCGGGCGGGCTCGCACTGCGAGGACAGGCGCTCGATCTCGCGGGTGGCGAGGGAGCGGAAGGCCGGGATCGACTTGAGGAAGCCGGTGTACGACACGGGCAGCACCCTCCTGCTGGGGCGGCGCCTAGGGTATCAGAGGGGCCAGGGCGCCTCTACGCCGTCGCGCCGGGCGACCGGGCGGGCTACGAAGCCGTCCGCCGGAGGTAGGCTCGACGGTCCGCCCCGGAGGTCCTCATGAGCGCAGCCTTCCTGATTTGCCCCCGCCGGAGGCCGCGGTGACTTGGGCGCAGCTCCTGGCGCTGCTCGCGCGCGCCTGCGGCGAGCAAGGCGACGAGCGGCGCGTCCTGCTCGTGCTCCCCGACGCGTCGTACCACGTGCGCGAGGTGCTCGGCGGCGGCGAGGGGACGCCGGCCCTGCTGGGCTTCGTGGTCTACCGCGACGACCCCGACACCTCGCGCCGCACCGAGGAGACCAGCCTGCTGTTCGTGCGCCCCGAGCAGGTCCTGCGCGTGGTCGTGCACGGCTACGACGCCGCGTTCGGCGGGCGGCTCGGCTTTCCGGATTGACCTCGCCGTCAGGCGAAGGCCGCCGCCCCGAGCATGAGGACCATGAACGCGATCGTCAGGATGAACAGCCCGGCGATGATCCAGCCCAGGATCAGCCCGATCGTCGCTGTCGCCGGCACGGCCAGGCCTTGCTCGTTGGCGAGCCGGCGGGCCTCGTTCCCCTTGAGGATCGCCGGGATCGCGAGCGGCGAGCAGCCCAGCACGAAGCCCAGGATCCCGAACAGCAGGC
>CAZMSZ010000222.1:0-12283 GCA_964569055.1 uncultured Planctomycetota bacterium | reverse complement strand
GCCGCGCCGGAGGACGCCCGCCTTGACCGCCCTGGCCCACCCGTTCGTGGAGCTCGACCGCGAGCTCGTGCACGTCGCCAAGGACGTCAAGATCCTGAGCGCGATCTCGTGGCCGGGGGAGCTGGCCGAGCGGTTCTTGAGCGGGTGGCGCGCCGGGCGCCCCGAGCTGCCCGCGCCGCCGCCGGCCAAGCTGACGTTCGACGCCGCCGCGCTCGAGGCGCTCGCCCGGCTGGCACGCCCGGCCGGCGAGCATCCGATCGCGCGGTTCATCGCCCGCACGGCCGACAGCTACCTGCGCGCGGCGCGCATGCTCCAGGCGGCGGGGACCCCCGACTTCGGCAAGCGCTCCGTGGCGCTGTACGGCAAGCCGACCGACCCCGTGGCCCCAGGCGGGGTGACCAACCTCGCCGCGGCCGAGCACTTCATTCAGGCCACGCAGGAGCTCGCCAAGAGCGACTACCTCCCGCCCGAGACGAACGCCTATCGCGCCGCGCAGCTGCGCGACCTGCTCCAGCAGCGGCTGACCCCGGTGTTCACGCGCGACCAGGTCGAGGTGGTGCTCGACCCGACCCTGACCTCCAAGGCCGCCGCCGGCGCGGTCTCGGTGCGGATCCGCCCCGACGCGCGCTTCAACCGCCACGACCTCGAGCAGCTGTTCCACCACGAGGCGCTGGTCCACACCGCGACCGTGCTCAACGGCCGCCACCAGCCGCACCTCGGCTGCCTCAGCCTGGGCTCGCCCCGCACCACCGCCACGCAGGAGGGGCTCGCCACCTTCGCCGAGCTGATCACCGGCGCGATCGACCTCGGCCGCCTGCGCCGGCTCGCGCTGCGGGTCAAGGCGATCCACCTCGCGCTGGAGGGGGCCGACTTCATCGAGGTGTTCAAGTTCTTCCGCGCCTCGGGGCAGAGCGAGCGCGAGAGCTACTTCTCGACCGCCCGGATCTTCCGCGGCGGCGACGTGCGCGGCGGGGCCGCGGTGTTCACCAAGGACGGAGTCTACCTGCGCGGGCTCCTCAACGTGCACACCTTCTTCCACGCCGCGCTGACCGCCCGCAAGGTGCAGTTCCCCCAGCACCTGTTCGCCGGGCGCCTGACCTGCGGCGACGTGGTCGACCTCGAGGAGTGCTTCACCTCGGGCCTGGTGGCCCCGCCGGTGTACGAGCCCGAGTGGGTCAAGAACCGCAGCCGCCTGGCCGCGTACCTGGCGTTCTCCTCCCTCTCGCACACCCTCCCGATCGAGCAGGCCCGCACCGAGCACTTCGCCCACCTCTCGCGCACCACCGAGCGCTACGGCCTGCGCTGGCCCGACGAGCCGGGCGACGAGGGCTGAGGTGGGGCTGGCCGCGGACGCGGCGGCCGGCACCCGGATCGTGGCGGGCGCGGTGGCCGCGGCGATCACCTACGGCGTGGCGCATGACCAGGTGACCGCCCGGGTGTGCGTGGAGTACTTCACCGTCGCGCACCCGCCCGTGTTCGAGACGAGCGACCCCACCCTCCTCGGGCTGGGCTGGGGCGTGATCGCGACGTGGTGGGTCGGGCTCCTCCTCGGGCTCCCCCTGGCCGCGGCCGCCCGGCTGGGCGATCGCTGGCCCAAGCTCGAGCTCGCGGACGTGGCGCGCCCGATCGGCGTGCTGCTGCTCGTCATGGCGGCGAGCGCGCTCGTGGCCGGGCTGATCGGTCATGCGGCGCAGCGCGCGGGCCACCTGGTCGTCGCCGAGCCGTTCGCGCGCGAGATCCCGACCGAGAACCACGCCGCCTTCCTGGCCGCGGGCGGCGCGCACCTCGCGAGCTACGCCGTCGGCTTTCTGGGCGGGCTGGTGGTGATCGCCTACACGGTGTGGCGGCGGGTCGCTGCCGCACCCGAACGCGCCACGAGCGAGCCCGGGTTGGACGCGCCCGCGCTGCCACCCTCGGTGGACCGGGCGCTCACGTACGCGGCGCGGCTCGTCGCCGTCGCTCAGCTCGGGCTCCTGTGGGTGGCCGCCGTGCTGGGGCTCGCGACCTTGGCGACGAACACGGGGACGACGGGGGTCCTCCTGGCTCGCCTCGCGTCGGGGGCCCTCGCCCTCGCCTCGCTCGGCCTGGGCGCGGCGGCCTGGCGGCGGCAGGGCCCGCTCGCGCGCGGCGTCACCGCGCTCCTGGCGCTCCCGGCGGCTTGGCTCGGCCTGGTGTGCTGCGACAACGTCCTGCGCTGACGAGCGCCCTCACGGCCTCCCCTGCACGAGCGTGCGGGCCTGGCCGGGGAACGCGACCTCGATCTTGTCGCCCTCGGCGCGCGTGACCCGCCCCTCGCCGAACTTGGGGTGGCGGATCCGCTCGCCCGGGGCGAAGCGCTCGCGGGCGCTGTAGGGGCGCGCGCCCGCGCCGAGGTCGTCCTGGTCGAGGGCCCAGGCGGCGAGGAGGGCGCGGAGGTGCGCCCACAGCGCGGCGGGCGCCTCGCCGGCGGCGAGCGCCTCGGCGACCACGTTCCAGCGGCCGCCTGCGAGGTCGGGGTTCCAGCGGCCCGGCGCGCGGCCGGCGAGGGCGGCCGCGGCCGCGATCACGCGGGCGGCGCTCCCCTCCTGCGCGGCGGCCCGCTCCGCGTGCTGGCTCGCCTCCTCGGCGTGCGGCGCGCAGGGGCAGGCGTAGCAGGTCCGCGCGGCGGCGAGCGCCTCGGCCAGCGGCGGGGCCAGCGCGTCGCCCGCGCGCGCCGCTGCGCGCTGCGCGAGCTCGAGGGCGACCCGCAGCACGGCCGTCCGACCCCACACGGGCCAGCGGAGCGGCCCCTGCCGGGCGCGCCAGGCGGTCGCCCGCTGGGCCTCGCCCGCCTCGTCGGTCCAGAACCGGCGCGTGGGCACCTTGAGCTGCACGGGCGCCGCGTAGGCCTCGATCGCGTGCTCGACCCGGGCCACGAGCTCGGCCGCGCCGCCCGGCGAGCCGAGGTCGGGCGCGCCCTCACGCTTGCAGACCAGCCAGGCGGCCGGCTGCCCGAGGTCGGCCGCGAGCTCGACCCGCTCGCGCGCGAGCTCCTTGGCGCGCAGCCGCTTGCGCAGCGCCGTCGCCGCGCGGCGCGTGGCGGGCGCGCTGAGGGCCGCGCTGAAGGCGGCGAGGCTCGCCCGCTCGGCCTCGAGCTGGCGCGGGTCGGGGTCGGCCCCCGGCCAGTCGGGGAGCGGCACGTCGGCGGGCGCCGTGAGCGCCCACGGCGCGAGCGCGGCGCGGATCAGCGCCGCCTGGTCCTCGCTGTGGACCCGCCACACCTCGCCGAGCATGGCGCGGGCTTGCCCCTCCTCCTGGAACGCGCAGCGCGCCGCGATCTCGGCCAGCCCGCTGGTCTCGATCGCCGCGTGCTGATCGCTGGTCTCCTCGAAGGGGACGAAGCGCAGCGCGCCGCGCGCCACCTCCCGCGCGTCGCGCAGCGCCTCGGCCGCCTCGAGACACGCCGCGGCGCGCGCGGGGCTCGGCTCGTCGAGCCAGGCGCCGGCCGCCGCGAGCGACGCCTGCGCGGCCTCGGGTCGCGCGAACCGCTCGCGCCAGCTCGCCTCGTGCGCGCGCGCCACCGCGAGGGCGGCGCGCACCCAGGTGGCGCGTCCCCAGGCCGCGAGCAGGGGCAACAGCTCGTCGCCGGGGATCACGGGCACGAACCGCCCCAGCGCCCTACGGGCCGCGGGGTGCCCCAGGCGCGCCGCCGTCTCCAGCCACGGGCGAGGGAGGAGCCCCATTCGGCTGCGCGTCAGCAGCAGCCTGCTCTCCACCTCGGGGCTGCCCGTCGCTTGCAGCTCCCGCTCCAGGGTCCTCAGCTGGCGATCGCTCACGGGAGGGCAGGTTACCCGAGTCGAACCCCCACGCCCCCAGCGGGGTCCGCTGCGGCGTGAGCGCACGCGGGGCTGGGAGCGCCGGCGCGCGCGTCGCGGGCCACGCCCGCCACTCGCGCTGCGGCAGGGCAGGGGCGCGCGACGCGCGGCTCCACGCGCCCCGGTCCCCGGGGACGAACGGGCGGTCCAGCCAGTCGCGCAGCTCGAGCTCGGCGCCCGCCGGGAAGCCCTCGAGCCAGACGGGGGCGGGCAGCTCGACCAAGGTGGTGCGCGCGGGCGCGAGGTCGCCCAGGACGACGCGGGCGCTCCAGCTGGGCTCGGCCGCTCCCGTCGGGCGAACCCGCAGCTCCGCCTCCAAGCCCCACACCGGCGTGGCGCCGTTGGTCACCCGCAGCCCCATGACGCGCTCGTCCCGACTCGGCACCGAGCTCGTCCACAGGACGTCCAGGCCCGGCTGCCGCGGATCGGCCGGATCGTCCACCACGTAGCAGCCGTCGATCACCGCCTCGGCGGTGCCCGCGGCCGTCGGCCGCTCCCGTTCGGCGTCCAGGAACTCGACCACGGCCGTCAGCGGCAGCAGCGCGGTGTCGAGCGCGAGGCAGAACGGGAGGTCGATCAGGCTGAGGATCCCGCCCTCGAGGCGGTCCTCGATGTGCCAGCGCGTGCCGCCGAACGGGCGCAGCTCGCCCGAGAACAGCGTGGCGCAGCCGCCCGAGGCGAGCGCGGCCGAGACGGCCACGGCGAACGCCGGCCCCTTCGCGCGCCGCCTCACGGCGCGCCCGCGTCGGCGCAGCCGCCGGGCGCCAAGCTCTTCGGCGGCGTGCGCCCCGTGGCCACACGAGCGCGCGTCGTCATCGCGGCCCGGGGCTGGTGCCCGCGTCGATCCGGAGCGGAGGCCCCGCCGGCTCGCTCTCCGCGGGCGCGTGCTCGGGGAGCGGCACCGGCGGCCAGCCGTCGTAGCGCGCGTCGAAGGGCAGCTCGATCCAGCGGTCGATCTGCCCGCCTCGCGGCAAGCCCTCCAGCGGGATCACCACCCCCTCGATCGGCCCCTCGGGTCCCCACAGCTGCAGCGTGAGCGGCGGGAGCGGCCCTTCGCCCGCGCTCTGCACGTTCACGCGCAGCACGAACCGGCGCGGTACCCCCGGGGCGGGCTCCGCGACCACCGTCTCGACCGACGGGTCCTGCGGGCCCGCCACCACCGCTCCAGCCGCCGCCGGCTCGTCAGGTCCGGGCGTCGGCGCCGCTGGGATCACCGGGGCGGCGACCGGCGCGACCTCGCGCGCGGGGCGTGGCCGCGGCGGCCGCGACCGGGCCGCTCGTCGGCGCCGCGCAGCGTCCTCCTGGGCTCGGTGCGCGACCCGCGCCGCGCGCACCTCCGAGAAGATCGCGATGGGGAGCGTGAGCACGTCGGCGGCCAGCGAGAAGGGGAAGTCCACGGCCAGGAACGGGAGGAACGGCGCGAAGCGATCGAGCGCCTTGCCGATCGCGCGCACGCCGCCGAAGGGGCGCAGCCGCCCGCGGTCCTTGGCGTCGATCCAGGTGCTGCAGCCGGGGCTGCCGACGAGCGCGAGGGAGGTCACGAGCGCGAGGCTCAGGCTTGGCGTGCGGCCGATCACGAGCGACTCCTTGCTGGCACGCCGCGGCGCGTCAGCAGCGCTCGTGCCCGCGCGTAACCGCCGTCAGGGCCAAGGATTCGTGAGCCCTGTCGTCGGTTCGCCCACGCGCGCCGACGGAGGCCTGACGGGCGCGAGCGCTACGACGCGCGGCGAGCCGCGGAGGCGCCACGGGCGAAGCGCGCCAGCGCGGCGCGGGCGCCGCCGATCCACGGCTCGCCGTGGGCGAGCAGCAGGTGCTCGAAGGCGTGCTCGCGCGCGATCTGGGCGTAGGCGGCGCGCAGGCCGGCCTTGACCGCCTCTGGGTCGTCGCCCATGAACGCGTCCTGGACGAACTCGAGCGGGCTGTCGCCGCGCCGCACCACGCCGTCGGCCACCGCCAGGGCGCCGCTCGGGATCGGGAGCAGCAGGGCCATCTCGTCGGGGCACAGCGCGCCGACCTCGAGCGCCACGATCCCGCCGGCGAGGCGCTCGCCCGGGCGATAGCCGCGCGGCTTCAGCGCCTTGCGGGCGTACTCGTGCAGCCCGGCCTCGGGGCAGCGCACCTCGCAGCCGAAGGCGTCCACCAGCGCGCCGGCCTGCCGGTCGTGGTGGCGGTTGGTCAGGAGGATCGTCTTGGGCTCGCGCCCCTCGAACCAGGCCAGGCCGCCCGGCGGGAGCATGGGGTCGAGCAGGACCTCCCCCTCCGCCCAGTAGTACGAGCTGACCTCGATCCCGATCCCCTCGTGATGCGCGGTCCAGTGGAACAAGCCAGGCGCGACCTCCTGCACGACGACCTCCCGGGCGCTACGCTGCACGCGCCTCTGCAGGAGCGAAGCGCATGGCGCGCCGATCCGACCCGACCGAGCGCTTGAAGGACGCGCTGATCGCGCGGCTGCTCGCGCTGCCCGACCTCGAGCTGCGCCCCTCGCGGTTCGGGGGCGCGGAGGCGCTGTGGCTGGGGCGGCGCGAGGTGGCGCACTTCCACGGCGAGGCGGAGCTCGACGTCCGGCTGACCCGCGCGGCGATCCGCGCCCGGCGCGCCGAGCTCGCGGCCGACCCGCGCGTGACCACCCGGGGCAGCTCGGACTGGCTCGCGTTCCGGTTCGCGGCGCCCGACGACCTCGAGCGCGCGCTGGAGCTGGTGCGCCTCGCCTGCCAGGCGGCCCGGTAGACTCGCGACGGTCACGGACGACGAGGAGCGAGCGATGCCGTTCTATGCCTACGAGTGCGCGGCCTGCCACCGGCGGTTCGAGGAGCTGGTCCCGAGCATGGAGAGCGCCGCGCCGCCCTGCCCCGCCTGCCAGGCCGAGGGCGCCACCCGGGTGCCGACCGGGTTCGCGGTGGGGCGCGCCTCGGTCCCAATGAAGGTCAGCGCGCCGCCCGGCTGCGGGACCTGCGGCGATCCGCGCGGGCCGGGCGCCTGCCAGATGGGCTGACCGCCGCGCCTGGCGCGCGGGCTGGGCGAGCGCGTCCCAGGCGGTGCTCCGCGCGCCCGCCGCCCCGGCGGGCCCTTGCGAGCACCGGGGCTACGCGGGGCACGAGCATTGCGCCTTCTGCCGCTGGGGGGAGGACCCCGCCGGAGGAGGCGCCATGGTGGACGCGCGGTCCCTCGAGCGACCGCTGATCCTGATCACCGGCTCGAGCGGGCTGATCGGCTCGCGGCTGGTCGAGGCGCTCGCGCCCGACCACGAGGTGGTGGGGCTCGACGTCAAGCGGCCCGAGCGGCTCCCCGGCGGGGCGGGCTTCGTCGAGTGCGACATGACCGAGCGCGCGAGCGTCGAGCGAGCGCTGCGGCTGGTGCGCGCGCGCTGGGGGGCGCGGGTGGCGAGCGTGCTCCACCTCGCCGCCTACTACGACTTCAGCGGCGCGCCCAGCCCCCTCTACAGCGACCTGACCGTCGGCGGGACGGCGCGGCTGTTGAGCGCGCTGCCGCGGATCTTCGATGAGGTCGAGCAGTTCGTGTTCTCGAGCTCACTCCTGGTCATGCGCCCCGTGGAGCGCGAGGGCGCGCTCCTGACCGAGGACTCGCCGGTGCAAGCGGAGTGGGCCTACCCCGAGTCGAAGCTCGAGGCGGAGCAGGTGATCCGCGACGAGCGGGGCGAGATCCCCGCGGTGATCCTGCGGATCGCGGGCGTCTACGACGACGAGGGGCACGGGCTGCCGATCGCGCAGCAGGCGCGGCGGATCTACGAGCGCCAGCTCGAGAGCTGGTTCTTCCCGGGCGACCCCGACCACGGCCAGCCGTTCGTCCACATGGACGACCTCGTGGACCTGTTCGCGCGGGTGGTCGAGGCGCGCCGCCGGCTGCTCCCGTTCGAGACGTTCCTGGTGGCCGAGCCCGACGTGGTCAGCTACGGCGAGCTGCAGGAGCACCTCGGCGAGCTGATCCACGGGCGCGCCTGGCCGGCGCTGCGCCTGCCGCGGTTCGCGGCCAAGGCGGGGGCGTGGCTGCGGACCAAGACCTCGAGCCAGCCGCTGTTCGTGAAGCCCTGGATGATCGACCTCGCCGACGCGCACTACCCCTGCTCGATCGAGCGGGCGGAGCGGCTGCTGGGCTGGCGGCCGCGGCGGCGGCTGCGCGACTCGCTCGAGACGTTCGTGGCGGCGCTGCTGCGCGACCCGGCCCGCTGGTACCGCAACCTCGGGGTCGACCCGCCGGCGGGGGCGCACCCGCAGGCGCCGTATCCCGAGCGGGTCCACGCCGAGGAGCGGAGGGCGTCGTGAGCGGCGAGGGCAGGGCGGGCCCGGACCTCGACGCGGCGCCCGAGCCGTACGACTACAACCCCTCGGCCTGGAGCCAGCGGATCCCGATCGCGGTCCTGGCCGGGGTCGCGTTCGTGCTCTCGTCCTACATGGCGCTCTACCAGTGGCGCCTGGTCGACTCCGCCTGGGACCCGGCGTTCGGCGCGCAGACCCAGCAGGTGCTCGACTCGAGCGTCTCCGAGCGCATGCGCGGCTGGTTCGGGATCCCCGACGCGGCGTTCGGCGCGGTGGCCTACCTCGGCGACCTCCTGTTCGGCCTGGCCGGCTCGACCCGGCGCTGGCAGTACCGCCCGTGGATGGTCGTGCTGTTCGGGATCGACGTGATCCCGCTCGGCGTGGTCAGCGTGGTGCTCGTGTTCATGCAGCCGCTGGCGGTGGGTGCCTGGTGCTTCCTGTGCCTGGTGACGGCGGTGATCTCGCTGCTGCTGATCTGGTGGGCCTACGACGAGGTGTGGGCGTCGCTCAAGTACCTGCACCGGGTCTACCGCCGCACCGCCAGCCTGGGCGAGGTCGCGCGCGCGTTCGCCGGGATCCCGAGCGACGCCGCGGCCGAGGTCGCGCTGCCGCGCTCGCGGGCGGCCGCGCGGCAAGAGGTCGGGGTCTAGCTCATGTGGGCGCGCACCGTGGAGCTGATGCTCGGGCTGTGGCTGCTGATCAGCCCGTTCGTGTTCGGTCACGCTCGCGAGGACGTGCGCGGGTGGACGCTCGACCTCGCCTGCGGCGCGGCGATCGTGGTGCTGGCCGCGCTCGGCCACTGGCGCAAGACGCGCCGCGCGCACCTCGGCCAGCTGGTGATCGCGCTCTTCCTGATCGGCCACGGCTGGTGGTACGCGGGGCCGCCCGCCGAGGCCAACCGGCTCACGGCCGGGCTGCTCCTCGCCATGCTGGCGGTGGTCCCACCCGACGCCACCGAGCCCCCCGCGCGCTGGCGCGAGCACGAGGCGCGCTCGCGCGAGCGGGAGCGGATCGCTGCCGGTCGGTAGCCGCGCGGCCGCGCGGACGTCCCGCGCGGCACGGCCGCTGCTGCCCCGTTCTCGGGACAACCCTGGAGGGCCTCATGAGCGTCGACAAGATCCGCCCGGCGCGGGCGCAGGAGCTGTTGAGGAGCGGCGGGCTCCTGGTCTGCGCCTACGATGACCCCGAGAAGTGCCGCCGATATCGCATCGAGGGCGCGATCTCGCTCGCCGAGCTGAAGACGCGCGAGCCGCTCGCCGCCGAGCAGGAGCTGATCTTCTACTGCGCTTGACCGCAGGAGGCGACCTCCGCCCGGGTGGCGGAGCAATACCAGCACAAGCAGCAGAACGTCCACGTGGTGCTCGGCGGCTACGAGGCCATGAAGAAGGAGGGCTTCCGGGCCGCGGCCTGAGCCAGCGCGACCGCGCCGGCGCGCGCTGCGGCGCGCGCCGGCGTAACCGCTTGCGCGCGAGGGACGCGCTCCCTTGTCGGACCCCCGTGCAGAATGTTCGGGAGTCGTTCGGGCCGTCGCCTCGGGCCCCGACGAGGGAGGAATCATGGTCGTCCACTTCGCTCAGGCGCTCGACGCGTTCGACGAGCCCCCGTCCGACCCGCTCGCCCGTCGCGCCCGCTCCAGCGCCCGCCCTGGCCCCGGGGTGGAGCAGCCGCCGCCGGGCCGCAGCCCGGCCGCGATCGTGGCCGAGCTGGAGCGCCTGCTCCGCTGCGCGCCCGACCCGGAGGCGGTGCTGCAGCGCTTCTACGACGCGGTCGAGGGCGAGCCGCAGCTCCTGGCCGCGAGCGAGCGGTGCGAGACGCCCGAGCTGGTGCTGCTGCTCGAGCGCGTGGCGAGCGCCGTCGCCGGGCGCGCCGTGGCGGCCGTCGACCCGGTGTTCTTCCGCGTGCGCGGCGAGCGCCTGATCCACGGGGTGTGCCTGCTCGACAAGCAGCTCGCGCTCGCGCTCTACTTCGAAGGCGGCGGCGGGGTGGTCTCCCTGCGCAGCGGCGACACGGTGCGCTACGCCCGCTTCCGGCCGCTCGGCCGGTTCGGCCCGGGCGAGCTCGGGGCCGCGGCCGACCGGAACTGAGCGTGCGCGCGGGCGCGCTCAGCCGCCGGGTGGGGCGACCGACGCCGGGGCCTGCGTGGTCTCGGCGGCGTGCTCGCCCGCGGCGCCGTCGCCGTCGAGGTGCTCGTCCACGAGGTCCTCCATGCCGGCGGCGTCGGGGTGGACGAGCACGCGGGCGTCGGGGAGGACGGCGCGGATCTGCGCCACGAGGTCCTGCGCCAGCGCGTGCACCTCTCCGAACGGGTGGCGCGGGTCGACGACCGCGTGGACCTCCACGAACCGCAGCGGCCCGCTGCGGCGGGTACGCAGGCCGTGGAACTCGACCACGCGCGGCGCGTTCCGCTCGAGCACCGCCCGGACGGCGGCGAGCTCCTCGGGAGGGAGCGCCTCGTCGAGCAGCTCGGCCCCGCCGCGGCGCAGGACGTCCAGGCAGTCGCGCGCCATCAGCAGCGCCATGAACAGCCCGATCGCCGGGTCGAGCCAGCGCGCCCCCGTGACCTGGACGGCGACCAGCCCGGCGATCGCCCCCGCGGCGGCCAGGAGGTCGATCCGGTAGTGGGTGCGGTCCGCCTCGAGCACCACCGAGCGCTCCTCGCGGGCGGCCCGGGACAGGAGCCAGGTCAGCAGCCCCGCGCAGGCCCCCGACAGCGCCAGCACGGCGATCGCGGGGCCGGTGCGCGGGGCGGCGCGCCCCTCCACCAGGCCGATCCCGGCCGAGATCACGAGCGAGACCACGATCCCGAGCAGGAGCATGCCCTGCCCGACCGCGAACGCCCCCTCGAGCTTGCCGTGGCCGTAGGGGTGGTCTTCGTCGGCCGGGGTGCGCGCGCGCTGGTAGCCCCAGGCGTTGGCCGCGCTCATCAGGGCGTCGGCGAACGAGTCCGCCGCCGAGGCCAGCACCGCGAACGAGCCGGTCCACAGCCCGGCCCCGCACTTGAGCGCGGCCAGCCCGGCCGAGACGAGCGCCGCGGTCTTGAGCGCGTTCATGCGGCGTCGGGCTCCCCGAACCGCCCGGGCTCGCGACAAGGGAACGCCTCGGCGGGGATCCCCAGCGCGCGGACCGCGGCCGCGATCTCCTCGAGCCGCGCCGCCGATACGGGCGCGAGCCCGGGGAGCTGGGTGCCGCGGTCGAGGGTGGTGACCTGCACGCCGCGCGGCCGCAGGGGCGCGACCGCCTGCAGCCAGCCCTGCACCTCCTCGGGCGTGGCGTTGTCGACCCGCCCCCGCACGAACATGGACTGCAGCTCGAGCCGCGGCACGGCGGCGAGCACCTCGAGCAGCGCCGCCAGCCCGCGCGCGCGCGGACGGTTGAGCGCGCTCAGCACGCCCTCGCTCCCGGCGTCGAGCTTGACGAGCGGGCGGTCGATCCACCGCAGCGCCTCGCGCACACCAGGGCGGTCCAGGCGCGCGCCGTTGGTGAGCAGGCACACCTGCGCCGACGGCGCGAGCGCGTCGCGCAGCGCCGCCACGCGCTCCACCACCTCCGCGAACCGCGGGTGCAGCGTCGGCTCGCCGTTCCCGGCCAGCGTGATCGAATCGCACCCGGCGTCCCGCCGCAGCGCCGCCTCGACCGCCGCGACCACCTCGTCGCTCGAGGGCAACCCCTCGCCCGCCGGGTCGCCCGCGGCGTACTGGCAGTACACGCAGTCGAAGTCGCACACGCGCCGATCCCGCGGCAGCAGGTTCACGCCGAGCGAGCGCCCCAGTCGCCGCGACGAGACCGGGCCGTAGGCCCAATCGGACTGGAAGGGGATCGGCCCCGGCGAGGCGCTCATGCACCCATGGGAACAAGCGCCTGAGATCGAGGACAGCCCCGAGGCCGACCGCCTCCTTGCCCTTGCCCGTGCCTGCTGAGAGGTGGGTGTGCTCCCCATACGGGGAAATTCGAGCTCTCGAGCCCAGTTCGTCCGAGAAGTCACACGTCAATGACGAAGCGCCTCTCGCGCCTATGACCCGAGACTGGCAGCGCTCCTCCCGCCCGCGGGGCTCGCGCGCAACCCCGGGGCGGCGCCCGCTCGAGGCCCGGAACGCTCGTTGCAACGGACGGACGTCGTCCCGAGCCCGGAGCCATCTATGTCCCCCGTCGCTACCCGCCCCGCGCCCACCCCGCCGG
>CAZMSZ010000221.1:0-12295 GCA_964569055.1 uncultured Planctomycetota bacterium | reverse complement strand
GCCACGGGCGGCCGGAGGTGCGCTCTGCCTCGAACGCGCTTGTTCAAGGGCTAGTACGCCTGCGGATGCCGGTTTGCCCGTCTCCGCTACTCCTAGCGACTCGGGCCCAGGCGCGCGCGTTGCTGCTCGAGCCGGGCGACCCGCGCCCCGCCGCGCTCGCGGTCGAGCTCGATCGCGCGGTCGAACACGAGGCGGGCCTCGTCGAGGCTGCCGGTCCGGGCGAGGAGCTGGGCGAGGAGCTCGAGGTGATCGGGGGCCTCCGCGGCGCGCACCAGCTCGCGCGCGACCTCGAGGGCTCGCTCGAGCCGCCGGCCGGCGCCGAGCAGGAACCGGACGTAGGCCACCCGGGCGGCGACCGCGTCGGGGGCCTGGCGCAGCCGGCGCTCGTGCTCGCGGCACACGGCCCAGAAGCTGGGGAGGGCGCCCCAGCCGACCTGGTCGAACTTCCCGCGCGAGAGCAGCACGAGGTTCTCGCGCGCCCGCAGGTTGCCCGGGACGGCGCGCCGGGCCTCGCAGAACGCTTGCCGCGCGCCGGGCTCGTCGCCGACCGCCTGGCGGGCCTGGCCGAGGTGGTTCCAGGCGGTGTGGCACCGCGGGTCGCTGCGCGTGGCGCGCAGGTGCCACTCGATCGCGCGGTCGTACTGCCCGCGGAGCTGATACACCCGGCCGAGGTAGGTCTGCGCCAGGGCGCTGGCCGGGTCGAGCTCGGTCGCGCGCGCGAACGCGTCCTCGGCCGCCTGCAGCTCGCCGGCGCGCAGGTGGACCTGCCCGAGCAGGAGCTGCGCCCGCGCGTCGGCCGGGTCGAGCTCCAGGGCGCGCCCGAGGTCGCGCCGCGCGACGTCGAGCTCGCCGCGCTGCAAGGCGATGAACCCGCGCCCGACGTAGGCGCGGGCGAAGCTCTGGCTGGCGCGCACGATCCGGTCGAGGTCGCGCATGGCCCGCAGCTCGTCGCCCCGGTCCCAGTAGCAGTTGGCGCGGTTGTTGAGCAGCTCCACCAGCACCTCGCGCCGGCGCAGGCTCTGCAGGTAGACGCCCCGCTCCACCAGCTCGGGGCGGAGCGCGAACCGCTCGACGTAGTAGGCGTCGGGGCGCTCGGCGCCGCGCGAGGTGAGCTCGACGTTGCGCCGCTCGCCCGCGCCGTCCCAGCGCACGAAGAAGTGGCCCGGGACCGACACGCCGAACAGCGGCAGGCCCGCCCGGGTCCCGAGCGCCAGGTAGACCGTCGACAGGCCGACGCAGTGCCCGCGCCGCCGGCGGATCACGTGGGGGAGCAGCAGGTCGGCCAGGCGATCGTCGCCGTAGCGGTCCGCGCGGGTCGGCGCGGCGGTGAAGCCGAGCTGGTCGAAGAAGAACCGATTGAGCGCCTCGAGGCGCCCGCGCGCGGTGGGCTCGCTCACCGCCAGACGGGCGCGCAGGTGGCAGGCCCACTCGTCGACCACGCCGACCAAGCGCCCCACGTCGGTGTGCGGCTCGTCCTCGGCCGTGATCGCGGCCGCGCCGAGCGCCACGTCGAGGGCGCGGTCGTCCTCGAGCAGCAGCGCCGTCACCAGCGGCGAGGGCGGCCCCGGCGCGCCCTCGGGGAGGACCACCCGCTCCAGCGCGAGCAGCCTCCGGCCGAGCGCGCCCAGGCGGCGCAGGTCGTCGCGGAGCCGCAGCGCGGCGAGGCCGCGGGTCACCGCCTGGAGCGGGTCGGGCACGGCAGCCTCGCCCCCAGCTCGTCTCGCTGCGGGAGCGAGCGTCAGCGGGACTCGATCCGGGCGATCAACCACTTCACGGTGCGGCCGATCTGCGGGTCGTTCGCCTGCTTCTTCAGCTCGGGCAGGGCCTGCTTGCCCATGGCCTCGAGCGACTTGATCGCGGCGGTGCGCTTGTCGGTGTCGCGCGAGCGGAGCTCGCCGATCAGCCGCTGCGTGCGCTGCTCGTCCGACTCCAGGATCGGGTAGCCGTTCTCATCGACCGGCAGCTCGACCTCGCCGCCGAGGTCGTCGAGCAGGTCGCCCGCCGACTCGTGCGAGGCGTACTGGAGCTGACCCTCCTGGTCCCACCAGGTGCGCCAGCGCGCCGCGCTCGGGGGCAGGTCGACGCTGGTCAGCCAGTGGAGCGAGCGCGCGATGTACTTCGCGACCAGGAAGTCGCGCTCGCGCTCGAGCGCGCGGATCAGCGGGAGGATCACCTGGGTCTTGCCGGTGTAGCCCAGCGCCATGGCCGCGTGGTGCCGGATCGCGACCGCGCGCCTGCCGCGGGTGATCGCCAGCGCGCGGACCAGGCGGTTGCGCGCCGCCTCGCTGCCGATCTCGCCGAAGATCAACAGGCCGCGGTAGATGATCCCGTCCTGCCCGGCGTCCTCCTTGGCGACCTCGGCCAGCCAGCGCTTCTCGAGGTGCGGCACCGCGGGGGCGCCGGTCGCGACCAGCGCGCGGCGAGCGGTCTCGGAGATCCGGAACATGGGGTCGTTGAGCGCGTCGATCAGGGCCGGCACCGCCTCGGGCGCCTTCATGGCGGCGAGGGTCATGCCCGCCTGGCTGCGCAGCTCGAGCGACCGCTCCTCGTCCTGGAACAGGCGCAGCACGGCCACGTACTCCGAGGGGTCGGCCGCGGCCTCCAGCACCCGCAGGGCGGCGCCCGCCGTGGCCGGATCGGCCTTGGCGAGGAGGGCGGCCACCTTGGGGAGGGCCGGCTTGCCGGCGCGGATCAGCGCGCGCGCCGCGGCGCCGCGCGTGGCCGGCACGGCCAGCCGGCGGAGCTGCGCGTCCACGTCGACGGCGGCGTCCGCGTCCTCGAGGGTGTCGCCGCGGACCACGTCGTAGTCGACGGTGTCGGCCTCGATGTCGCGCTCGCTCGCCTCGAGCGCCGCGAACACGACCTTCCCGCCCTCGAGCGTCCACTTCAGCCGCTGGTCGCGCGCGACCAGCGACAGCACGTCGTGCAGGGGCACCAGCCGCAGCTTGAGGGTCAGCGGCTCGTTCTTGCGCGCGGCGACGCGCACGCGCGCGGGGAGCACGATGTCGAGGCCCTTCACGCGCGACTTGAGGTTGGTCATGACCTCGGACAGGGCGGCGCGCTCGAAGTCGACCGCCGGCACGACCTCGTCGAGCAGCCGCGCGCCAGGCCCGGTGGGCTTGGTCGGCTCGGGGCCGGGCGCCTTGCCGGCGGGGTGCAGGTAGATCACGTCGCACCACACGGTGTGCTCGACCCTCAGCTGCTCGCCGATCGCCTCGAGGATCGCGCTCGCGGGCTCGTCGTTGACCGTGGCGGTGACGCTCGCGCGCCAGCGATCGACCCGCGGATCGACCGCGATGTTGGCGCCGGTGGCCTTCTGCAGCGCCTCGATCACGAGGTGCAGCTGAGTGCCGTTGAAGCTGAAGCTGACCTTCTGCTCCAGCGCCGCCAGCGGGCTGGCCGGCTTCCGCTCGTCCTGCGCCGCCGCGGGGGCCACCCAGACGGCCGCGGCTGACAGCGCAACCATCACCGCGAAGGGCGCCCTCGAGGGCACCCCGATCCCGAGGCGCGTGCCGCGCATGCGATCCCCCTTCCCCCTGCCTGTCCGAACGTAAGTCTTGCGGACAGGTTACCCAATCGCTCGGGCGTGGGCGAGCCCAGGTGGTGGGGGGGCCCTCAGTAGGCCTTGGCCCAGATCACCCGGGGCTGCCCCGCCTTGGCCGGCTTGCCGCAGGCGACGCAGGCCCCCTCGAACGGGGCGGCCAGCTCGCCCTCGATCGGGATGCAGCGGATCGTGACCTTGAGCGCCTCCTGGACCGACGCCTCGCAGGCGGTCTCCCCGCACCAGCCCCCGCGCACGAACCCGCCGTGGAGCTCGGGGCGCTCGGGGTCGTTGGGGGTGAAGAACGCGTCGAAGGCGGCCCGGTCGTCGAGCTCCCTCATGTGCTCGGCGCGGTGGGCCTCGGCCCGCGCGAACAGCTCGCGCTGGATCCCCTCGAGGAGCTCGAGGACCTTGGCCCCGAGCTCGTCGCGCCCGATCGCCACCTTCTCGCCGCCCAGGCGGCTGACGTAGACGATCTTGCCGGCCTCCATGTCGCGGGGGCCGACCTCGACCCGCAGCGGCACCCCGCGCTTCTCCCAGGCGAAGTGCTTGGCCCCGGGCCGGTCCTTGCCGAGGTCGACCTCGACCTCGAGGGCCCGCCCGTGCAGCGCCTTGCCGCGCAGCTCGGCCAGGAGCGGCGCGAGGTACTGCTCGACCTTCGCGCGCTCCTCGGGGTTGCCGGCGCGGATCGGGATGAACACCACGTGCACCGGGGCGAGCGCGGGCGGCAGCACCAGGCCCGCGTCGTCGGCGTGGGTCATGATCAGCCCGCCGATCAGGCGGGTGGAGACGCCCCACGACGTCGTCCAGGCCAGCTTCTCCTGCTGGTCCTGGTCGAGGAACTTGATGTCGAACGCCCGGGCGAAGTTCTGGCCGAGGTGGTGGCTGGTGCCGGCCTGCAGCGCCTTGCGGTCCTGCATCATGGCCTCGATGCAGTAGGTGTGCTCGGCGCCCACGAACTTCTCGCGCTCGGTCTTGCGCCCCACGATGACCGGCATGGCCATCACGTCCTCGGCGAACTCGCGGTAGACCTCGAGCATCTGCCGGGTCTCCTGCTCCGCCTCCTCGCTGGTGGCGTGGACGGTGTGCCCCTCCTGCCACAGGAACTCCATGGTCCGCAGGAACAGGCGGGTGCGCATCTCCCAGCGGACCACGTTGGCCCACTGGTTGATCAGCAGCGGCAGGTCGCGGTAGCTGTTGACCCAGCGCGCGAACGACTCGCCGATGATCGTCTCGGAGGTGGGCCGGACGATCAGCTCCTCGGCCAGCCGCGACTCGGGGTCGGGGATCAGCGCGCCGTCCTCGCCCTGCTTGAGGCGCGAGTGCGTGACCACCGCGCACTCCATGGCGAAGCCCTCGGCGTGCTCGGCCTCGCGCTGGAGGAACGACTTGGGGATGAACAGCGGGAAGTAGGCGTTCTTGTGGCCGGTGGCCTTGAAGCGCCGGTCGAGCGCGCGCTGGATGTTCTCCCACAGCGCGTAGCCGTACGGCTTGATCACCATGCAGCCGCGCACCGCCGAGTGCTCGGCCAGCTCGGCGACCTTGATCACCTCCTGGTACCAGCCGGCGTAGTCCCCGGCGCGGGTGGGGAGGCCGCTCGCCTTGTCCTGGCCCTTGCCCTTCTGCTGCTTGCCCATGTCTTCCCTACACCGCCACGATGTTGACGAGCCGGTTCTTCACCACCACGAACTTCTTGACCGCCTTGCCCGCGAGCTCGTCCTTGATCTTGGGGAGCTCGAGCACGATCCCGCGCAGCGTCGCCTCGTCGGCGTCGGTCGGGACGTGGACGCGGTCCTTGACCTTGCCCATGAGCTGCACCGCGATCTCGACCTCGTCGCGCACGAGCGCGGCCGGGTCGACCTCGGGCCAGGCCGAGCGGAACACGCTATCGGGCCGGCCGAGCTGCTCGCGCCACAGCTCCTCGGCGAGGTGCGGGGCGAACGGGGCCAGGAGCTCGACGAACGTCTCGGCCGCCTCGCGCCACACCGCGAGGTCGCCGGGGGCGGGCTCGCCGCGCGGGCGGTCGAAGGCGTGCTCGAGCGTGATGATCGCGGCGATCGCGGTGTGGAACCCGAACGTGCCCTCGGCGTCGAGCTCGAGCCCCTGCGTGACCCGGGCGATCGCCTCGTGCACGGCGCGGCGGAGCGCCTTGCCGGCGGGCGAGGGCGCGCTCGCCGCGCCCTCCGCGCTCCGGCCCGCATCATCCGCGCTACGCGCGAGCGGCGCCAGCCACTCGAACGTGGTGAGCGCGCGGCGCAAGAAGCGCGAGTAGCCCTTGACCCCCTGCTCCTCCCACTCGGCGTCCTGCTCGGCCGGGCCGACCGCGAGCGTGTAGAGCCGCTGGGTGTCGACGCCCCAGGTCTCGCCCATCTCGCCGGCCGAGACGAGGTTGAGCCGGGTCTTCGACATCTTGAAGTACTCGCCGAGCAGCTCGCTCCCGTCCTGGTGGAGGTAGACGTCGTAGGTCTCGAGCCCGCGCGTCTCGCGCTTGGGCTTCCCGTCGGGGCCGAGCGCCCGCTTGTAGCCGTCGCCCTCGTGCTGGACCTCGCGCCAGCTCACCCAGCCCTTGGCGTCCGAGCGGAAGCTGAGCATGCCGATCATGCCCTGGCAGAACAGGGCCGCGAACGGCTCGTCGAAGGGGAGCTCGCCGAGGTCGTGGAGGGCCTTGGTGATGAACCGGCTGTAGAGCAGGTGCCCGCGCGCGTGCTCGCGCCCGCCGACGTACTGGTGCACCGGGAGCCACTCGGCCACGGTGGCGCGGTCGAAGGCGCGGTCGGCGAGGTCGGGGTTGGGGTAGCGGAGGAAGTACCAGGCGCTGTCGACGAACGTGTCGAGCGTGTCGGGGTCGCGCCGCGCGGGTCCGGCGCAGGTCGGGCAGGTGGTCTGCATGAACGACTCCACCGACTCGAGCACGCTCCGCCCCTTGGGGCGGAAGTCGTCGAGCTCGGGGAGCACCACGGGGAGCTGCGCGTCGGGCACGCGCACGGGGCCGCACTCGGGGCAGTGGACCACGGGCACGGGCGCGCCCCAGTAGCGCTGGCGCGAGATGCACCAGTCGTGCAGGCGGAACTGGATCGAGCGCTCGCCCTTCCCCTCGGCCTCGAGCCAGTCGATCACCTTGGAGATCGCGGGGCCGGCGAGGGTCCCGTCGAACGGGCCGCTCGCGACCATCGGGCCGTCGCCGTCGTAGGCGGCGCGGAGCCCGTCGGCCGTGAGCGATCCCGCTGCGTCCTGGATCACGATCCGGATCGGGAGCTGGTGGGCGCGCGCGAACTCGAAGTCGCGCTGGTCGTGGGCGGGGACCGCCATCACCGCGCCCGTGCCGTAGTCCATGAGCACGTAGTTGGCGAGGTAGAGCGGGACCTGCTCCCCGTTGACCGGGTTGGTCACGTGCCAGCCGGTGGGCACGCCCTCCTTGGTCTTCTCGCGCTCGACGGTGGTCTGGCGGCTGACCCGCTCGCGGAAGGCCTCGATCGCGGCGCGCCGCTCGGGGGTGGCCTGGGCGAGCGCGGCGTCCACGATCGGGTGCTCGGGGGCCACGCAGAAGTAGGTCACGCCCCACAGCGTGTCGGGGCGCGTGGTGAAGCAGGGGAGCTCGGCCCCGGTCTCGGCCACGCGGAACCGGACCACCGCGCCCTCGCTGCGGCCGATGTGCGCCCGCTGGATGTTCTTGACCTGCTCGGGCCAGCGCTCGAGCTGCTCGATGTCGTCGAGGAGGCGCTGCGCGTAGTCGGTGATCTTGCAGAACCACTGCTCGAGGTGCTTCTTGACCACCTCGGCCCCGCAGCGCTCGCACTTGCCGTCCACGACCTGCTCGTTGGCGAGCACGGTGGCGCACGATTCGCACCAGTTGACCGGCGACTCCTTGCGGTAGATCAGCCCGGCGTCCATCAGCCGGCAGAACACCCACTGCGTCCACTTGTAGTAGTCGGGCTCGCAGGTGGTGAGCTCGCGCGACCAGTCGTAGCCCACCCCCCAGCGGGCGAGCTGCTCCTTCATCTTCTGGATGTTCTGCTTGGTCCAGGCGGCGGGGTGGATGTTGCGCTTGATCGCCGCGTTCTCGGCGGGGAGGCCGAACGCGTCCCACCCCATGGGGGAGAGGACCTCGTAGCCCTTCATCATGCGGTAGCGGACGAGCGTGTCGCCGATCAGGTAGTTGCGCCCGTGCCCGACGTGGAGGTCCCCCGAGGGGTAGGGGAACATCATCAAGCAGTAGTACTTGGGCTTGGCGCTGGCGTCGTCCGCCCGGAACAGCTCGATCTCGTCCCAGTAGCGCTGCCAGCGCGGCTCGATCGCCTTGAAGTCGTACTCGGCCATTGCCGCGCTCTCCTGCCTGAAAGACGGCGCATTCTATGCGGACTGTTCCGCTGCAGTAGGGCGAGGGTGGAGGCCGCGGGCGCCCGCGCGAGCGGGGCTCGGGCGCGCGGACCGCGCGGAGCGGGACCGGCGGCCCGGCTTGACGGTGCAGGGGGGCACCTGTAGGATTCGCCCCCTCGTGCGACCGACTCCCAAGGGCGCGCGATGGTGACGGGGGATTAGCTCAGTTGGGAGAGCGTCTGGATGGCATCCAGAAGGTCAGGGGTTCAAGTCCCCTATCCTCCAAACGGCCCCGCCTCGGCGGGGCCGCTTTCGTTTGCGCAGCTCAGCCCAGCAGGTGGCGCGCCCACAGCGCGGCCCACAGGAGCAGCGCCAGGCCTCCGCCCGCGGCGATCACGACCAGGGCCACGGTGACGAGCCGATCGGCCACGCTCCGCGCCGGCGCGGGCGGCGGCTGCGCGGCCGGCGCCGAGGCCGGGGGTGAGGCAGGCGAGGTCTTGGTGACGGCCGGGAGGACGTGCGTGCTCGCCCGAGCGAGGGCGTGGGGGTCGCTGATCGCGGTCTCGGTGGAGGCTCCGCCCGGGCCGAGCGGCGGCTCGCCGCGCAGGACGCGCTCGAGGTCGGCGATCGAGGCGGCGCAGCGCGGGTAGCGGGCGTCGCGGTCCTTGGCGGCCAGCCAGCGCACCACCATGGCGGCGCCGGGGCTGACGGTCGGCTGGAGCACGCGCGGGTCGAGCAGCTCCTCGCGCAGGTGCCGCATGATGATCTCCATGGGCGAGGCCTTCTCGTCGGCGAACGGCACCTCGCCGGTCAGCATCTCCCACAGGACCAGGCCCAGCGCGTAGAGGTCGCTGCGGCTGTCGAGCGGCAGGTCGCGCGCCTGCTCGGGGGCGATGTAGACGGGCGTGCCGACCACCACCCCGGTCTCGGTGATCTGGGTGGTGGCGTCGAGCTGCTTGGCGAGGCCGAGGTCGGCGAGCTTGGGCACGCCCTCGCTGCTGAGCAGGATGTTGTCGGGCTTCACGTCGCGGTGCACGACGCCCGCCTGCTCGGCCGCCTCGAGGGCGCGCGCCACGCCGAGCGCGATCTCGAGCGCCCGGCGCTCCTCGAGCGCGCCCACCCGCGCGAGCAGCGTCTCGAGCGAGCCGCCCGCCACGTGCTCGAGGGCGAGGTAGTACAGGCCGGTCCCCTCGTCGCACCCCGCGTCGACCACCCCGACCACGTTGGGGTGCCGCACCCGCTCGGCCGCGCGCGCCTCCCGCAAGAAGCGGGTCAGGAACTCCTCGTCGCGCGCGGCCTCCGGCCGGAGCACCTTGAGCGCCACCTGCTGCCCGCCCGCGCCGCGGGCCAGGAACACCTGCCCGCTCGCGCCCTGACCGAGCGCGCGCTCGAGGCGATACGGCCCGATCCGGCGCAGCGCCGCCGCCGCGGCGTCGCGCGGCCCCGGCGCGGCGTCCTCCTCGTCGCCGTCGTCGGAGAGGAGCAGCGTGAAGCAGGCGACGGTCTGCTCCTCCGAGCGCGGGCCCGCCCCGCCGGGCAGGGCGAGCACCTCGGCGTAGTCGAGGGTCGAGCCCTGGGCGACCCCCACCGTCTCGCCGTCGCTGCTGGGCGGGCGCGCCGCGGGCGTCGCCACGGCGAGCGGGTCGTGCTCGGGCAGGGGCAGCACCGCGTCGTAGGCGACGGTGGTCTCCTCGCCGTCCAGGCTGCGCGCGAACGGGGCGAACGGCAGCACGAGCGAGCCGCAGCGGGGGCAGGACGCCTCCTCGCGTCGCGCGGGCAGGGCGTCGTGGTCCACCGCGCCGCCGCAGGCGTCGCAGGCCACGGCGGCGGCCGCGGCCCCGCTGCGGATCGCGCCCTTGAGGGCGGCGAGCGCCACCCCGCCGCGCAGCAGCAGGCGCGCGAACGAGGTCGGCCGCCCCGCCCGCGCGGCCTCCTGGAGCTGAGCGCGCAGCCGTACGGCCTCGGCGGTCGAGACGATCCCCGCCCCGACCGCGAGCTGAGCCAGCCCGACCGCGCGCCGCCCGCTCAGGCGCCCCTCGTCAGCCCAGGCGGGCGCGCACCGCCGCCACGAGCGCGTCGGCGAACTCGCGGGTCGAGGCGCTCCCCCCGAGGTCGCGCGTGCGCACCCGCCCGGCGCCGAGCACGTCGTCGATCCCGCCCCGCAGCGCGGCGGCCGCCGCGGCCTCGCCGAGGTGGTCGAGCATCAGGCCGGCGCTGAGCAGGAGCGCGGTCGGGTTGGCCCAGCCCTTCCCGGCGATGTCGGGCGCGGTCCCGTGCACCGGCTCGAACAGCGCGGCGTGCTCGCCGATGTTCGCGCCCGGGACCACGCCGAGCCCGCCCACGAGCCCCGCGCACAGGTCGCTCAGGATGTCGCCGTAGAGGTTGTCCATCACCAGCACGCCGAAGCGCCGCGGGTTGCGCACCAGCTGCATGGCGCAGTTGTCGACGATCAGCTCGTCGTACTCGACCTCGGGGTAGGCCTCGCGCAGCTCGCGCGTGCAGCGCAGGAACAGCCCGTCCGAGAGCTTCATGATGTTCGCCTTGTGGACCGCGGTGACCTTGCTGATCCCGTGGCGGCGGGCGTAGTCGAAGGCGAACTGCGCGATCCGGCGGCTGGCGCGCTCGGTGATGATCTTGAGGCTCTCCGCCACCCCGTCGGTCACCATGTGCTCGAGGCCGGAGTAGAGGCCCTCGGTGTTCTCGCGCACGATCGCGAGGTCCACGCCCGCGAACGGGACCTCGACCCCGGGCAGGTTCCGCACCGGGCGCAGGTTGGCGTAGAGGTCGAGCGTCTGGCGGATCGTGACGTTGAGCGAGCGATGCCCCGACCCGATCGGGGTGCCGACCGGCCCCTTCAGCGCGACCTTGTTGCGGCGCACCGCCTCGAACACGCCCTCGGGCAGGATCGTGCCCTGCTGCGCGAGCGCCACCTCGCCGACCTCGTGACGCTCGAACTCGATCGCGGCCCCGGTGGCCGCGAGCACCTCGAGCGCGGCGTCGGTGATCTCGGGACCGATCCCGTCGCCCGGGATCAGGGTCACGCGGTGGGCCATCGACTCTCCTTCCCTGTCGCGCTCCGACTCTATGCGCCTACGCACGGGAAAGCGAGGGCGCGCGCGACCTTGCAACGCGCGACGGGGACGTCGCGGCGGGCCGCATGGCGGCTCCGGGGCGGGCGCCGCTGGCCCACGCGCGGCGGGCCACGCGCCCCGTCGCGCTGGGCACCGGGCTTGCGTCCCGGTGCAGCGCCCGGCCACGGGGGCGGCGTCGCCCGGCCGGGGCCGAACGACAACGCCCGGGAGGGAATTCCAATGGTCGACAGGGCCGGGAACGGCAACGGGAACGGGCGCACGCGCCTGGTGCACGAGCTCCAGGAGCAGCTCCTCCGTCGCCGCGACGAGCTGAGCCGCGCCGTGCGCGGTGAGCTGGAGCAGTTCCAGGGAGAGAAGCAGCAGGCGCTCGACATCGACGAGGCCGCGGGGGACCCCAACGACGAGGACACGCCGCTGGCGCTGCTGGAGCTGGAAGGGAACGAGCTCGAGCAGATCGACTGGGCGCTGCAGCGGATCGAGCAGGGCCTGTACGGCGTGTGCGAGGAGTGCGACCGTTCGATCCAGACCGCGCGTCTGCAGGCGCTCCCGTTCGCCACGCACTGCGTGGACTGCGAGCGCGCGCTCGAGCAGGACGAGCTGCGCGTGAGCGACGAGTACCGGGCCGCGGGCTGGGGCACCGGCCGCGCGCTGGAGTGAGCCCGCGCCGCGGGGGCGCGCACTCCGCGGCGGGCGCGCCCCGCGGGGACTCTCACGCCCCACCCGCCCGCGCGCCGCGGCGCATCTCGTGTCGCGGCCTGCGGGGCCCGCGGGTTGCTCGCCGAGGAGGGCCCTCGGCGATCGAGGGACCCCGGGGCGAGACCGCACGGACTTGCGATACCGCGTGATCGCCCACGACAGGAGCGTGACCCGTGAGCCACGAGCGCCAGCGCGCCGAGACCACCGCCGAGCAGCCCCTCGACGAGGAGGTGAGCCACCGCCCCTTCCACGTGATCCCGTTCGCCGACCCGTCGTGCTCGTGCGAGGGGCTGGGCTGCGTGGTGTGCTGCGGCGAGGCGCTGCCCTGAGCGGTGCCCATCGGCACATCGCCAGGGGAGTGACAGGAGCCTCAGGAAGACAACAGAGAATATCAATGACAATAACAATCAGAATATCAATGCAAGGCGCTGTCGCTTGAGTTGTGGCCGCCCTGGCGTTCGGATTTTGGCTGCGGTCCGAGTCTGACCGCGACGTTTCACGAGGCGCGAGCGGCCTGCGTCGTCGCGGGCTCAGGATCGAGCGCAGAGAGCGCGAAGATCGCGGAGATCGGAGACGAGGTCGAGGCAAATTGACCGCCAAGGAAGAGCTGTCGCCGACGAGGTCGGCTCCCTCGCGTGAGAATTGACCG
>CAZMSZ010000220.1:10020-12318 GCA_964569055.1 uncultured Planctomycetota bacterium | reverse complement strand
CGAATCCGAATCCGAATCCGAATCCGAATCCGAATCCGAATCCGAATCCGAGTCCAGATCCGATTCCGAATCCGAGTCCAGATCCGATTCCGAATCCGAATCCGATCCTGCGGCTGGCTTTGGGCGCGCGGGCAGCGACGCGAACAGCGGCCCGGGCGGAGCGTCGTCGCTCCGCCCGGCCTGCTCGCGCCGATCGGTCGGGTCCGCCGAGTCGATCGCCTCGACCACCGTTAGCGCCGCGCGCTAGAAGGGCAGGTCCGAGTCGGGGACGCCCATCGCCTCGGAGATCGGCGCCTCCTGGGGCGGCGCGTCCTCGTAGGCGTTCCCCCCGTAGGTCTTCCCGCCGTAGCTCTTCCCGCCGCTCCCGCCGCCGCCGTAGCCGCCGTAGCCGCCACCGCCGCCGCCGCCGTTGCCGCCGTTGCCGTAGCTGCGACCGCCGCCGTTGCCGTAGCCTCCGCCGCCGTTGCCGCCGTAGCTGCGCCCGCCGCCGTTGCCGCCGCCGTAGCCGCCGCCGCTGCGGGCGTAGCCGCCCTCCTCGGCGCCCTCGAAGTTGCCGCCGCCCTCGCTGTCGTTGCGATCGAGGAACTGCAGCCGATCGGCCACGATCTGGTGCTTGCTGCGGCGCTGCCCGTCACGCTCCCACTCGGAGTACTCGAGCCGCCCCTCCACGAACACCTGCCGCCCCTTGGCGAGGTACTGCTTGGCGATCTCGGCCTGGCGGGCCCAGACGACGATGTCGATGTAGCAGACGTCCTTCTGGCGCTCGCCCCCCTTGTCCTTCCACTCGCGGCTGGTCGCGAGCCGCAGCTCGGTCTTCGCCGTCCCGTTGGGGAGGTAGCGGAGCTCGGGGTCCTTGGTCAATCGGCCGATCATGAACACGCGGTTGAGACTCGCCATTGGGCACCTCTCTTGGGCTAGGGGTGGCCGCGCGAGCCATCTCCCGCGGCGCGCCGAGGAGGATACTCAGGGGGTCGGACAGGCCCGGGCAGCCGCCCCAAACCGCCCCGCGCCAGCGAGTTCGCTCATCGGCTCGGGGTCGGCGCCGACGATGGCCCGGGTCGCGTTCCGTTCGGGGTGGCGCGCCCGACCCCCTCGCGCGGCGCTGGGGGTGCTGCGTGCTACGCTCGCGCGAGGCGAGGGGCGCATGGCGAAGCGGAGCGGAGAGCGGCCCAAGGGCGGTCGCGGCAACGACGGCCGGGGCGGCAAGGGCAAGGAGGCCTGGACGCCGGCGCTCGCGCTGGCCGAGCGGCTCGCGGCCAAGGGGCCCTCCGCCTGCTACCTGCTCGAGGGCGGCGAGCGGTTCTTGGTCGACGCGGCGCTGGCGGCGCTGCGCGCGCACGTCCTGGGCGACAACCCCGGCCCGTCGCTGTGCGAGCTGGAGGGAGGCAAGGTCGAGCTGGCCGTGGTGCTCGACGAGCTGCGCACCCTCCCGTTCTTCGGCACCAGCGGCCGCCTGGTGATCGTGGACGGCGCGAGCGCCGGCGGGCAGACGAGCTTCGTCGCCACCCATGGCGAGGCGATCGCCGCCTACCTCGAGGCGCCCAACCCCAGCTCGACCCTGGCGCTGGTGGTCGAGAAGCTCGACTCCCGGCTGCGCAGCACCAAGGCGCTGCTCGCCAAGGCGGAGCGGGTCGACTGCCGCCCGCCCGACGAGGCGGGCCTGCGGGCGTTCGTGCGCGCGCGCGCGCAGGCGTGGGGGCGGCCGTTCGCGCGCGGGGCCGACCAGGCGCTGCTCGACCGGCTCGGCGGGCAGGCCGTCGCGCTGGCGGCGATCGACGCGGAGGTCCGCAAGCTGGCGGCCGCCGGCGGCGAGGGGCCGATCACGGCCGAGCAGGTCGAGGCGCTGGCCTCGTTCGGCTCGAGCGAGCAGGGCTTCAACCTGGTGGATCGGATCGCGCGCGGCGACGTGGAGGGCGCGCTGCGCGTGGCCCACCGCGTGTTCCGCGACGGCCTGATCACCGGGGGCGGCGCCCGGACGCGCGACGCGACCGGGATCGCCATGATCCTGCTCCCCACCCTGCGCTGGGACCTCAACCGCCTGATCCAGGCCCGTGGCATGCTCGAGGCGGGGGCGCGCCTGTACGACATCACGCAGGAGCTGCGCGTGCACTACAAGGACAAGAGCACGTTCCAGGGCCGCGTGCGGCGCGCCCGCCTCGACGAGCTGGCGCGGCGCCACGCGCTCCTGCGCCGCGCCGACGGCGCCCTGCGCAGCTCGGCCGACCCGCAGGGCACCCTCAGCGACGTGGTGGTCGCGCTGGCGCTGGCCGAGCGGGAGCCGGTGAGCGCGCGGTAGGG
>CAZMSZ010000220.1:0-9920 GCA_964569055.1 uncultured Planctomycetota bacterium | reverse complement strand
GCGCAGCGCGCTCTCCCCGGGCCGAGGAGGCGCCTCACCCCCCTCCTGGGCGGGCGCAGGCGACAGTCCCTCGCGAAGCTGCCGCTGGCGTAGCTCGCGCCACCGCGATCTACACTCCTCGGGAGGCGTGT
The DNA here is from genome assembly GCA_964569055.1 of uncultured Planctomycetota bacterium. Taxonomy (GTDB): domain Bacteria; phylum Planctomycetota; class J058; order J058; family J058; genus JAWLGW01. The sequence goes on along the minus strand of CAZMSZ010000220.1, from coordinate 9,789 downwards.
GCCCCGAGCGACAGCCATTGATATTCGGATTGTTATTCGCTGTTGATATTCCCTGTTGTCTTCCTCCTCTCAGGCCCTCTCCTCTCCACCACCCCCCTCCTCCACCAGCGTCACCACCCCGAGGTCGCCGTCCACGCACACCAGCGCCCCGTCGGGGATCGCGGCGCTCGCGCCCGCCACGCCGAACACCGCGGGGAGGCCGTACTCGCGCGCCACGATCGCGCCGTGCGAGAGGACGCCGCCCACCTCGGCGACCACCGCGCCCGCGATCGTGAACAGGGGCGTCCAGGCGGCGTTCACCACGCGCGCCACCAGCACCTCGCCGGGGGCCAGCCGCGCGGCGTCGCCCATGCCGCGCAGCACGCGGGCCCGCGCGGTCCGCTTGCCGCTCGACACCGGGACCCCGGTCAGCAGGCCGCTCGCCGCGGCCGGCGCGTGCACGGCGCGCGGCGGCCGGCCGGGCACCTCGATCACGTAGCGCGGCGGCGTGCGGCCGAGGTTCGCCTCGCGCTCCGCCCGCCGGGCGCGGGCGCGCTCGCGCAGCTCCGCGGGCCGCGGGGCGCCCGGCCGATCGCCGAGCGCGGCCTCGACCTCGTCCACCTCGAGGAAGAACACGTCCCCCGCGCGGTCGAGCGCGCCGCGCCGCGCCAGGCGCGCGCCCGCCTCGAGGAACACCCGGCGCAGCAGGTGGAGCGCGCGCAGCGCGCGGTCCTTGAGGTTCTCGCGGTAGGGCGCGTAGCGGCGCGCCTCGCGCAGCAGCGCGGCGAACGTCAGGCGGCGCAGCGGGAGCGCGCGCTCGAGGCGGCCGTGGCGCGCCAGGAACCGGCGCACGCGCCGCGCGACCTGCCCGGCGCGCCGGGGGAGGTCCGCCTCCCGCGCCCGCCGGCGCGCCAGCTCCTCGCCGCGCTCCTGCAGCGCGAGCGCCGTGCTGCGCACCACCCCGAGCAGCACGGTCGGGTCGTCGGCCCAGCGCGGCTCGAGCAGCTCCGCCTCGTTCTCGCAGCGGTGGCCGCAGGCGCGCAGCAGCTCGCCCAGCTCGCGGGCGAGCTGCGCCCGGCTGCGGGTGGGCTGCGCCGCCGGGCCGCGCGTGAGCGCCGCCAGGTCGTCGAGGAGCGCCGGGTCGCCCTCGGCCGCGGCCGCGACCCGCCCCGCCAGCTCCTCGAGCCGCCCGCTCGCCGCCGCGACCGCGTTGCCGACCGCGCCCGCGGTCAGGCGCGCGGCCAGCCCGGGCGGGAAGGCCGCCGCCACGCCGGCCCGACGCAAGAACTCCTCGAGCAGCAGGTAGCCCGCCCCCGAGATCGCGGTCCCCAGGACGTGCTGGCGCAGCGCCTGGTCGAGGAGGCGGGTGGCGCGGGCGCGGAGCGTCAGCAGCTCGGCGTCGCCGACCGCGGGGAGCGAGGTCCGCTCCAGCCAGGCGAGGCGCAGCGAGAACAGGCGCTGGAACAGCTCGAACCGCTCGCGGGCCGCGACGCGCAGGAGCGCCAGCAGCAGCAGCAGGCGGGCGGTGCGCGGCGAGGCGAGGTCGCGCGCGCGCAGCTCGACCTCGGGCGGGCCCTCGCCGAAGATCAGCGCGTCGAAGATGTTCTCGGGCGCGCCCGGGACCTGGCGCAGGAACTGCCGGAAGTAGTCGGGGTTGAAGTAGGGCAGCCCGCCGAACAGCCGCATGTAGCCGGGCCCCGGCAGCTCGTCGAACCCGGCCGCGCGGAACAGGTCGCGCCGACCGGCCTCGACCAGCGGGCTCAGGAGCGACCACGAGAGCGGGGTCACGGGCTCGAGCAGCGCCTCCTGGGTGTTGGCGGCGGTCCACACCACGCGCCCCTCGCCGCACAGCGGGACCGGGCGGGTGATCGGGCGGGCCTGCAGCAGCCAGGCCCGCTCGCCGTCCCAGCACCACTCGACGTCGGCGCCCGTGCGCAGCAGCGCCTCGGCGCGCCGGCCGAGCGCGACCAGCTCGCGCAGCGCGGCGCGGGAGAGCAGCTCGACGCCTTCGTGACGCAGCCCCTCGCGGACCTGCCCCGGGTCGCGCGGGAGCGCGGCGCGCGCCGGAGCCACGCGCCCGTCGACGAGCGCGCGGCCGTCGCCGGGCGAGGCCTCGACCAGCACCTGCTCCGCTCGCGGCTCGCCCGCCCGGGTGAACAGCACGCCGGCCACTCGCGGGCGGATCATGCGTTGCACGACGACCGCCACCTCGGCGGGCGGGGCGGCCTCGCCGCGGTAGGCGCGCGCCGCCGCGCCTTCGCCCGAGCCGCGGCAGGCCCGCGCCGCGGCGAGCACCGCCGGGAGGCCCTCGACCTCGAGCTCGCTCAGGTAGACGCCGGCCGCGCTCGCGCCGGGCGCGTCCTCGTCGGTCGCCGAAGAGCGCACGGCGAGCGGGCCGGCGCCGAGCTCGTCGAGGGCCGCCGCGAGCGCGCGCTCGAGCGCCGCCGCGCGGCCGTTCGCGTCGCCGCAGGGGGCCTCGTCCTCCCACGCGTCTGCCGGGATCACGAACCCCGGCGGGACGGGGAGCCCCGCGGCGAGCAGCCGGCCCAGATTGTGGGCCTTTCCACCCACACGCGCCGGCGGGAGCAAGCCCGCGGTGTGGAGCGGGACGAGGGTCGTCTCGATCCCGGCGCTCACGCGCGTCGCTCCGTCGTAACTCGCTGGGGTGGCAACATTGACTGCCTAGTCGCGGCCTGTATAGTCTAGCCCGCGAGGAGCCCGTGGCCGACGAGGAGAAGACCCATCCGGCCGACCATCCGGCCAGCGAGCCGGCCTCGGCCCGATCCGAGTCCGGCTCCGAGTCCGAAGTGGTGGCCCAGACCGCCTCGCGCGAGGGGGACGGGCAGGATGCCCCGACCGCGCGGTCCGGGGAAGCGGACGACGACGCCGAGGGCGGGCTCGACCCCCAGCTGATCGGGTTGTGCGTGCTGCTGTGGGTGGTCGCGCTGGGGATCTTCGCGTTCCGCTGGACCGACATGCGGGTGGACTACCACCTCGGCAACCTGCGCGAGACGATCCACGCCGAGGGCCGGCTCGACCCCGCCTCGGTCGAGGCCTTGCTCGACATGACGGACTCGGGGGTGCTCGAGCACCTCGTGGCCGAGCTGAACGACCCCATGCAGCGCGACCAGCTCTACCGGGTGGCGGTGCTGCGCGTGGTCGGTCGGATCGCGGCTCCCGCCGCGCAGGAGGTCGTCCGCACCGCCTGCCGCGACCACGACGCCAACGTGCGCGCCAACGCCTACGCCATGGTGCGCGATCAGGCCGAGGCCGACCCGAGCCTGCGGGAACGGGCGCTCGAGCTGCTCCGCGCGGGGGCCGACGGTGATGGCGCGGCGTTCTCGCGGGCGCACGCGGCCAATCACCTGGCGCGCCTCGGCGGGCCGGCGGAGGCCTGGCCGGCGATCCGCGCGCTGCGCGACCTCACGCCGGAGCTGGTGCCCGTGTTGGGCCCAGCCCTGGTGGATACGCTGCGGCAGGTGAGCGGCAAGACCGAAGAAGAACAGCTCCCGTACACCCCGGGCGAGCCTGCGAGCGACGAGCAGCTGCGCGCCTGGGAGGACTGGTATCGGGAGGCGGGCGGGACGGTGCCGCCCGGTGAGAGCCTGGACGAGGTGCGCGCGCGCGCCGCGGCCGAGCAGGAGCAGGCGGAGGGTCCGAGCGGGCCCGCCGCGAGCGGTGGACCGGAGGAGCCTCCGGTCGCCGAAGCGAGTGGTGCACGATGAACAGGACGCAGGTCAAGCACGCGCTCGAGCAGCTCATCGCGGGCGAGCTCCGCGCCGAGGAGGCCGTGCGCATGGCGGCGGAGGCGGGCTACCGCACCTTCGCCGACATGTGCGAGGCGGAGCTGCCCGAGCGCCTGCCGCGGGTGCGGATCGACCGCTCGCTGGTGCGCCTGCGGATCGCCAAGGCGATCACCGGCCAGCTCGCGCTCGGCGAGCTGCGCGGCTGGGCCGAGGAGCTGGCCGCGGTGCTCGATCGGCACGAGCTCGGGATCAGCGTGCTCGAGCGTCGCCGCCTGAGCGAGGCGCTGGCGCTGGTGGCGGTGGCCACCGACGCGCGGATCTTCAAGAACGCGCGCCCGGTGCAGCGCGTGCTCTCGGCGATCGCGCGCTCGCTCGGGCGCCGCCGCTCGGGCAACGTGGCCTGCCTCTACGGTCAGCTGTTCTACGGGCAGCCCGAGTTCCACCTGCTGACCCGCCGGCTCGAGGACGCGGGGAGCGAGGACCCCGAGGAGGAGGGGCCGCCCCCCTCGTTCCTGCCCCAGACGCCCTCGTTCCTCGACAGCCTCGGCCTGAGCGACCTCGACCTCGACACGGGGCTCGACGAGCGCTGGGGCGAGCGGGGCGGCAACGAGCCCGAGGCCACCAGCGAGGGCCAGCCGCAGCAGCAGCAGGCGCAGGCCTCCCAGCATCCGAAGAGCTCGGGCATGCGCTGCGCCGACGTGGTCGCGCTCAACCGCCCCTACACCGCCGGCACCCACGTGCACGACTACGAGTGGGTGGTGGCGTTCTCGGTGGCGACCCGCAGCCTGGTGCAGGAGGACAGCGTCCCCGGCGCGGCCGAGGAGGGCTTCTTGGAGCGGGCCCGCGAGCTGGCCCCCAACTTCGACTTCGGCACCTACCGCCCCGAGGCGCGGCGCGATCAGGACGGCGTGCTCGAGATCGTGCTCGACGCCCCGGCGATCGGGCGCAAGGAGCTGATCTACGCGGCCAAGCTGTTCGGGCTGGTCCACCAGGTCGGCCGGATCTACTTCGAGGGCCGTCGCGTCGCCACGATCGCGCCCGTCGCCGGCGACTAGCGCGCCGCGCGACCGAGAGGAGGACCCCCATGGCCATCGAGACGCTGGCCTGGCGCGGCGACGTGCCCGGCTACCTCGAGATCATCGATCAGCGCCTCCTCCCGGCCACGACCGAGCTGATGCAGCTCGACACCGTGCAGGCGGTGTGGGACGCGATCAAGGCCCTGGCCGTGCGCGGCGCGCCGGCGATCGGCTGCGCTGCCGCCTACGGCGTGGTGGTCGGCGCGCAGGCGGCCTCGGCCGAGGACACCGGCGCGGTGGCCCAGGCCGCGCGCGCGGCGGCGGACCACCTCGCGACCTCGCGCCCGACCGCGGTCAACCTGTTCTGGGCGCTCGACCGCATGCGCGGCGCGCTGCAGCGGGCGGAGGCGGGCGCGCCCAACGGAGCGGCCCTGGCGGCGGCGCTCCTGGCCGAGGCCCGTGCGATCCACGAGGAGGACCGCGCCACCTGCCGCGCGATCGGCCGGCATGGCGCCGCGCTCCTCCCCGACCCGGTCCGGGTGCTGACCCACTGCAACGCGGGCGGGCTGGCCACGGCCGACTACGGCACCGCGCTGGGCTGCGTGTACGCGGCGGCCGAGGCGGGCAAGGACGTGCGCGTGGTCGCCTGCGAGACGCGCCCGCTCCTGCAGGGCGCGCGCCTGACCAGCTACGAGCTGCACCGCAGCGGGATCCCGGTCACGCTGATCTCCGACGGCATGAGCGGGTTCGCGCTCCAGCGCGGCATGGTCGACGCGGTGATCGTGGGGGCGGACCGGATCGCGCGCAACGGCGACACCGCCAACAAGATCGGCACCTACACCCACGCCGTCCTGGCGCGGCAGCACGGGGTGCCGTTCTACGTGGCGGCGCCCGCCTCGACGTTCGACCTCGCGCTCGGCAGCGGGGCCGAGATCCCGATCGAGGAGCGCGGGCGCGAGGAGCTGACCACGTTCAACGGGCGGCAGATCGCCCCCGACGGCGTGGGGGTGTGGAACCCGGCCTTCGACGTCACCCCCGCCAGCCTGATCACCGCGATCGTGACCGAGCGCGGGGTGATCCAGCCGGTGAACGAGGCGAACGTGAGGGCGGTGCTCGGGGGCTGAGCCGGCGATCCGCTCGCCCGATCCGGCTCGCCCCGGCTACGCTGGGGGCGCATGAGCGAGGGCCGGCAGGGCAGCTCCGACGACACCAAGACGCAGCACTGGCTGGACGCGTTCGAAGGGTCCGAGCTGGCGCAGCGCGACGGGAGCACCGACGACCTCGCCGCCTCGGGCGGCGAGGCCGACGAGCGGGAGGTCCCCACCCCGCCCGGCGTGCTGGGGCCGTATCAGTTGATCGCCGAGATCGGCCGCGGCGGCATGGGTGTGGTCTATCGGGCGTTCGAGCCCGAGCTGCGGCGGGAGGTGGCGCTCAAGCTGCTCCGCCGCGCGCCCAGCCCGGCCAACGTGCAGCGGTTCCGCGACGAGGCGCAGGTCACCGCGCAGCTCCAGCACCCGGGGATCGTGCCGGTCTACGCGCTCGGCCACGCCGAGGACGGCCACCTCTACTACACCATGCGCCTGGTCCGCGGCCCGACGCTCGAGGCGGTGGTCGGCCAGCAGCGCGGTCGCTTCGACGGGGGCGAGCGAGAGGGCGAGGGGCTCTACAGCCGGTTCGAGCTGCTGCAGGTGTTCCTCACCGTGTGCCGCACGGTCGCCTACGCCCACGCCCGCGACGTGGTGCACCGCGACCTCAAGCCGTCGAACGTGATCCTCGGGCCCTACGGCAGCGTGCACGTCCTCGACTGGGGGCTCGCCAAGCTGGTCGGGTCGTGGCGCCGCTTCGGGCCGCGCGTCGAGACGCCCGCCTCCCCCGCCCCGACCGAGCTCGTGCTCACGTTCCCGCCCGAGGCGCCGGTGCGCGTCGCCGAGGGGCACCTCGACACGCGGCTGGGCCAGATCGTGGGGACGCCGGTCTACATGGCGCCCGAGCAGGCGCGCGGCGACCCCGACTCGATCGGGGCGGCGGCGGACGTCTACGCCCTGGGCGGGATCCTGTATCACTTGCTCACCGGGCGCCCGCCGCGGGTCGGCAGCGACTCGCAGGTGCTCACCGCCCTGGTCGAGGGCACGCCGCCGCCGCCGCCGCGCAGCGTGGACCCCACGGTGCCGCGCGACCTCGAGGGGCTGTGCGTGTCGGCCCTGGCGGCCGACCCGGCCCACCGGCTCGGCTCGGCCGAGGCGCTCGCCGACGCGGTGCAGGCCTACCTCGAGGGGCGGCCGCTCACGACCTCGCCCGACACCGACTCGTCCTTCCTGCGCACCTACAGCTCCCGTCACTACCGGCGGCCGTCGGTCTCGGTCGAGGTGATCCCGATCGTCGTGCGCGAGGACGGACCGCCCGAGGTGCTGCTGCGCTGGCGCGACGAGCCGCCGTTCGCGGCCTGCTGGGCGATCCCGGGCGCCCTCCTCAAGCTGGAGGAGCGGATCGAGGAGACCGCCCGGCGCGCGCTGCGCAGCAAGGCCGGCCTGCGCGGGGAGGCGCCGCGGCTGACGCCCCTGGGCGTGTTCGACGCGGTCGAGCGCGACCCGCGCACCCGCGCGATCGCGCACGTGTTCCTGGCGCGCGTGGCGCAGGCGGAGCGGCGCCCGGGCGACGTCCACCTGGCGTGGTTCGCCCTCGAGCCCGGCGACCCGGTGCTGCTGACCCCGCTCACCCCGGGGCCCGAGGTCCCGGTGCCGCTCGCGTTCGACCACGCGGACATGCTGCGGGCGGCGCTGGACGCCGTCAGGTAGCCCCCGGTCGTGGCCCGGCCCGACCCGCCGGCCGACGTGGTCCTCCGCGCCCGGCGCGGCGAGGTGGCCGCGTTCGAGGCGCTGGTGCTCCACTTCCAAGACCAGGTCCACGCCCTCGCCTGGCGGCTGACGTACGACGCCGAGCTGGCCCGGGACATTACGCAGGACGTGTTCCTGCGCGCCTACGAGCGGCTCGACCGCTACGACCCCAGCCAGCCGTTCACGCCCTGGTTCCTGCGCGTCGCCACCAACCTGGCGCTCAACGCGCGCGAGAAGGCGCGCCTGCGCAAGACGCGCAGCCTCGACGCGCCCGCGGGCCCAGGCGGCGAGCGCGCCGCGCCCGAGCCCGCCGACGTGGGTGCGCAGTCGGTCCCCGAGCAGGCCGCCTCGCGCGAGCAGCGGGCGGCGGTCCGGGCGGCGATCGCCGCGCTCCCCGAGACCTACGCCGGGGTGGTGGTGCTGTATTACCTCGAGCAGCTCGGCGTGAAGGAGATCGCGGCCCGGCTCGGGCTGCCCGAGGGGACGGTCAAGATCCGCCTCCACCGCGCGCGCCACCTGCTGCGGGCCAAGCTCGAGCGCGCCGGCGGGGCGGGCTGAGCGTCACCCGCCGGTGCGGGCTCGGACCTCGTTGGGGCAGGGCTGGCCGCGCTCGACCTGCGTCACGTTGCCGAGCGTGGTGCTCGCGATCCGGGTCAGCGCCTCGCGCGTGAAGAACGCCTGGTGCCCCGTGACGATCACGTTGGGGAACGTGAGCAGCCGCGCGAACACGTCGTCTTGGAGCGTGCGGCTGGAGAGGTCCTCGAAGAACAGGTCGGCCTCCTCCTCGTACACGTCGAGCCCGAGGTAGCCGACCTGCCCGCTCTTGAGCGCCGCGATCACCGCGCGCGTGTCGACCAGCGCCCCGCGGGAGGTGTTGATCAGCATCACCCCCCGCGGCATGAGCGCCAGCGCGCTCGGCCCGATCAGGTGGTGCGTGTCGGGCGTGAGCGGGCAGTGGAGCGTCACCACCCCCGAGCGGCGCAGCAGCTCGTCGAGCGCCACGTAGCGCGCGCCGCTGGCCTCGACCCCGGGGTCGGGGAACGGGTCGTGCGCCAGCACCTCGCAGCCGAACCCGCGCAGGATCCGGACCACGACCTTGCCGATCTGCCCGGTCCCGACCACCCCGACCGTCTGCTCGCACAGGTCGAACCCGAGCAGCCCGTCGAGCGAGAAGTTCCCCTCGCGGACCCGCGCGTGCGCCCGGTGGATCTTGCGGTCGAGCGCCAGGATCAGCGCGATCGTGTGCTCCGCCACCGCGTGCGGCGAGTAGGCCGGGACCCGCACCACGCTCAGCCCCAGCCGCTCGGCGGCGGGCAGGTCGACGTGGTTGAACCCGGCCGACCGCAGCGCGATCACCCGCGCCCCGCCCGCCGCGAGCGCCTCGAGCACCGGCGCGCTCAGCACGTCGTTCACGAACGCGCACACCCCCGCGAACCCCTGCGCCAGCGGCGCCGTCTCCGGCCCGAGCCGCGGCTCGAAGAACACCAGCTCGTGCCCGTGATCCGCGTTGGCCCGGCCGAGGAACTCGCGATCGTACGGCTTGGTGCTGAACACGGCGACGCGCATGGCGGCCTCCCGGGGTGGCGGGGGCGGATTTTCGCCGCGCGCTGCGGAGGAGTGGCGTCGTGGACGCGCGCCGCGCCGCGAGGAGGACCCGCTCGCACTCCGATCAGAGCGCGGCGCGCCCCGGCGTACCGGGTGCGAACACCTCCGCGAGCGTGCCCGCCTCGAGCACTCGCCGAGCCCACTCGTCGAGCCACTCCGCCGGGGCCTGTTCGACTCGGCGCTCGTCCTCGGGGGCCAGCGGGCCGAACTTCGTCGCAAGCAGGCTGAGTAGGAGCGCGCGCTTCCCTCTGAGCTCACCCTCGGCCCTCCCCTGGGCGCGTAGCTTCTCGGCAGCCGTCACGACGTCCTCCTTGACCCTGGGGGGCAACGCCTCGACGAGGACCCGCTCGCCCTCCGCGGGCTCGAGCTCGACCAACTCCAGCATATAGCGGACTACCACGGTTCGGCCCGTGCGCTGCACCACCTGCTGGAGGAGGTCTCCGACGGAGGTCGCCAGGGCCCGGAGGACGCCGGCGGGGTCTCGCGCGGTGCGAAGCTCGTGGGCGTGACGCACGACGATCAGCGCGAGGCGCGCCAGCACGGGCCGGGACGCTGGCGGAGGCTCTCGTCGTCGGTCGCGCCGAGGTCGTCGATCAGGAGCGCGAGCGA
>CAZMSZ010000219.1:0-12435 GCA_964569055.1 uncultured Planctomycetota bacterium | reverse complement strand
AGGCCGTGCAAGCTCTCGATCGACTCGAGGGAGCGGACCTCCTCGGGCTTGAGCGCGGGGACGCGCGAGGTGAGGAGGTGGCGGATCCGCAGGAACTCGGCCGGCCAGGCCAGGCGGTGGAGGACCTTCTTCTTCTCGTCGGCGGACTTGGTGCCGAGGTGGCGCCAGTAGTCGAGCGGGACCGAGGCGCCCGCGCCCGAGTAGTCGCCGAGCAGCTTGTTGGCGCGCCCGCCGCCCTTGGGAGTCTTGCGGCCGTCGGGGTCGGTGACGAAGAAGATCTCGTGGAACAGGTCGGGCAGCACGACCTCGGTGTCCTGCGTGCTGCGGCCCGAGGCGTCGAGGTCGACCGAGACGATCTGGCCCTCGACCACGTCGTACACGATCGCGAACACGATCGTGGTCTTGAACGGGCCGATCTCCATCAAGCGGTTGGCGACGAACGGCACGATCCCGGTGTCGCTGATCACGCCCAGGCCGGCGACCGCGATCGTGGAGTCGAAGTTCGTCACGTCGGCCATGGTCTGGCCGAGCTTGCGGTACCACGAGAGCGGGTGCTTGATCGAGCTGAGCTTCTCGAGGATCTCGTGGCCGCGCTCGCCGAGGACCGTGTCGAGATAGGCGATCGCCTCGCGGGTGGAGTCGGCGTAGCCGCTGGGGTCGACCCCGATCAGGTCGGTGTCGATCCCGGCCCGCGCCACCACCGCCAGGCGGAACCCCTCCTCGGTGCCGTGCAGGTCGAGCCCGAGGTTGAGCAGCACGTGGACCAGGATCGCGGTGGTCGCCTGCGCCGCCTCGTTGCGGAACCCGACCGCGTTGGGCAGGTTCTCGACGTCCGACTGCCCCTTGCGGTGATGATCGATGAACAGGATCCGCTTCTGGCGGATCTCCTCCGAGCGCCGCAGCAGCAGCGCGAAGTCGGTCATGATCTCGGGCGAGGTCGCGTCGAGGATGCAGATCAGCGGCGCCTTGAGCGCGATCTCCGAGAGGTTCTCGGTCCCCTCGCAGCGACGGAGCACGCCGGCGGGCATGAAGTTCGTCGCCAGCGAGCGGTTCATGAGGAAGCTCATGCGCTTGCTGTAGTAGCAGGCGTAGCTCTTGCCGAACCGCTCGCGCAGGATGTACCACAGCAGCCCGTTCGCGCCCATGGTGTCGGGGTCGATCCGGTCGTGCGCCCAGCCGATGATCGCGTCCTGCTCGACCGAGCCTATGACCTTGGTGACCAGCTCGGTGGCGTCCTCGAAGTAGCGCGGCCGCGGCGGCGGACCCGGTGGGGCGGCCGGCTCGACCGGCGCCGCCGCCGGCGCTCCCTCGGCGGGGGCCGTCGGCGGGGCGGCAGCGGCGGGCGTCTCGGGCGCGGGGACGGCGACCGCGGGCGCGGGCGCCGGCGGCGCCGGGGACGCCGCGCCCGCCGCGCCGTTGTCCGGAGCGCCCGGCGGCAGCTGGGTGGGCGAGGTCGTCTGGGGATCGGCGTCGAAACGCCGAGTTCCCTGCGGGGTCACCCCGCCGTTGAGCGGCGACGCTGGCGCGGTGGCGGGCTGGGGAGAGGAAGGGTCCACGGGCGCGCTCGGTCTGGGCGGGAGGGGATCACCAGGTGGGAGGGCGCCCGGCGTGCTCGCGGACGGCACCTGAGGCGGGGGCCCCGAGGACCCCCCGTCGCCGCTGGGCTGACTCTCGGACCAAGGGGTCACTTCGCGGGAGGATACCACCGCCGGGATCCCGGCACTAGGGCCGCAACCCGGTGGAAAGCACACACGAAGCCAACGGCCGCGGATGGTGCAGTCCCGTGACGCGCGCTCCGCGGCGCTGGCCTAAATTAGGCTCTCCGCCTTCACCCCTCACTCCTTCCCGGTGGAGGTCCCGATGATGACCCGCCGCCCGGCGCTCGTCCTCGCCGCCTTCCTCGCCCTCGCCGCCGCGACCGCCGCCTGGGCGGACGTGATCCACCTGACCAACGGGGGCAAGTACCGCGGGCGGATCGTCACCGAGACCACCCGCGCCGTCACGATCGAGACGACCGGCGGGCGGCTCGTGGTCCCGCGCGACGAGATCGCGCAGGTCGTGCGCGAGGAGGACGCCAAGTCCGAGTTCCAGCGCCGCTACGACGACCTCAAGCGCTCGCCCGACCCCGACGGCTTCTACGACCTCGGGGTGTGGGCGCAGGAGAAGGAGCTCGAGAAGCGGGCGCGGAGCTGCTTCCTGCGCGCGATCGAGGCCGACGCCTTCCACGAGCCCTCGCGCGTGGCCCTGGGGCACATTCTCTACCAGGGGCGCTGGTATGCGCCCGACGACTACAAGGAGCAGGTCGAGGGGCTGGTCCGCTGGAAGGACGAGTGGGTCACTCCCCAGGAGAAGGAGCTGCTCGAGCAGGGCTTCGTGCGCGGCGAGGACGGCCGCTGGAGCGTGCCGGGCGACCCCAGCGTCGCGCCGCGCACCCTCCCCGAGCGCCCCAAGCGCAAGCCCGAGGCCGGCGCGCCCACCAAGCCGGCGCCCGCGCGCCCGCGGGCCGCAGCGCGCAAGCTCGAGCCCGAGGACAAGGGCTGGTACCAGGACAACACGACGGTCTCCACGTTCGCCGCGGCCAAGGAGTACGAGTCGCGGTTCTACAAGATCAAGACGAACATCAAGCCGGACTACGCCGAGCGCTACGGCGTGATGATGGACCGCTACTACGCGCGGTTCCTCAAGGTGTTCGCCGAGTTCCTCCCCCGCGGCGAGCTGCCCAAGAGCACGATCTGGATCTACGGGTCTCGCCAGGAGTTCATGAGCGCCGAGCGGATGGGCCCGACCACCGGCGGGTTCTACAACACCGGCAACAAGCGCGTGACCGCGTTCCACGGCCTGTTCGGCCAGACCGGCACCACGCGCGAAGTGCTGGCGCACGAGGGGACCCACCAGTTCGAGGACATCGTGCTCCAGGGCAAGTTCGGCAACTGCCCGATCTGGATCCTGGAGGGGCTGGCGGTCCTGTTCGAGTCGGCCTACTACGACGGCGAGGAGGTGGTGATCGGCCTGGTCCCGCGCGACCGCCTGGCGTCGCTCAAGCGCGGGATCGAGACCGGCACCCTGATCCCGCTCACCACGTTGATCCGCACGCCCCAGCCGCAGTTCACCGGCTACCACTACGCGCACGCCTGGGGCCTGATCTACATGATCCTCTACTACGGCGAGAACAAGAGCGTCCGCAAGAAGACCCAGCAGTGGTTCAGCGACCTGTTCGCCGCCAGCAAGACCGGCCCGGTGACCCCCGAGATGGTCGAGGAGCGCTGCGGCGGGCGCGAGAAGTTCCTCGAGCTCGAGCAGCAGTGGATCGCCTGGATGCGGGACCTGCCGTACGACTTCGATCCCACCCGGTGAATCTGCGCCGCTGGTGCGGTGTGGAGGAGACGGGTCGCGGGGGGCTGCGCGGGCGAATCTCCGGGCTGAGCGCGCGGCGCGCGGGCGCGCGCGCCGGCTGGGGCTGGCGCAGCGTTCGCACGCCTCGCCCGGCGGTCCGACTGGGACACCGGGCGGGTGTGGGGCGAGCGCGCTGCGCTCGGCTCGCACCCCGCTCGGGCCCCTCGGGGGCCGAGGAGGTTCGTCGTGAGCGGGACCTGTTGGTTGTGCGGCCGGGGCGAGCTCGAGGTGCTGTTCCGCTCGCCGGCCGAGCCCGTCCTGTGCACCGTCTTGTGGCGCACCGCCGAGGAGGCGCGCGCCTCGGCCACGGGGCCGATCGAGCTGGTGCGCTGCCGCGTGTGCGGGTTCGTGTTCAACCGGGCGTTCGATGGGGCGCGGATCGCCTACTCGCCCGACTACCACAACGCGCTGCATCACTCGGCGGTGTTCCGCGGCTACGAAGACGAGCTCGCGCGCGGGCTGGTGGAGCGGCACGCGCTGCGCGGGGAGCGCGTGGTCGAGGTCGGCGCCGGCGACGGCCACTTCCTCGCGCGGCTGTGCGAGCTCGGCGGCTGCGCCGGCGTGGGGCATGACCCGGCCGCGACGCCCGGTCGGCGGGGCCCGGTGGAGCTGATCGCGCGCGCGTTCGACCCGAGCGAGCGAGGGGCGCTCGCGGGGGTGCGGCTGCTCGTCGCCCGCCACGTGCTCGAGCACATCCCGCGGCCGACCGTGTTCGTGAAGCGCCTCGCGGCCGCCGCGCGCGGCTCGCGCCTGCGCGTCTACGCCGAGGTCCCCAGCGCCGGGTTCGTGCTCAGCGAGCCGCTCGGCTGGGACGTGACCTACGAGCACTGCTCCTACTTCACCCCCGAGACGCTCGCGCTCCTGTTCGAGCGCGCCGGGTTCCGGGTGCTCGCGGCGCGCACCTGCTTCGGCGAGCAGTACGCCGCGGTCGAGGCGGAGCTGGTGGGGCGAGACGTGGGCGAGGACCCCCAGCCGCCGCGCGAACCCGCCGCGCGCCCGCCCATCGCCCTGACCGCCACCCGCGCGCGCGAGGCGCTCGCCCGCTGGCAGGAGCGCCTGCGCGCGTCCGCGCAGGAGGGTCCGGTCGTCCTGTGGGGGGCGGGGGCCAAGGCGGTGGTCCTGCTCAACCGGATCCCCGCCGCCCGCGAGGCGGTGGCCGCGGTCGTGGACCAGAACCCCGCCAAGCAGGGCCGCTTCGTCTCCGGCACCGGCCACCCGATCGTCGCGCCCGAGCGCCTGCGCGAGCTGGCCCCGGCCCACGTCCTGGTGGTGAACGGGATCTACGAGCGAGAGGTGAGCGGCGCGCTGGCCCGCCTCGGCGTGACCGCGCAGGTCTCGTGCGTGATCGAGCCCCCCTGCACCGTGGACGCGGGCGGGAGCTGAGCCCCGTACGTGAAGCAGCCCCGCCAGGGGCGGGGCTGCTCGTGAGCGGATCGACGCGGCGCTAGACGCCGGCCGACTCGTACTCCGTCGTGGGCCGCCGGTACTCCTCCGGAGCGGGCTGCACGTCCTCGAACTCGTCGAACGTGCGGTTCCACGCGTCGTCCTTCACGACGTCGATGTGGAACCAGCCGAGGAGGAAATCCACGAACTGCCAGGGGGAGAAGTCGAACTCGATCCCCACCAGGAACGCCGCGTAGAAGTGGAAGTCGGTGTTGTAGTGGTAGCGCGGCTGGCGGTACTCGATCGGCACCGTGTTCGCACGCTCGGGCGCGCGGCGGTACCACTCGTTGAACTCGTCCACCGACTCGAAGAGGTAGTCGTTGCCGGCCACCACGCGCAGCTTGCGGTCGACCGGGCCGAAGATCTCGAAGCCCTTGTCGCGCCAGATCCCGGCCGCGCGACCCTGGAAGCCGTACTTCTCGAAGTCGTAGTAGCCGAGCACGAAGGCCGGAGGGAGCAGGTGGCGGCGCAGGCCGAACAGGAAGAAGTCGTCGTACTCGGTCGCGTGGAACGAGTTCCCCAGCTCGAGCCCGAACTTCGCACCCTTCCCAGCCACGAACCGGGCGCCGAAGATATCGACGAAGTCGAGGACCCGGTCCTGGAAGAAGGAGCCAATGGAGCTGCGCCCAGGCGTCGACGAGCACCCGCCCAGCATGACGCTGGACAACACGACCGCCGCGAAGAGAGACCCGCTCTTGGGCATGATTCGGCGCATGAATCCTCCGCTGCCAGCCGCGATCGAGGGGTCCATCGCCTCCCCCTTCGCCGCTGGGGCGGCTGAAGCTACCGAACCGCACCAACCGGATCAAGTGCGTTCGGGGGCGCCGCTTCGGCCCGTCGTCCCGAGAAAAGTTCCCCCCTCCCGTTTGACAGCCGCCGCGGGCCGGCTAGAATTCCGCGCGACACGAGGGGCCGTAGCACAATTGGTTAGTGTACCGGACTGTCGATCCGGGGGTTGCGGGTTCGAATCCCGTCGGCCTCGTCCCTACGCCACACAGCGCCAGCGAGCCGTCGTCGGATCCCTTCCGCGGCGCCCTGGCGCTGTGGCGTTTCTGGCGCCGTCGCGGGCCCTCGCCTCGTCCCGGAGCCTGCCCCTGATCGCCTCCCTGGTCGTGGGGGTCGCCGGGCTGAGCGGCTGCTGCAGCGCCACCCCCGAGGCCCTCGCCTCGGTCGACGCCGAAGAGCGGCGTGAGGCCCTGGCCTGCCTGGGCGAGGACGCCCTCGAGGACCCCGAGCGCCGGGCCGACGCGCTGCGCGAAGCGCGGCGGCGGGTCGATCCGGAGGTCGAGCCGAGCGCGGCGGTGCGCGCGACCGCCCTGCGCGTGCTGGGCGCGCTGCACCGGGCGGGGCCGCCCCTCGAAGACCTGCCGACCACGGCCGGCGGGCGGCTGGACGCGCAGGAGCACGAGCGGGTGCGGCTGGAGGCCGCCCGCGAGCTGGGCGCCGTCCCGGAGAGCGAGGTCGCGGGCGACCTGCTCCGCCGCGTGCTGCGGGAGGACCCGAGCGCCGACGTGCGGCTGACCGCGGCGCGCGAGCTCGGGCAACGGGCCGACCCGCCCGTCGACACCACCTGGGCGCTGATCGAGGCGCTGCGCGACGTCGACCCGAGCACGCGCCTGGTCGCGCACCGCTCGCTCCACCAGCTCCACGGGGTCGACAACGGCCTCGACGCGCGCCGCTGGCGCGACTGGTTCGAGCAGCGCCTCGAGCAGGCCCCCTCCGACCGTCCGCCGCGCGAGCTGCCGGCCCCCACGCCGCTCGACGGCCCGGGCGAGGAGGCGCCCGCGCTCGAGGAGGAGCCGCGTCCGTTCCGCCCGCTGCCGGCGCCCACGCCGCTCGACGGCGAGGAGGCCGCGCCCCTCCCGCCGCCGGAGGCCTTCCCCGAGGAGAGCTTCCCCGAGGAGGAGTACGCGCCGCCGGAGGAGGCTGACGCGCCGACGGACGAGGGCGAGGGCGAGGGCCAGCCCGAGGGCGAGGCCGAGGCGCCTCGATGAGCGGCCCGCCCGAGCCGCCCGCCGCGCCGCGCTGGCGGTCTCGCCTGTGGCTCGCGATCAGGCTCGGCGTGGCGGGGGCCCTGATCTACGCCGTGGTCGGCAACGAGAACTTCCGCTCGGACCGGCTGCTGGGGGCGCTCGCCACGCCGTGGTTCGCGCTCACGGTGCTGCTCGGGGCGCTCGCGGTCTCGATCGGCGGGCTGCGCTGGGCGCTCCTCCTGCGCGCCGAGGGGATCGCCATTCCGACCCTGACCGCGCTGCGCCTGACCTGGATCGGGCACTTCTGGAACATGGTGATCCCAGGCGCCGTGAGCGGCGACCTGGTCAAGATGGCCTACGTGGGCCAGCGGGCGCCCGAGCGGCGCGAGGAGGCCTGGACCACGGTCGTCGCCGATCGCGTGATCGGCCTGGCCGCGCTGATCGCCCTGGCCGTGGGCGCCGCGCTGGCGCGGTTCGAGGTCGTGTGGGCTCAGCCCGAGCTGCGCACCACCTGGCTGTTCATGCTCGCGCTGCTGGGCGCGCTGGTGACCTGCTGGATCCTCGTCGGCTCGGGCCTGGCCGAGCGCATGCTCCCCGCCGACTCGGCGCTGGCGCGCCGGCTGCGGTTGAGCGACCTCCTCGCCCGCGCCCAGGGGACGCTCGGCCGGCTGGCCCGCCACCCCGGCGCCTGCCTCGGCGCGTTCGGGCTCTCCCTGGCGGTGCACCTGTTGACGGTGACCAACAGCTGCCTGCTCGGGCGCGCGCTGGGCGAGGCGCTGCTCGGCCCCGGGGACTACGCGGTGGTGGTGCCGATCGCCCACTTCGTCAACTCGGTCCCGATCTCGCCGGGCGGGCTGGGGGTGGGCGAAATGATGCTGGGCGAGCTGTTCGCCTGGTCGGGCGGGCTGGCGGTCGACGGAATGGCGGTGATGCTGCTCTACCGCCTGGCCTACTACCTCCTGGCCGGCGTGGGCGGGCTGCTGGACCTCGCGCAGCGACGCGGGGTCGACGTCCCGTTGCCCGTGGAGGCGCCTCAACCGCAAGTGTAGGCGCGCTCGGTGCTTCCGACGCGGGTCGCCTTGACAGCGCGCCCCGGGCGCGGCTATTCTCGCGCAGCGGGTCGTGTCGGAGCAGCGGGGCCGCGCATCTCCCTGCTCCACCCGCCCAGATCGGTGGTGACCCGATGCCCGAGCGCATCACCAACGACGGGGGCGATCCCGTCAGCCGCCTCCTCATCGAGAAGCGCTGCGAGCTGTACAGCCGTGTGGCGCATCTCGTCATGGACCTCGAGGAGGCAGTCGAGCAGGACGACGCCCTCCGCGCGCGCTACCTGCTGCTCGACCTGCGCCGCGCGCTGCGCGGCGCGCTGGCCTTCTTGACCGACGAGGTCTACGCCGAGCTCGAGCGGCTCGAGGCGCTGCTCGACCTGCTCCCCGCCCGCGAGGGGCCGCTCCCGCCGGGGACCGCGCCCGAGCTGTCGGACCGGCTCGCGCTGCTGCACGTCAAGGTGGCGCGCTCGCTGCGGCTGCCCTACCTCCAGGACCTCGAGGAGGTGGTGGGGCTGCCGGCCCGCCTCAAGCACCGCCTCGAGGAAGAGGCGCTCGAGCGCGAGGAGCTGACGCGGCGGCGCCGGATCGATGAGCAGTGCTGGCGCCACGAGGCAGAGGCGCGCGCGCTCCTGGCCGACAAGCAGTACGACAAGGCGGTCAAGGCGCTGCGCCGGGCGATCAAGCTCGACGGCGAGCGGGCCGTGTTCCACAACGACCTCGGCGTCGTGTTGAGCTTGCTCGGCCGCACCGAGGAGGCGGTCGACGAGTACCGCCTGGCGGTCGCGCTCAACGAGCGCCGCCCGCACGAGCGGACCGACGAGTGGACGACGAGCTACTACAACCTCGGGGTCGCGCTGCGCAAGGCGGCGCACGAGGCGAAGGAGCGCGCGGCGGCGCTGCGGCACCTGGGCGAGGCCCAGGCGGCGTTCGAGGAGTTCGTGCGGCTGGGCGCCACGGGCGCCAAGGTGCACGAGGCCCGCGCCGTGCTGGAGCAGCTCGCGGGGCAGGCGGAGCGGCTGCGCGCGGCCGAGGCAGCAGGGGCTTGAGCCCCCGCGAGGGCGGTCGGGCGGCGAGCGCCGGCCCGGCCGCGACCTCGCGGGCGAGAGGGGGACCGTGGCGATCCTGAAGATCGACGAGGTGGCGGCGGAGGGCGCCTGGGCGCAGCTCCGGGTCGATGGCGAGATCGACCTCGACACGGTGGGGATCCTGCGGGGCGCGCTCGAGGGGCTCGAAGCGCGCGGCGTGAGCCGCCTGGTGCTCGACTTCTCCGAGACCCGCTACGTCAACTCGTCGGCCCTGGCGGTCCTCGCCAAGTTCGCGCAGCGCTTCCGCGAGGCGGGCGGGGGGATCGCCCTCGTCAACCTCTCGCAGCGGGTGCGGCTGCCGTTCGAGATGCTCGGCCTGCTCGTCCTGTTCAAGCTGTTCGACTCGGTCGACGAGGCGCGGCAGGCGTTCGCCGGGACCCAGGGCTGAAGCCCGGGCCGGGGGTCGCGCCATTCGTATCCGCGTCTACGGCCGCTCCGACGTCGGCCGCCGCAGGACCACCAACGAGGACTCCTTCGTCGTCTGCGAGGACGAGGGGCTGGGGGTGGTCTGCGACGGCATGGGCGGCCACGAAGCCGGCGAGATCGCCAGCCGAATGGCGGTCGACCTGTTCGCCGACCGGGTCACGCGCGCCGTCCCGCGGCTGCTGGCGGCCGAGGGGCAGAAGCTCTCGCAGCTGCGCGCGCGGGCGCAGGAGCTGATCCGCGAGTGCACCCAGGAGGCGAACGCCGCGATCCACGCCCGCGGGCGGGAGCTGCCGCGCGAGGACCCCGAGTCGACCGGCGCGCGCCGCTCGGCCATGGGGACCACGCTGGCGCTGGTGCTCGTGGTCGGCGACTTCGCGGTGGTGGCGAACGCAGGCGACAGCCGGGTGTACCGCGCGCGCGACGGGGCGCTCGAGCAGCTGAGCGAGGATCACACGATCGTGGCGGAGTCGCGCACCGAGCGGCACTCGGCGGACCCGCGCCCGCGCCGCAAGCGCAAGTTCGTGACGCGCGCGCTCGGGACGCAGCCCACCGTCGAGCCGACGCTGCGCCTGGTCAACGTGTTCCCGGGCGACCTGTTCTTGCTCTGCTCCGACGGGCTGACCGACGTCGTCGCCGACGAGGAGATCGCCGAGCTGCTCCGCCGCGGCCGAAACGAGTGTCGACAGGCGGTGCGCGCCCTGATCAAGCTCGCCAACCGCCGCGGCGGCCCCGACAACGTGACCGTGGTGCTGCTCGACGTGATCGGCGACGAGGACGACGACGAGGACACCGAGGAGCTGCCGCGGCTGTAGCGCGGCTCGCTCACGACCGCCTACAGCGGGCTGGCGAGCACCTTCTGGTTCTCGATGAAGTGGGTCCTGATCGCCTTGGGCAGCGCCCAGCTCACCCAGGCGATCCCGAGGCCCACCACCAGGGTGATGACCACCATCTCGACGGTCGCCTGACCGCGGGCTCGCCGGGAACGGGCTGTTCGCACGGGGGCTCCCTCCGGCGCCCAGGGTGTCAGGAGCGCCGCGCCGGCGCAAGGCCGACACGAGCGGCGTGCCGTCGCGCGCCGGGCCGGAGCGGAGGATGGGCCGCGGTGAGTACCGTTTCCTTCCCGCTTGCGTACCGCCGCTGCGACCGAGCGTCGCCAGATGGCTGCGGCCGCTCGATTCGGCCCGGGCAAGTCGCTATAATCCGGCCCGCCTCATTGGGTCGGGACATGCGTTGGGGGATCCGGCGCCTCGCAGTTCGTCACCATCGATCGGGGAGAAGACATGATCGCTCGCAGCGACAGCATCAAGAAGCTCATGCGCCGCCAGACTCGCCGCCGTGGCCAGGGCATGACGGAGTACATCATCATCGTCGGGTTGATCGGGATCCTGCTGGTCGCCGCCGTGATGAACTTCAAGAACGCGCTCAACAACGCGTTCGACAAGGGCGCGACGCAGATCACCAACCAGATCACCAGCAAGATGAGCTGACGCTCGCCCGAGCTCCGGGCGTCGCGCCGTCGGGCGCGGCGCCGGAGCGCGAGCCAGCAGCGTGTGGAGCGGCCTCCAGCCTCGTCCCGCCCGCGGGAGCGAGGCTGGCGTCGTGCCCACGCCGCGCGCGCCACGCAGTTCCGGGGGGCAGTGAGGGCGGATGCCGGTCCAGGCCTACTTCGAGCTCGCGAGCGTCGTCGTGCTGTTCGTCACGTTGATCGTGGCGGCCATCACCGATCTCCTGCACCGCAAGGTCTACAACTGGCTCACGGTCCCGGCGGCCCTGGTGGGCCTGGCGCTGGCCTACCTCGCGCACGGCGTGGGGAGCTTCAGCCCGGCCGCGATCGGCGGCGTCGGCCTGCTCGACCGCCTGGCGGGGCTGACGCTCGGCTTCGGCGTGTTCTGGGTGGCCTACTTCGGCCGGGGCGTGGGCGGCGGCGACGTGAAGCTGATGGGCGCGATCGGCGCGATCGCGGGCTTCCGCTTCGTGGTGTTCGCCATGTTCTGGAGCGCGCTCCTCGGCGCGGTGATCGCGATCTGGGTCCTGGTGGCCCGCGGCGACCTCGTCAGCGCCCTGCGCCGCTCGGTCCGCTACGCCGCCTCGATCCGCCGCGAGCCGCCGCCCGCGAAGGCCGCGTCCAACGCCGAGGGCGCCGAGCCCGACCCGTCGCAGCTCTCGATCCCCTACGGGCTCGCGATCTCGTTCGGGACGCTCCTGGCGTGGTTCCTGGTGGAGGCGCCCCGCGCATGAGCCGGCTGCGCGAAGAGCTGGGGCGGCTCGTCCGCGACGACGACTCGGGCCAGGGCATGGTCGAGTTCGTCCTCGTGTTCCCCATGCAGCTCCTGTTGACCCTCGCGATCATCCAGTTCGCGTTCCTGGTGCACGCCCACCTCGTCGTCGCGCAGGGCGCGTTCCTCGGCGCGCGCGCGGCGGCGGTCTCCGACATGATGGGGATCGCGCCCGACGAAGCGGCGCGGCGGATGGTCGCCCGACAGCTCGGCGTGCTCACCAGCGGCGGGCACGAGCTGGGCGTGGCCGACAGGAACCGCCTCGACTGGGGCGCCTCGGGCGGCCGGGTGGGCTACCCCGAGCACCGCCAGCGGGAGGTGTTCGCGCTGCTGCACAAGTGCGACGTCTCGCCCACCGACGTCGCCAACAACCCCGACGGCTTCGTCTCCTGCGACGTGGAGTTCGACTACATCCTCAACGTCCCGGTCGCGAACACGTTCTTCGCGCAGCTCAGCGCGGCGCCGGGCGCGCACGGCTACAAGACGTTCCGCGTGCGCCGGGTCGGGTTCGTGGCCACGCCCTGGAGCGTCCCCCCGAAATGAGCCGCGCCGCGCACGAGCCGACGAGCCGGCCCGGGCTGGCGGGCGACGAGGAGGGCGCGAGCCTGGTGTTCGCGGCGATCACCCTGTTCGCGCTCACCACCGCGATCATGTTCGTGTACCAGGTCGGCATGGTCTCGGCCGACCGGATGCAGATCCAGGGCGCGGCCGACGCCGCCGCCTACTCCGCGGCGCAGGTCGAGGCGAACGCGCTCAACGCGATCGCCCAGATCAACGACGGCATGGCCTA
>CAZMSZ010000218.1:8138-12450 GCA_964569055.1 uncultured Planctomycetota bacterium | reverse complement strand
ACGGGCACGGGCACGGGCACGATTCGCTTGGCGCGAGGATGTGTGGAGTAGTCAGTCGTGCACGAGCACGAGCCTATGCGGGCGCGAGAGCACAGCCGGGCAAGGGCCAGGGCAAGGAAGCCGCCTCAGCGATCCGCGACCCGATAGATCGCCCCGTCGAAGGCGCACACGTAGACCTCGCCCGCCGCGTCCTCGCCGAACGACGCGATCGCCAGGCCGCTCTTGAGCAGCTTGCGCACCTCGACGCCCTGCGCGCGCGGGTGGTGCTTCGCCTCCGCGCCGCGCGCGGCCGGGGCGTCGGCGCGCCGGCGCAGGCCCCACACCGAGCCGCTCACGTAGTCGGCGTAGAGGTACCAGCCGCGCAGGCTGGGAGCCGCCTGGCCGCGGTAGACGTAGCCGCCGGTCACCGAGCCGCCCTCGCTGCGGGAGTAGGCGGCGAGCGGCTCGGCGTGCTCGCGGACCTGCGCGGCGACGTCGGCGTCGTAGACCGCGAACCCCTCGTAGCCGCGCCAGCCGTAGTTCTTGCCGCGCTCGAGCAGGTCGACCTCCTCCCAGGCGTTCTGCCCCACGTCGGCGCCCCACAGCGCGCCGGTCTCGCGGTCGAACGCGAACCGCCACACGTTCCTCAGGCCGTAAGCCCACACCTCGGGGCGGACGCCCGCTTGACCGACGAACGGGTTGTCGGGGGGGATCCCGTACTCCAGGCCGGGGCTGCGCGCGTCGACGTCGAGCCTCGAGATCGCGCCGAGCAGGTCGCCGCGGTCCTGCCCCGTGCCCTTGGGGTCACCCGCCGAGCCACCGTCGCCGAGCGAGACGTACAGCTTGCCGTCGGGCCCGAACGCGATCATGCCGCCGTTGTGGTTGCCCCAGGGCTGCGGCACCTCGAGCAGGACCCGCTCGCTCTCCGGGTCGACCCTCCCGTCGGCGCCGCGCCGCCACTCCGACAGCACCGAGCGGCGCGGGCGCGTCGCCGAGTAGTAGACGAACAAGCGGCCGTTCTCGGCGTGACCCGGGTGGAAGGCCAGCCCGAGCAGCCCCTCCTCGTTGTGGCGGGTCGAGACCTGCGCGCGGACGTCGAGGAACGGGGTCGGCGTCGCGTCGGGCGTGTTGGCCAGGCGCAGCACCCGCCCGGCCTGCTCGACCACGTAGACGTGGCCCGGCTCGCCCGGCGCGTGGGTCAGCAGCAGGGGGCGCGCGAAGCTGGCGCGGAAGTGGCGCACCAGGCGGAGCGTGGGCCCGTCCTTGGCGCTCGCGACCGGGAGCGTCCCGCCGGGAGGGACCCAGCGCGCGGCGAGGAGCCCGAGCAGCCCCACCAGGGGCGGGACGGACAGGAACAGCAGGACGCGCAGGACGCGGGCGCGGGAGGGAGCAGCCATGGGGGCATGGTAGCGGGTGGCCCTCCCGCCCGAGCGGCGCGCGGGCGCGCGCCGCGCTCGCGGGCCCGCCCGCGCCGCCCGCGGGCCACAATGGACCCATGCCCGGAGCGTACGAGCGCGAGCGCGAGCGGGCCCTGAAGCTGGTCGCCGAGGGCGCGGAGATGCTGCGCGCGGAGGCGGCGCGCCCGGGCGGGCCGCGCGGAGCAGGCGACCGCGCGCCGATCGACGCGGAGATCTGCGCGCTGCTGGTCGACGGCCTCGCCGCGAGCTTCCCGGCCGACGCGATCCGCAGCGAGGAGCTGCCCCCGCGGCCCGGCAGCTCGGGGCGGGCCTGGGTGATCGACCCCCACGACGGGACCCGCCACTTCCTGCGCGGCTCGCGCGACACCTCGATCTCGGTCGGCCTGGTCGAAGGCGACCGGCTGGTGCTCGGGGTGGTGTGCGCCCCCAACCCGGCCCCGACCACCGGCCCGGACGGGCTCCTGGTGGACTGGGCGCGGGGCGAGCCGCTCCGCCGCGACGGGGTCGCGCTCGCGCCGCGCGAGGACCCGCCGCGCGCCCTGGAGCGCGGCGCGCGGGTGCTCGTCAGCCCCTCGCTCGCCTCCAAGGTGCGCGTCTGGAACCAGCGCCTGGTCGCCCCCGCGCGCCTGGTCGGCTGCGGCAGCCCGGCCACCCGCGCCGCGCTGGTGGCGGTCGGCGCGGCCGAGGGCTGGGCCACCCTGCGCATGCCCCTGTGCGACTGGGACTACGCCGCCGGCCAGGCCCTGCTCGAGGCCGCCGGCGGCGCCCTGGTCGCGGGCGACGGCGAGCCGATCCGCTGGCGCGACACCGCGCCGGTGCGCCGCGGGAACCGCGACTGGTTCGGCGGCGCGACCCTCGAGCTGGCGCAGGAGCTGGCGCGCCGCTACCGGGCGGGGTTCGCGCGGGTGTGGGCGCGCTGAGGTCGCTCTACTGCCGCAATCGGCCCTGGCAGCCCCGAGTTCCTACTTCGCCGTCCCGAAGTCGAGCAGCTCCATCTTCAGCTCGCCGTCCTTGAACGACTTCACCGCGCACTGGTTGAACGGGCGCACGTCCTTCTCCGCCAGCCACAGCTCGGTCGAGCCCATGCCCTCGCGCTTGCGCTTGAGGATCACGACCTCGAGCTGCCGCCCCTTGAAGTCGATCGTCTTGGTCTGGGGCGCGCCGTCGAGCGCGTCGTAGCTGTCGGGCGCCTTGTAGCGCGACTCCTCCTCGGCGAGGTCGATCGTGGCGGTCTGCTGCACCTCGCCGGTGTCGGCGTTCAGCACGTCGAACTTCACCGTGGCGTCGTCGACGGCGGTCACCACGAACTTCATGGTCCGCTTCTTCCCGCCGCCCACCTCGATGCTGTAGGTCGCCCAGTCGCCGACGGCCGCGTACTTCCAGGGGGTCTTGGCCGTGGCGCGGTCGAACTTGGGCTTGGCGGGCGGCTCGGCCTGCGTCTTGCCGCCCCCGCCCGAGCCCGACCCGGGCTGCTTCGCGGCGGACGTGCCGGGCGTGGCCGGCGTCGACCCGCCCTGGGGGCAGCCGGCGCAGCACAGGGCGAGCGTGAGGGAGGTGGCGAGGACGCGGAGGGAGGTCGACATGGGGGCTCCGGGGCGTGCGGGTGAGGGCGCGATGTCAGCGCGACAGCGCTCCAGCGTCAAGTTAGATTGTGGGCGTGACCGCCGCGTCCTCTCCCTCCGAGGCGTTCCAGCCCCTCCCCGACGCGGCCGCCGGCGCCGCCGGCGAGGCCGACCCCCCCCGCGCGGCGCCCCTGGTGCTCGTCGCCAACCCGAGCGGCCGCGGGGCCGAGGCCCTGCGCGAGGTGGAGGACGTGCTGCGCGCGCGCGGCGCGCGGTTCGAGGTGCGCGGCACCAGCGGCCCCGGGGACGCGGCGCGGATCGCGGCCGCCGCGGCGCGCGAGGGGGCCGAGGTGATCGCCGCGATCGGCGGCGACGGGACGCTGCACGAGGTGGTGAACGGGGTGCTGCAGGGCGCGCGCGAGCGCCCGCCGCGCCTGGGCCTGATCCCGGTCGGCACCGGCAACGACTACGCCCGCATGCTCGGGCTCGCGCAGGCCTCCCCGGCCGAGGCGGCGCGGCTGCTGCTCGAGGGCGAGCCGTGGGCCGTCAACGTCGGCCGGCTCGAGGGGGGCGACCGCGGCCCCGAGTACTTCTGCAACAACGTGGGCCTGGCGTTCATGGGCGTGGCGAACGCCGCGCGCGAGCGGGCCCGCCTGCTGCCCGGGCGGCTGAGCTACTCGCTGGGCGGGGTGGCGGCCTACATCGGGTATCGGGCCGACCTGCTCACGCTCGAGCTCGACGACGTCACGCTGCAGGGGCGGTTCATGCTGGTCCACCTCGGGATCGGCCGCTACTGCGGCGGCGGGATCTGCCTCACGCCCGAGGCGCGCCTCGACGACGACGCCCTGCACGTGGCGGTCGTGGCCGAGCGCAGCAAGCTGAAGGGGTTCTTGCAGTGGCCGCTGATGGCGGCGGGCAAGAAGCTCGACGACATGAGCGTCCTGCGCGCGCGCCGCGTGCGCGTCCACGGCCCGCGCGGCATGGTGATCCACGCCGACGGCGAGATCCGCACCGTGCCGACGGGCGTGCTCGAGGCGACGCTGCTGCCGCGGCGGATCGAGGTCTTGCACCGGTAGCGGGCCCGGGCGGGATCGCATGCGAGAGCGCGAGAGGAAATATGAAATATCAACAGGGAACCGGAAACTGGAAATGAGGAACGGCTGTCGCTGACTCGCGAAGCGCCGGCCCGAGAACCGTTCTGGCATTCCTCATTTCCAGTTCTCTGTTGATATTCCATATTTCCGAGCTTCTTTCCCTGCGCAGCCACCCGCCGTAGCGGGCCCTCTTCGTCCTCTCTACGCGCCGGTGCGGTAGGCTCGCGCGGTCCGGTGGGCGTTGACCCGCCTCGGTAGC
>CAZMSZ010000218.1:0-8038 GCA_964569055.1 uncultured Planctomycetota bacterium | reverse complement strand
CGCGCCGGTGCGGTAGGCTCGCGCGGTCCGGTGGGCGTTGACCCGCCTCGGTAGCCCCCCTAACATTCCGGCCCCGCCGCCGGGCGGCGGACGCGGCCAAGGACGGTCTTCGCATGAGCGAGTTCCAGGGCGTCGACTTCTTCGAGCTCGACGCGCTCCTGTCCGACGAGGAGCGCGCGATCCGCGACGCGACGCGCGAGTTCGTCGACCGCGAGCTGATCGACACCCGCCTGATCGAGGAGCACCACCGCGCCGGCACGTTCCCGCGCGAGCTGGCCACGGTCATGGGCGAGCAGGGCTGGCTCGGGCCGAGCCTGCCCGAGGAGTACGGCTGCCTCGGCCTCAGCAGCGTGGCCTACGGGCTGATCATGCAGGAGCTCGAGCGCGGCGACTCGGGGATCCGCTCGTTCTGCTCGGTGCAGGGCTCCCTGTGCATGTATCCGATCTACGCCTTCGGCAGCGAGGAGCAGCGGCGCAAGTTCCTGCCCAAGATGGCCAAGGGCGAGGTGATCGGCTGCTTCGGCCTGTCGGAGCCCGACCACGGCAGCGACCCGGCCGGCATGGAGACCAAGGCCGTCCCCGACGGCGACGGCTGGGTGCTCAACGGGACCAAGCGCTGGATCACCAACGGCTCGATCGCCGACATCGCGATCGTGTGGGCCAGGACCCCCGAAGGGATCCGCGGGTTCATCGTCCCGACCGACACGCCCGGCTTCTCGGCGCCGCTGATCGAGGGCAAGTTCTCGCTGCGCGCCTCGGTCACCTCGGAGCTGATCATGGAGGACGTGCGCGTCGGCCAGGACGCGCTGCTCGCCAAGACCGAGGGGCTGAAGAACGCGTTGATGTGCCTCAGCCAGGCCCGCTACGGGATCGTGTGGGGGGTCGTCGGCTCGGCCATGGCGGTGTTCGACGAGGCGCTGCGCTACACGCAGCAGCGCCCGCAGTTCGATCGGCCGCTGGCCGGGTTCCAGCTGGTGCAGGAGAAGCTGGTGTGGATGCACACCGAGCTGACCAAGGCCCAGCTCGTCGCCTACCACCTCGGGCGGCTCAAGGACCAGGGCAAGGCCAAGCACTACCACGTCTCGTTCGGCAAGCGGAACAACTGCTGGGCGGCGCGCGAGGTCGCCAAGCTCGGCCGCGAGCTGCTCGGCGCGAACGGGGTGTGCGACGAGTACCAGGTGATGCGCCACCTCATGAACATCGAGAGCGTGTACACCTACGAGGGCACCCACGACATCCACACTTTGGCGCTCGGCCAGCACCTGACCGGGCACGCCGCGTTCCGCGGGTAGCGGGGCGAGAGGAGAGCGAGAGCCATGCGGATCTTCGTCTGCGTCAAGCCGGCCCCCGACACGGCCGCCAAGATCAAGGTGAGCCCCGGCGCCAAGGAGATCGACAAGGGCGTGAAGTACGGGCTCGGCCCCTACGACCTGCGCGCCGTGTCGCGGGCGCTCGCGCTGCGCGAGGCCGCCGGCGGCGAGGTCGTCGCGGTGTGCGCCGGCAACCCCAACAAGGGCGAGAACGAGGCCCGCAAGGGGATCAAGGAGGCGCTCGCGCTCGGCGTCGACCGCGGCGTGCTGATCCCCGACACGCAGCCCGAGAACCGCGACCCGCTGGCGGTCGCCAAGGCGCTGGCCGCGGCGATCCAGGCCGAGGGCGCGTTCGACCTGGTGTTCTTCGGCCGGCAGGCGGTCGACGATCAGGCGCTGTCGGTCGGCCCCATGGTGGCGACCGTGCTCGGCGTCCCCTGCGTCACCGACGCGGTCGGGATCGAGGTCCAGGACGGCAAGGCGCTGGTCAAGCGCGCGGCCGAGGGCCGGGTGCAGACGATCGAGGTCACCCTCCCCGCGGTGATCACCGGTCAGCGCGACCTCGGCGAGGAGAAGTACCCCAAGCTGAAGGAGATCCTGGCGGCCAACAAGAAGCCGATCGCCGAGTTCGCCTTCAGCTGGCCCGCGCCCGCCTACGAGGTGGTGGCGCTCGCGCCGCCCCCCGAGCCGGTGGCGGGCAAGATCGTCGGCAACGGCCCCGACGTGGTGCCCGAGCTGCTCCGGCTGCTCCAGGAAGAGGCGAAGGTCCTCAGCTTCTAGCGCCCCGTCATCCCAGCGAGAACACACGAAGAGGTACCCGTGGCTTCCAAGATCCTGGTCGTGGCCGAGTTCCGCGGCGGCAAGTTCAAGAAGGGGGCGCTGGAGTGCGTGGCCGAGGCGGCCCGGCTCAAGGGCGCCCTCGGCGGCGGCGACGTGACGGCGCTGGTGATCGGCGGCGCCGAGGCCAAGGCGGCGGCGGCGTCGCTCGGCAAGCAGGGCGCCGACCGGGTGCTGGTGGCCGCGGCGGACTGGCTCGACGCCTACAACGGCGACGCCTACGCCAAGGCGGCCGCCGCCGCGGTCCGCGCCGAGTCGCCCGAGGTGGTGCTCGTGGCGGCGACCCTCGACGGCAAGGACCTCGCCCCGCGCCTGGCCGCCCTGCTCGACGTCGGCTACGCCCCCGACGTGACCGGCATGACGGTGGAGGGCGGCCGGCTGTCGCTCACGCGGCCGCTCTACGCGGGCAAGGCCTACGCCACCGTCAAGCTGAACACCACCCCGCAGCTCGTCTCGGCCCGGCCCAACACCTTCGCGGTGGCGGAGCAGGAGGGCGGGGACGCGCCGGTGGCGGACCTCGCGCTCGACTTCGGCGCCGACGCGCTCGAGTCGAAGGTCGTGGGCGAGGACGCGGCCAAGAGCGACAAGGCCGACCTGACCGAGGCCGAGATCATCGTCTCGGGCGGCCGCGGCCTGAAGGGGCCCGAGAACTTCAAGCTGCTCGAGGAGCTCGCCGACGCGCTCGGCGCCACGGTCGGCGCCTCGCGCGCGGTGGTCGACGCCGGCTGGCGGCCGCACTCCGACCAGGTCGGCCAGACCGGCAAGACGGTGTCGCCCAACCTGTACTTCGCGGTGGGGATCTCGGGCGCGATCCAGCACCTCGCCGGCATGTCGACCAGCAAGACGATCGTCGCGATCAACAAGGACCCCGACGCGCCGATCTTCAAGGTGGCCGACTACGGGATCGTGGGCGACCTGTTCGAGGTGGTCCCGCGCCTGACCGAAGAGGTCAAGAAGCACCGCGGGTAACCCGTGAAGCTGTACGCGGGGAGCGATCACGCCGGGCTGACGCTCAAGCAGCGCCTGATCGAGGTGGCGCGGCGGCTGGGGCACGAGGTCGAGGACCTCGGGCCCCAGACGGCCGAGCGCGTGGACTACCCCGACTTCGCCGAGAAGGTCGCGCGCCGGGTCGCCGCCGAGCCGGACGCGCGCGGCCTGCTGGTGTGCGGATCGGGGATCGGGATCGGGATCGCCGCCAACAAGGTGCCCGGGATCCGCGCCGCGATCGTGTGGGACGAGGACAGCGCCCGCCTCTCGCGCGAGCACAACGACGCCAACGTGTTCGCGGTCGGCGAGCGCCTGGTCCCCGCCGAGCGCGCCGAGCGCATGCTCGAGGTGTGGCTCGCCACCCCGTTCGAGGGCGGCCGCCACGCGCAGCGGGTCGACAAGATCCGCCGGCTCGAAGGGAACTAGGGCGCTAATCCAGCCGCGTCAGGGCCCAGCGCACGGTCGAGCGGACGTCGCCCGGGCGCAGCGGCAACACCTCCTCGGCGTCGTCGGCGCGCGCGACGATCCGGCCCTTTTGGCGCGGCGGCGCCCGGCCGGTCAGGTCCTGCGTGGCCTCGGCGACGACCAGCCGGCCCCCCGCGAACCGGGCCTGCGCCTCGAGGTCGTACCGGTAGCGGTCGGGCCTGGTGAGGCGGAAGCTAACGGGGGTGATCGTCGCCTCGCGCTGCCGGTAGTTGGCGAACCAGCGCCGCGTCCCGGCGTCCGGCGCGCCCTCGTCCCACTCGACCGGGCGGCCCGGCCCTTCGAGGTGGAGCAGCGCGCCGAACAGCGCGTGCACGAACGGCTCGTCGAACGCCTTCTCGAAGTACGCGCCCACGATCCCGGGGATCAGCACACCGGTCTCGCTGAACCCCTTCTCCTTCATGAGCGTGTAGAGCTGGCGCACGTGGCGCGTCTCGAGCAGCCGGCCGGTGGCCGGGTCGAGGGTCAGCTCGAAGGTGCGTCCGACCGCCGCGTCGAGGCAGTCGAGCGGGTGGCCGGCGATCGGCCGCTGGGTGTCGTAGGGGGCGCCGGGCGCCTCGAGGCTGCCCATGGTGGCGCGGATCCGCTCCACCGTGCTCGAGATCGCGAGCACCCGCGCGCCCTCGCGCTCGAGCGCCTCGCGCACCGCGAGGCGCAGCGCCGAGCGCATCTCGAACCTGACCATGCTGTGGTCGGTCTCGTAGTAGAGCCACTCCACGCGCAGCGCGTCGCCCGGCGCGAGGTCCCACAGCGGCTCGCGCTCGGGCGGGGTGTCGGCCGCGGGCGAGGTCGTGGGCTCGCTCGGCGCTGGGGTCGCAGAGGCGGTGGCGCCGCGCGCGCCCGGCCGGCCGCCGAGCGCCAGCGCGGCCACCCCCGCCAGGCCGCCCAGGAGCAGGAGCGCCGCCACGACGCCGGCGGCCGCGGTCGCGACGCGACGCCGGCGCTGGGCGGCGAGGTCGTGCAGCGCCTCGGTCGACTCGCCCACCAGGAATCGGCTCAGGTCGTCGCGCAGCGCGGCCGCGCTCGGGTAGCGCGCGGCCGGGTCCTTGGCCAGGCAGCGGCGGCAGATCGCGTCGAGCGCCGCAGGGACGGCGGGGTTCAGCGCGCGCGGCCAGGTGGGGTCGGTCGTGAGCACCTTCGCCAGCACCTCGAACTGGCTGTCGCCGTCGAACGGCAGCTCGCCCGTCAGCGCCTGATACAGGATCGTGCCCAGGCCGTGCACGTCGACGGCCGGCGTCAGCTCGCGGGTGGCGCTGCCGCGCGCCTGCTCGGGCGCCATGTAGGCGGGCGTCCCCAGCAGCGCGCCGGTCTTGGTCAGCGTCTCGGAGTCGACCTCGCGGGCCAGGCCGAAGTCGAGCAGGACCGGCGCGCCCGTGCCCGCGCGCAGCATGACGTTGGCCGGCTTGAGGTCGCGGTGCAGGATCCCGAGCGCGTGCACGGCCTCGAGCGCGTCGGCGAGGTCGCGCACCAGACGCGCCGCCACCAGCGGCTCGAGGGCGCCGCTCTCCTCGATCCTTCCGGCCAGGTCGACCCCGGGGATCAGCTCCTCGATCAGGTAGGGCCCCTCGGGGGACTGGCCGAGCTCGTGGACGCGCACCACGCCCGGGTGCGAGAGCTTGGCGAGCAGCTCCGCCTCGCGCATGAACCGCCCGGTCGCGGTGCGGCTGGCCGCGCCCGCCCGGATCAGCTTGAGCGCGAGGGTGCGCCCGAGCTGCGGGTCGCGGACCTCGTACACCGCCCCCATGCCGCCCTGGCCGAGCAGGCGCACGACCTGATAGCGCCCGATCCACTGCGGAGGTCCGCTGGGCAGCACCACGCCCGTACGATAGCGCAGGACGGCCAGGGGAGCACCCGCGCCGCGACGCGCGCCGTGAGCGACGCGGCGCGACCGAGCCGCCGCGCGACCGGCGCCCTACGCGACGAGGGCCTGCTACCCTCTCTCCATGGGCCAGCACCCCCTGGGCACGTGCAGCGAGGGGCTCGCGCCCGACGAGCGGGTGGTGTGGTCGGGCCGTCGACGGCTCGGGCCAGGCGACCTCCTGGAGCTGCCGCCGCTCGTGATCTTGGCCCTGGCCGCGCTGGGGTTCGCGCATGCAGCTGGGCTTGCGTGAGTGGTTCAGCTTGCCGCGCGGGAGCGTGAACGGAGCGGCCCTCCTCGCGGTCGGCCTCCTCGCCGCCGCGGCCGTCCTGCTGGCGTACTGCCGCTGGCTGACCGCCACCGAGGTCACCCTGACCAGCCACCGCGCGCGCGTCAGCGCTGGCGGCTGGTCGCGCGAGGTGCGCTGGAGTGACGTCGAGCAGGTGGGGCGCGAGGGGCGCGCGCTGGTGCTCGCCGTCCGCGCCGGCGCGTCGGTCTCGGAGCGCCGCGGGGTGCTGTACGCGCTGTTCGGCTGGGAGCTCGGCGCCGCCCTGCTGCGCGATCGGGTCGGGCGCCTGGCCTGCCCCGGGCTGGCGGACGCCGGGCGCGCCCTCGACGAGCTGCGGGCGGCAGGTCTCCTCGCCGAGGCGACCCCGCTCGCGACTCGGCCTCGCTCGTGCTGGGCGGCGCTCGTGGCCGCCGTGGGCGGCGCGCTCGCGCTCGCGGGCGGCCTGTTCGGCCTGTGGTTGGCGCGCGCGATCGAGGCCCCCGCCCGGATCACGCTGAGCGTCGCGCTCCTGACCCTCGCGCTGACGCTGCTCCCGGCGCTGCCGGCCCTGCGCGCGCTGCGCGCGCTCTGGCCGGCCACGCCTCCGGCGGGGTGACGCGCCAGGTTCAGGCGAACCGACGCAGCAAGCGCGCGGCCTGGGCGCCGTAGCCGCCGCCGAACAGGTTGAAGTGGTTGAGCACGTGGTAGAGCGCGTACAGGTCGACGCGCTCGCGCCAGCCGGGCTGGAGCGGGAACGCCTCGTGGTAGGCGGCGTAGACCCGCTCGGAGAAGCCGCCGAACAGGGTCATCATGCCGAGCTCGGCCTCGCGGTGGCCGTAGTAGGCGGCGGGGTCGATCAGGGCCGGGCGGCCGTCCGGCGCCACGTGGAGGTTGCCCGACCACAGGTCCCCGTGGATCAGCGCCGAGGGCTCGCTCGCGCCCACGAGCTGCTCGAGGCGCGCGCACACCCGCTCGCCGTCGCGGAGCGCGGCCGAGTCGAGCCCCCGCGCCGCGGCGAGGCGGAGCTGGTGCCCCAGGCGCCGCTCCCGATAGAACTCGGCCCAGCTCGCCAGCCAGCCGTTGGGCTGGGGCGTGGCGCCGCAGTAGCCCTCGAGCTCGAACCCGAACCCGCGCGGGTCGCTCGCCCGGTGCAGCTCCGCCAGGCCGCGGCCGAGCGCCTCGTCGAACCCGCGCCGGCGCGCCCCCGGCTCGAGGTGGTCGAGCACCAGGAACGAGCGCCCCGGACCGTCGTCGCGCCAGGCGATCGGGGCGGGGATCACCAGCGAGGTCCCGCTGCCCGCGAGCGCCGCGAGGCCCGCCGCCTCGTAGGCGAACTGGCCGGCGAGCGGCCGGTCGTTCCACTTCACGAACAGCCGCCGCCCGGCGGCGGTCGTGGTCGCCGCCGAGTTGATGCACCCGCCCCCCGCCGGGTCGAGCGCGAGGTCCTCCACCGGCGACCCGAGCGCCTCGGCCAGGGCCGCGGCCACCAGGGCGGCGCGGCTCAGCGGTCGCCCGCCTCGAGCGCGGCCAGCAGCGCGCGGCACGAGCGCTCGACCATGGCGTACACCTCGTCGAACCCGCCGGGTCCCCCGTAGTAGGGATCCGGCACGTCCTCCCCGCCCTGGGGGTCGTACTCGCGCAGCCGACGCACCTTGCCGCGGTAGGCCGTCGGGCAGCGCGCGAGCAGGTCGCGCACGTTCTGCTGGTCCATGGCCACGATCAGGTCGAACGTCTCGAAGTCCTTCCCGCCCACCTGCCGCGCCCGCGAGGGGAGCTCCACCCCATGCCGAGCCGCCACGTCGACCGAGCGCGGGTCGGGCCGCTCCCCCACGTGATAAGCCGAGGTCCCCGCCGACTCGACCTCGTAGCGCTCCTCGAGCCCGGCCTCCTTCACGAGGTGGAGGAACACCCCCTCCGCCAGCGGCGAGCGGCAGATGTTCCCGAGGCACACGAACAGCACACGCTGGGTCACGGCGGCTCCTTGTGGGGGCGCAGTGTACTGGATCGGGTCGGACTCCGACTTCGAGAGGCCGCCGCGTACCGTCGCGGTAGTGAAGCCCAATCAGGAATCAACCGCCGAGAGCGCCGAGGACCGCCGAGGTCTCTGCGCTCGCTGCGCTCTCGGCGGTCCGGCCTCCCCTCGCTAGCCGAGGCGCGCTGCAAAGCGACAGCCACCCGATTCCGATTCCGATTCCGAGCCCGAGTCCGAGTCCGAATCCGAATCCGAATCCGATTCCGATTCCGAATCCGAATCCGAATCCGAATCCGAATCCGAATCCGATTCCGATTCCGATT
>CAZMSZ010000217.1:0-12456 GCA_964569055.1 uncultured Planctomycetota bacterium | reverse complement strand
TCGCAGGCGTGGCGCTGCTCTTGTCGTGCGCCGACGTGGTCGAGCGGCGCGCGCCACGCCTGCGACCACCCCGCCTCGTTCCTGGTGGTGTGTCAGGTAGAGGTGCTTTCGGACTCCGCCCCACGGCCCAAGTGCCTCTTCGATCTCTGATCTCTGCCACGGGCGCGAGCCGCGTGGCGCACGCGTCTCACTCCAAGGGACTTCAGCCGCCCGGCACGCGGCCGCTCACCAGCAGGTGGCGCTCGCTGATCGTGCTCACCTCGAGGGCGCCCACGAGGCCGCAGGTCGCGAGCTGGGCTTGGACCTCGTCGGGGGTGTAGGCGGCGAGGAGGGAGCAGTAGAAGTCGCGGCGGAGGAGCGGGTCGGCGGAGCTGCCGGCGGCGTCGACGATCTGCTGGGCCTCGGCCTCCGAGGCTGGCCGGAACAGGTCGCACACGAACACGGGCGCGCCGGGGCGGGCGATGGCGCGGGCGGTGCACCACAGGTCGAGCGGGTCGGCGAGGTGGTGGAGCAGGCTGTTGCTGAACACCGCGTCGGCCGAGTGGGGGGCGAGCGGGAGGGCTGGGAGGTGGGCCCGGAGCAGGGTCACGCGGCGCGCGGCCTCGGCGGCCTCGGGGGCGCGGAGCGCCGCGCGCGCCAGCGCCAGCATGGGGGCCGCGCCGTCCACGCCGATCACGGTCGCCTGCGGGAGGGCGCGCGCGAGGCGGAGCGGAATCCCGCCGGGGCCGCAGCCGAGGTCGACCACCCGCCCTGCGAGCGGCCCGAACGCGGCGGCGAACCGCTCGACGAGCGCCTGGTCGGCCGCGGCGAAGTCGGCCTCGGCGTAGGCGCGCGCCTGCGCGAGGTCGTCCATCAGCTCGGGCTCGGGGCGGCGCTCCACCCGCGCCTCAGTCGATCAGGCGGATCTTCTCGAGCTCGCCCTTGTCGAGGAACATGCCGCAGTCGGCCGGGCACTTGTCGACCTGCAGCCCGGGGATGTCCTTGTAGTTCACCCGCAGCAGGTTCTTGCCGCAGCGCAGGCAGGCCCGATCGACCTCGCGGGGGTCGACCGCGGCCACCTTCCACTGGCGCAGCAGCTCGAGCTTCTTCTTCTGCAGCGCCTCGCGCGGCGTGGGCGTCTTCTTCACGAGCGAGTCGGCCTCGCCGGCGTCGAGCCACACCCCGGCGCAGCGATCGCAGCGGTCGATCACCACTCCGTCGAGCGTCAGCTCCGTCATGTTCCCCTGGCAGGCCGAGCACTCCATGGGCACCTCCGCGGTCCGGCGTAGCCTAGCCGCTGACGCGGGCGCGTCAACGCGTTCACGGTGAGCGTCAGGCGGCGAGGTCGCGCTGGCGGGAACGCCGCGGCCCTGTTCGGCGTGGAAGAAGGGCGCGCCTCGCTCCCGAGCCCTCTCCCCATGCACCGCCCGTTCGTCACCGCGCTGCCTGCGCTGCTGCTGGCCGCGCTGCCGCTGGCCCCGGCCGTCGCCGCCCCGCTCCCGTTCGTCCACGTCCAGACCGACAAGCCCAGCTACCGCCTCGGGGAGACGGTGTGGTTCCGCGTGCACCGCGGCCCCGAGGCGGCGGGGCTCGCCTTGAAGCTCGCGCTGCGCGGACCGAGCGGGGCCGCGGTCGCGACGGCCGAGCTGCGGGCCGGCGGCGCGGACGACGCGGGCGCCTTCCCGCTCGACCTCGAGTGGGCGGGCGGCGCCTATCGGATCGAGGCCACGGGGCCCACGGGCGCGCTCCTCCACGCGGCGCCGCTCGAGCTGTTCGACGTGGCGATCCCCCAGCTCGACCTCTCGCTGCGCGTGCTCGAGGACGTGCACTACCCGGGCGACGCGGTGATCGCCGCCTTCCGGGCGCGCGACCTCGACGGCGGCCCGCTGGCGGGGCGCGAGCTGCGCTGGCGGGCCACCTTCGGCGAGCTGGTCACGAGCGGGACGGCGGGGCCGACCGACGGGGAGGGACGGGCCGTGGTGCGCGTGCCGATCCCCGAGGAGGCGCGCGCCGGCGGGCACCTGGCGGTCGGCCTGGAGCTGGGGCGGGGGCGCTCCGCCAAGCGGGCCGCGGTCGCGGCGCCGGTCGTGGTCTCGAGCTCGGTCGGCTGGCTCGACGCCTTCCCCGAGGGCGGGGCGATCCTGCCCGGCGAGCAGCGGCTCGGGCTGCTGCTGCGCGACGGGCAGGGGCGGCCCACCGCCTGCGAGGGGCGCGTCCTCGACGAGACGGGCGCCTGCGTGGCCACGTTCCGCGCCGACCGCGCCGGGCGGGCCGCCGTGCTCGTCGACTACGCGGCGGGGCGGCGCTACACGGTGCGGATCGACCGCCCGGCCGGGGTGAGGCGCACGTTCCCGCTCCCCGGGCCCACCGGCCACCCGGTCGCGCTGCGGCTCGAGCGCGTCGAGCGCTCGCTGCGGGTCCACGTGCGCGGGCAGGCGGGGAGGGCCGAGGTCCACCTCCTGCGCGCGCGCGGCGCCGAGTCGTCCGAGGTCCGGCTGCGCGAGGAGGGCGAGGCCACGGCGACGTTCCCCGCCGGCGAGGAGCTGGAGGTGGCGCACGTGGTGGTCGTTCGCGAGGGGCGGGCCTACGCGCGCGCGGCCGTGCTGCTCGGCGAGCGCTGGCCGCTGACGCTGCGGCTGGTGCGCGTGGAGGGCGACGCGGTCCCCGGGGGCGAGGTCACCCTCGACCTCGAGGTGGACCGGGGCGCAGCCGCCGTGCCCGCCGAGCTGGGGCTGGCGGTGTTCCACTCGGGCGCCGCGGCCGGGGCGAGCGCGCTGGCGAGCGACCTCGCGGCGCGGGCGCTGCTGCAGCCTCACGTCGACGGGCTGGTGGCGGGCGGCGGCGACCTGTTCGCCGAGGGGGCCGAGGCCCGCGCCCGCCGCGACGCGCTGCTGCTGGTGCGCGCCGCCTACGCCTACCCGCCCGAGGGCTTGCCGCTGACGGACGCGCTGGCCGGGCCGCTGCAGGGGGCGGCCGTCGCGCGCCGCGCGCCCCAGGCCACGGTGGTCATGTTCGGCGCGACGCTCGGGGAGCCCAAGACGCGCGCCCGCGCCACCGCGCTCGACCGGCTGCTGGAGCGGGCGCCCTACACGCGGGCCACGCTGCCCCGGCAGGTGCGAGCCGCGCGGTTCGAGCGGATCGCCTCGGCGCAGGCCCGGCTGGCCGCGCCCGACCTCGGCGCGGGAGCGAAGCGCCTGCCCCAGGAGGTGCGGGTCCCCGCCCGCGCGTTCGACGCGCGCGACACGCTGGCCTGGGCGCCGCGCCTCGACGCCAGCGCGGGGAGCGGACGCCTGCGCCTGCGGCTCGGCCACCAGGCGACCGACCTGGTCGTGGTCGCGCAGGGGCTGGCGAACGTGGGCGGGCGCATGTTGCCGGTGGTCGGGACGGCGCGCCTCGAGCCGCGCGGCACGTTCCACACCGAGCTGAAGGTCCCGCGCCACGCGCACGTGGGCGATCGGCTCGAGCTGTACGCCACCGTCTCGGGCGACGAGCGGCTCACGCTCGAGGTCGCCGCCACCCCCGGGCTCGAGCCCGAGGGGCGGACGCGGGTCGAGGTCGACCCGCGGCGGAGCGCGCGCACCCACAAGTTCGTGTTCTGGGCGCGGACCGCGGCCGAGCACACGCGGCTGCGCGTGGTGACCACCGGCGGCGGGTTCCGCGAGGTGCAGGACCATGCCCTGGTGGTACGCCCGTCCGCGGTCGTGGCGGTGCAGGGCGTCTCGGGGCTGGGCGCGGGGGCGCAGGCCTCGTTCTCGATCCCGGCCGGCGCGACGCCGGGCTCGGTGCGGGCGCGCGCGAGCGTCACCTCCTGGCCGGTGATCGGCGGCGCGACCGCGGGCGTGGAGAGCCTGCTGGTCCAGCCCTACGGCTGCTTCGAGCAGACGACCTCGACCAACTACCCCAACCTGGTCGTGCTGTCCTGCCTGCTCGAGCGCGGCGCCGACGCGGCCGTGCTCGAGCGGGCGCACGAGCTGGCCGAGGTGGGCTTCCGGCGGGTGCTCACGTTCCAGCACCCCTCGGGCGGGTTCGGGCTGTTCCCGGGCGAGGAGCCCACCCCCGCGTACACGGCCATGGGGGTGGTGCAGCTCGCTCACTACGGCCGGCTGTTCCAGGGGCGGGGTGCGCTCGAGCTGCAGCGCGCGCTCGACTGGCTCGACGATCGGCAGGTGAGCGGGCTCGAGGCCACCTTCGCGGCGCTCGGCGCCGAGGAGGCCGGGCTGTGCTGGGCGGGCGCCGCGCGCGGGCTGCGGCTCGAGCCGCGCACCGCCTACGAGCGGGCGGTCCTCGCCAACTGCGTCGCCGCCTGGCAGAGCCCGTGGCCCACGGACCTGCCCGCGCGCGAGCAGCTCCTGCGCGAGCTGGTGGAGGCCCTGCGCGCGGCGCGGGACCCGGACAGCGGCGCGATCTCGAGCGAGGGGCGCGGGCTCATGGCGTCGTGGCAGCACCAGCTCACCGTCGAGACGACCGCCCTGGCGGGGGTGGCGTTCGCGGCGGCCGGCGAGCGCGAGGCCGCCCGCGACGCGCTGAGCGCGCTGTGCGCCATGCGGCACCCCACCGGCGGCTGGGACGGCACGCAGTCGACCGCGCAGGCCGTGCGCGCGCTCACCCGCCTGGCCGACCCGCCCCCCTCGCGCGCGCCGGTGCTCGTGACGCTCGAGACCAGCGAGGGGCCGGCCCGCGGCCTGATCGAGCCCACGCGCGACCGTCCGCTGACGGTGACCCGCCCGCTCGCGCTCCAGCCCGGCAAGAGCGTCAGCCTGCGGCTCGCGGTCCAGGGGGCCGACGAGGTCGACTATCAGCTCGCGTGCTCCTACGAGCTCGCCCGCCCCGCGTCCTCGCCCGAGGCGCCCTACGCGCTGACCACCTCGCTCCCCGCGCAGGTGCACGTGGGCGAGGCGGTGAGCGTCGGCGTCGAGATCACGCCGGCCGCCCGCCCCGTGGCGGGGCAGGTGACCGCGGTCGTCCCGTTCCCGGCGGGGCTCGAGCTCGCGGACGGCGTGGAGAAGGCGCTGGAGCCTGCCGGGGTCACGCACCACGTGCTCCGCGACGGCCGGCTCGAGCTGTACTGGGCCACCCCACCCGCGCGGCCCCTGCACCTGCGTCTGCCCGCGCGCGCCGTGGTGGCGGGCCACTTCGGCGCGGCCCCCGCGTCGATCTATCCCTACTACTGCGCCGAGCAGGTCGCCTACGCGCCGGGGCTCGAGCTGAAGGTGCTCGCAGGCCAGGGGCTGCTGGACCTGTATCGGGGGCGATAGCGCGTCACTCGTACGCGAGCGGCGCCTACCGGCCGACCAGCTCGAGCGTCAGGGTCACGCGCTCGTCGCCGCGCTGCACGACCACGTCCACCTTCTCACCGGGCTTGCGGGCGCCGAGGGCGCGCAGCAGGCTGCGGAGGCCGTCGACGTC
Organism: uncultured Planctomycetota bacterium; assembly: GCA_964569055.1. GTDB lineage: Bacteria > Planctomycetota > J058 > J058 > J058 > JAWLGW01. Next base: position 7,071 of record CAZMSZ010000217.1, on the reverse strand, counting down.
CGTGTCGCCGATCTTCACGATCACGTCGCCAGCCGTGATCCCCGCCTTGGCGGCGGGGCCGCCCGGCAGGGCGTCTTGCACCTTCACGCCCTTCACGTCTTCGCCCTGCGCGGGCCGGATCCCGACCCGCACGCGCGGGGCGCGCTCGCGGCGCACCGCGACGTAGGCCGGACGCTCGCCGTCGGCGATCGCGCGGGCGCAGGCCGCGGCGACGCGCGCCACCCGGGCGGCCCCCGCGGCGTCGAGGCGCTCGACGTCGTCGCTCGGGCGGTGGTAGTCCTCGTGCAGGCCGGTGAAGAAGAACAGCACCGGGATCTCGGCCGCGTAGAACGAGGCGTGGTCGCTCGGGCCGTAGCCGCTCGGGTCGAGCTGGACCTTCAGCCCCTCGGCCCGGCACACCTCCTCGACCAGCGCCTCGAAGGCCGGGCTGGTCCCGACGCCGCCCACCTCGAGCGGCTTGGCGCCGAGGCGGCCGATCATGTCGAGGTTCAGCATGGCGACGATCGACTCGCGCGGCACGGTGGGGTGCTCGACGAAGTGCGCGCTCCCGAGCAGGCCGCGCTCCTCGCCCGAGAAGCCGATGAACAGGAGCGTGCGGCGCGGGCGCTCGGGGGCGAAGCGCTGCGCCAGCTCCAGCAGCCCCGCCGTCCCAGACGCGTTGTCGTCGGCCCCGTTGTGGATCTCGCCCACGGCGCGCGCCAGGCTGCCGCCGTCGTGGCCGCGGCCGACGTGGTCGTAGTGGGCCCCGATCACCACCACCTCGTGCGCCAGCGCGGGGTCGCTCCCGGGGAGGCGCGCGATCACGTTGCGGGCGGTGACCACCTCGCGCTTCACGTCGGCCTTGGCCTCGAGCGTGGCGTCGAGCGCGAACGAGCGAGGCTTCAGCTCGCGGTCGATCGCCTCCTGCGTCTCGAGCAGGCTGCGCCCCTGCAGCCGGAACATGGCCTCGATCAGCCCCTGCCGCACGTGCGCGACCAGGATCCCGGCGCCCTCCTCGCCGCCGCCGAACGGGACCAGCCCCTCGTCCTTGGCGTGGTGGCGCGGGTCGGTCACGACCAGGAGCGCCACCGCGCCGTGCGCCTCGGCGTTGGCCGCCTTGACCACGAACGTGGAGTGGCGCCCGATCCCGTCCTCCTCGCGCGGCTCGTGGCGCAGGACGAGCACCGCCTTGCCCTTGACGTCGAGCCCGGCGTAGTCGTCGTAGCCGCGCTCGGGGTCGGTCACCCCGTAGCCCGCGAACACCAGGGGGGCGCTCCCCGCGAACGAGCCCGACGAGCCCAGGAGCTGCCAGTCGGCGCCGCGCGCGAAGGCGCGCTCCCACTGCCCGAAGCGGATCGTGAGGGCGGCCCCCTCCTCGACCGTGGGGCGGCCGGCCACCTCGAACGCCTGGAAGAACGTGCCGTCCTCCCCCGCGGGCTCGAGGCCGTAGCCGGCCAGCCGCTCCGCGAGGTAGTCGCCGGCCAGGCGCTCGCCGGGGCTGCCCGTGCCGCGCCCCTCGAGGGCGTCGTCGGCGAGGTAGCGCACGTGCTCGGTGATCTCGTCGGGCGTGATCGCGGGGGCCGGCTCGGCGGCGAAGGCGGGCAACGCCAGGGCGAGCGCCAGGAATCCGGCGGGGTGAAGGCGAGGGGAGGTGAGCTGCATTTTCGAACGTCCTCGGAAAGGGTCCCGTGCGCGCTGCTACGGGCGAGGCCCACCCGAGTTGGTCTCGGGAGTGTCACGAAGCGAGGTGGCAACCCTGGCGCGGCGCGCGCGACGGTGCAACAGTGGGCGCGGGAGGTGCGGCTGTGCGGTGGGCGTCGGCGGTCTCGGAGGCGTCCGACCTCGACCGAGCGCTGGGCGAGGCGAGCGACGCCCTCCGCGACGAGCTGGCCGGCGCGAGGCCCGACCTCGTGGTGGCGTTCGTGGTCGGGCACCGCGAGCGGACCGCCGCCCTCCCCGAGCGCGTGGTGGAGCGCCTGGGCGCGCGGGTGGTGTTCGGCTGCTCGGCGCACGGCGTGATCGGCGGCGGGCGCGAGCTGGAGGGCGGCGGCCCCAGCGTCGCGTTGACCGCGGCGGTCCTCCCGGGCGTCGAGCTGCGCCCGTTCCACGTGGAGGGCGAGGCGCTCCCCAGCCCCGACGTGGGGCCGGGCGCCTGGTACGAGGCGCTCGGGCTGCCCGCCGCCGAGGGGCCGACGCAGTTCCTGCTGCTGGCCGACCCGGCCAGCGCCGATCCGACCGCGCTCCTGCAAGGCCTCGACTTCGCGTTCCCCGGCGGCGCCAAGCTGGGCGGCCTCGCCTCGGGGGGCGCGAAGAACGCCCTGTTCGTGGGGCGCGAGACGCGCACCCGCGGGATCGCGGGGCTGGCGCTGCGCGGGGCGCTGGCGGTCGACCCGATCGTGGCCCAGGGCTGCCGGCCGATCGCCGACCCGTTCGCGATCACCAAGTGCCACAAGAACCTGCTGCTCGAGCTCGACCGTCGCAAGCCGACCGAGGTCCTGGCCGAGGTCTACGGCGAGCTCTCGAGCGAGGACCGCGCGCTCCTCCACCACTCGCTCCACCTCGGGATCGCGGCCACGGGCCTGCAGGCGGAGGACGAGCCCACGCCCTACCTGATCCGCAACGTGCTCGGGGCCGACCCCAACCACGGCATGCTGGCGATCGGCGCCATGCTGCGCCCGGGGCAGACCGTGCGGTTCCACCTGCGCGACGCGCAGACGGCGGAGGAGGACCTCGACGGGCTCCTCGACCGCTACCAGGCGCGCGGGCTGCCGAGCGAGCCGACGGGCGCGTTGCTGTTCTCCTGCGCCGGCCGCGGCGAGGGGCTGTTCGGCGAGCCGCACCACGACACGCAGGCCCTGCAGCGCCGCCTGCCGGTCCCGGTGGGCGGCTTCTTCTGCGCGGGCGAGATCGGCCCGGTCGGCGCCGACACCTGCCTGTTGGGCTACACCAGCGCGATCGGCGTGTTCCGGCCGGCCTGAGGGCCTGGCCCCCGTGGAAGCTGTCGCCGTGGCGTCAGCTTCCGTGCCCGTGCCCGTGCCCCTGCCCGTTCCGTGCGCGTGACCCCGGCCCGTCCCGGCTGAAACGCCGCCCGGTGTGAGACCACGCGACCCGAGCGGGTCACGGGCGGCGTGAACGGGCGCGGCCGCGGGCACGGGCACGAGGCTCGATGCGGCAGCCTCCCGGGCTACGCCTTCAAGAAGCGCGCGAAGTGGTCGAGCGTGCGCTTCCAGGCGTCGGCGGCCGCCTCGGGGCGGTAGGCCTCGGGGCGGGTGTCGTTGAAGAACGCGTGCCCGGCGCCGGGGTAGACCACGACCTCGGTCGCCTTGCCCTGCGCCGCCTGCTCGGCCGCCCAGGCCTGCGCGTCGGGCACCGAGAAGAAGCCCTCCTCCTCGCCGAAGAAGATCTGGGTGGGCGGGCAGGGCTTGGAGACCGCCGCCTTGTCGGGCGGGAAGCCGTAGAACGCGACCGCCGCGTCGACGCCCGAGTTGGCCGCGGCGAGCACCGACAGCGCGCCGCCCATGCAGAACCCGACCACGCCGACCTTGGCGCAGCCGCGCTCGCGCAGGGCCTGCACCGCGCCGGTGATCTCCTCGACCGCCCGGCCCCAGTCGAGCCCCTCCATGAGGTGCTGCGCCTCCTCGGCCTCGAGGGTGCTCTTGCCGTGGTAGAGGTCGGGCGCGAGGGCCACGTAGCCCTCGCGGGCGAAGCGCGCGCACACGTCCTGAATGTGCGGGACGATCCCCCACCACTCCTGGAGCACCACCACGCCCGGGGGGCTCTCGAGGTGTCCGCTGGCCGCGCCATCGAGCAGCTTGATCGTGGTGCCCATGCTTCCGTCTCCTGTCTGGTGGGGTGGGGGATCATAGGCGCTGCGGAGGGCCGGATGAACCAGGGCGGGGGCGAGGCGCGCGAGGCGCGGATCCGGCGGGTGGTCGAGGCGCTGTGCGCGCGCGAGTGCCTGGGGCGCGCGCCAGGGACCCCGGGCTCGGCGGTGGCGCGGGAGCGGATCGTGGCCGAGCTCGAGCAGGCCGGGGTGGAGCCCGGCGGCGAGCAGGGCTTCGAGCAGCGGGTGCCCGGCTGCGGGACGAACGTGCTGGCGCGCGTGCCTGGCGCGGGCGCGCTGGCGGAGCGGGCGGTCCTGGTGGCCGCCCACTACGACCACCTCGGCCCGGCCCACGGCGATCAGGCGTTCTGGGGCGCCGACGACAACGCGGCGGCGGTGGCCGCGCTGCTCGAGCTCGCCCGCGCGCTGGTGGCCGACCCGGGGCCCGGGCCGCGCCGGCAGGTGATCCTGGCGGCGTTCGACGGCGAGGAGCCGCCGCACTTCCTGAGCGGGACCATGGGCTCCATGTACTACGCGGCGCACCCCACCGTGCCGCTCGAACGGATCGACACCATGGTGTGCATGGACCTCGTGGGCCACGCGGTCGGGCCGCCGAGCTTCCCGCCCGAGGTCCGTCAGGCGCTGTTCGTGCTCGGGGCCGAGCTGAGCGCCGGCACGGCCGCGCTGGTCGACACGGTGGCGGCGCGGGCCCGCGGGGTGCGCGCGCACCGGCTCGGGATCGACGTGGTCCCGCCGCTCAGCGACTACCACGCGTTCCAGCAGGCGCGCGTGCCGGTGCTGTTCCTGACCTGCGGGCGGTGGGAGCACTACCACACCGTGGAGGACACGCCCGAGAAGCTCGACTACCCCAAGATCGCCGCCACCGCCGAGCTCCTGATCGATCTCACCCGCGCCCTGGCGGCGCGGCCCGAGCTGCCCGTCGTGTTCGACCCGACCGGGCGCGACGACCTCGCCACGATCGAGAGCCTGCTCGCGATCGGCGCGGCGGTCGCCCCGCTCCTCCCGCAGGTCGCCGTGGTCCGCCCGGTGGTCGAGGGGCTGCGCGAGCGCGCTCGCCGCGGCCCCCTGCCCGCAGCGGAGCGCCAGCAGCTCACCCTGCTGGTCCACGCGCTCGAGGACGTGCTGGCGTAGCGAAGGGGAGGGACCTTGCCGCCTGAGCACCGCTCTCCAAGCCCGGCGCGCAGAGCGTGGCGAGCGAGGACAACTGCCTCACCGGGTTCGAGTTGCGGGGCGCAGCGGGTGAGGCTTCTCTGGAGCGCACCAGGCGAAATTCCTAGGCGCTCTAATGCGGGCGACGCGAGTTCGTCGTGCGCGTGCGCCGCCATTCGACCACAACTGTCGAGTCGTCTTGCTGTTGCGCTCGGAGCGCCCACCCGGCGCATCGGCGGCGGGCGGTTGGCCGCGGGGGGTCGGCGCGCCGTCCAGAGGAAATCACGAAAAATCTTCTCGACCGCGCTCGGATCACCTCCTCCCACGCTCTCCACACCGCGCCCGACGGCGCCATCCGGAGTAGCGTCGCGCGTCGAAATCCGTGGTCGCGCTTCTCCACCGCGCCGCGGACGAGGCCGCCGAGGCACGCGCTTGCTGCGCGGGGGAGGCCGCGAGTATTCTCACGCCCGTCAGGCGCGGAGCGGTTCCGAGTCGGACGGCCGAGACGACGGCGACGTGGTCCTCTGGCTCTTCGGGGTCAGGGGAGGAGACGGCGGGGGTCCGAAGGGGGCAGAGGCGGCCGGAGACGGGCGTCGACACCTCCAGCGAACCCATGAGCCAGGGCCCGCGAGGTCTCCCAGGTCACGAGGTCGGCGAGAAGGCGAGAGACCCCAGAGGAGCAGGCGCCTCCCGCGCTCGGGTAACCGTGGGCGAGAGGAGAAGCGGCTTCCCACATACTGCGAGACTCCGAAGGTCGGGATCGGTGCAGGCGCGCTTCGGCGCGGTCGCTTCGACCCAAGGCCATGGGAGGAGGGTGGTCGCCGAGAGGCGGCCCGGGCCGGCTCGCCCGCTTCGCGGCGGTGAGCTGGAAGCCGTCGACGGGTCCAGCGAGTGATTCTTCGGTGTCGCTCGCGCGGGTCCACCTGGTCCGGGGGTAGGCGGTCTCACGACCCGTGAGATCGCAGGTCCTCGGCGCCGCGCGCCGCGCGGCCCCCGCGAGGGGGAAGCACGGCGGCGTCCGGGAGGCTCCGGCCTCGCGGACGGGTCCGAGACTCCCAGGTGTGGGCGGAGAAGGCTTCAGAGGGGACGGAACTCCAGGAGAGCAGCGGCCGACGGTCCCGGGGCGACCCGGTCCGTCGTGAACGGATTCGCAGGAGGAACGAGGCTTCGAAGCGGGTGAACCCCACGGAAAGGGGCGACTCCGCTCGTCGGGCCCAGGGTGACCGGAAAGCGTGTTCGCAGCGCCCCAGGGGAAACCAGGGGGTGGCGGGGCGCGCGGAAAGGGAGCCCATAGCCGCGCGGGGAACCAGGCAGGTCGGCGTGCGCTCATCCGAGCGTTGACCGTCGGCGCTGTGGGGGAAACGCGAGGTGAACGGCCGGGCGAGCGCCGCCTCCGCACGCGGGGGAATGACCGCAAGGGAGCAGGCGGCCCCGAGAGGGGTGCGCGATTCCTGCGAGGGGAAAGCTCTGAAGGAGCGCACAGGCGAAGGCCAAGCCCAGGGATGGTTGCGGCACGAAACAAGGCCGCTCAGCTCGAGTCTGCTAGGAAACCGCTGAGAGGTTGAGAAAACCTGGGAGCGGAACCGAGGCGGGAGTGACGACCCGCCTCTCACGGGGCTAGCTCGAGGGACACCGTCGAAGGGCAAGAGAACCTTGGGGGAGCAGGTCCGACCGCCGGGTCGGACGGCCAGGAGGACGTGACGGGCGCTGAGAGGGGCCCGCTCCATGAGGGAATGAGCCTTCGCTCACGCGAAGGTGACCGGTAGACCGGGGAACACGCCCAGACCAGCGACACGGGGTCTTGGCGACGCGATCGAGGTCGACGAGATCGCTACCCGCCTGCAAACAACGCCCTGGAGGAGTGGACGACCCTGCGAGTGTTCGGCTCGGCGCGGCGACGCGATCGAGCCAGCGACTTCCTGACCCGGTGCTCCGGGAAGGCGAACACGGCCGGAAGGCACGCGACTGACAAAAGAGGAGCGGACGGGGCGAGAGCCTCGTCCGCTCTTCTTAGTTTCTGGGGGGGGGGGCCCCCCCCAGGCCCCCCCGGGGGGGGGGGGGTTGGGCGCCCCCGCCGCGGCGCGGGGGCCCCGGGGGGG
>CAZMSZ010000216.1:8733-12473 GCA_964569055.1 uncultured Planctomycetota bacterium | reverse complement strand
CGTTCGACGAGTGGTTCGACTGACGTGGTGCGGCTCGATACCGTAGGTCGAGTGTCGCTGTAGGTTCGTGCAGGCGACCGCGGCTCGCGGCCAGGAAGATCGGGCTCACTCCAGCGCGGCGAGCGCGGCCAGGTCCTCCTTGCGCTGCGTGACCCGCGCCTCGTAGCTCGCCTGGGTCTTGGTGCACACCAGCGAGTACGGGCGGCCGCGCTGCTCGGTCCGCAGCTTGACGTCCAGCTTGGCCTGCAGGGCCTGGTGGGCGAGGTGCTGTCGCCGGTCCTTGGCCGCACTGAGCACCCAGGTGGTCCCGGTCCGGTCGGCGAGGAACGCGGCCAGCGCCCTGCAGTCCGCGCACCCGCAGCGGAGCCCCTCGCTCGAGCGGGCCGCGTCCTTGGGCGGCGCGAGCCGGCGCGCGACCCGCGCGCGCAGGTGGGCGAGCACGTCGGCCCGCAGCGCGCTCACGGCGCTGGCGAGCGGGCCCCGCCGGCGGTGCACGGCGCGCGCCGCCGGCAGGAGCACCTCGTCGAGCGGCCAGCGCTCGCGGGCGCCGCGCAGCTCGTCGATCAGCCGGTCTCCGGCGGCGGCGCAGCCGGGCACCGCGCCGAGGGCGTGCAGCAGGTCGACCAGGGCGGCCGCTCGGCTCGTCGGGACCTCGTGACCCCAGGGCAAGCGGTCGTACGGCTGCGCGCGCGCGATCGCCTGGACCAGGGCCTCGAGCGGCGGTACGAGGTAGGCCCCGGGGCGGTCCTTCGCCACGGCCCGCAGGAGACGCGCCAGCGCCGGAAAGCGCCGCGAGGCCAGGCGCTCGACCAGCCCCTCGAGCACTCCGCCGGCCACGTCGACCGAGACGCGGCGGAGCGCGCGCACCAGCGCCTCGGTCTCCTCGCCGTCGAAGGCGCCCGCGGCCACCACCTCGCGCAAGAACTGCTCGAGCAGCGCGCGGTCGCGCAGGCGCGTCAGGGCCTCGAGCAGCTTGCCGCGATCGGAGGTCGCGTCACGGGGCGAGATCCCGCCGCCCTCGTATACGGCGGGCCGGGGCCACTCCTCGACCACGATCCGGGCCAGCGCCTCGGCCTCGCTCCGGGTCTTGGCGCTGCGCGCCAGGCGCTTGACGGCCGCGATCGCGACCTCCGGGCCGCCCTGGTGCAGCACGCGCAGCTCGTGGGCGGCCGGCCACAGCACCAGCGCGGCGCGGCGGTAGGTGCGCTCGAACGAGCAGCCCTCGTTGCCGGTCGCCTCGTGGAAGTGCTCCTCGTCGGGCGTCTCGTCGTCGAGGGCGCCCGGCGGGGCGAGCTCCTCGTCCTCGAAGTCGATCGGCCCGCGCTTCTCGACGCGGTCGTCGGGAGTGCGCCAGTCGTCGACGACCCGCTCGTGCATGTCGAGCTCGATCACCTCGTAGTCGGGGACGTCGTCGTCGTCCTCGTCGTCGTCGTACCACCGGCGCCGCCCCCAGCCGCGGCCGCTCCACGAGTCCCACAGCGGCTCCGCGGCGCCCGCCTGGTGAATCGAGATCATGCCCAGCCGGAGCACGCAGCCCGCCTCGGCGCAGGCCGCGCTCAAGACGGCCGCCGCGGCGGCGTCCTCGTTCTTGAGCGTCGCGAAGGCCAGCTCGGCCGGGGTGTACTGGTGCGCGAGTGGGACCACCAGCTTGACCGGCGCCTGGGGGCCCTCGGGCCAGCGGCGCAGCGCCTCGGCCACGCGGCGGACCACCGGGCCGTGGTCCGGCGGGGTAGGCGCGCGGCCCGCGCGGCGGACGAGGTTGTAGACCAGCGCCACGCGGTAGCCGCGCCTCACCGGGCGCAGCTCGTGCAGGCAGTCGGCGTAGAACGCGCCCCAGCGCACCACGCCGAGGTCCTCGCCCGCGAGGTCGAGCGTGGCCTCGCGCCCCGCGTGGCGCACGATCAGCTCGCCGCCCCGGTGCGCGGAGGGGAGCACCACCACCAGCGTCCCGAACATGCCGGGCGACTTCTCGGTGTCGCGGTGCTCGAGGAAGAAGCTCCCCTCGTCGTACACGAGCAGCTTGTAGAGCTCGGCCTTGGCCGCCCCGCTCACCCCGAGCCCGGCCAGCGCCTGGCGCGTGACCTCGTCCAACACGGCCTGCCAGCGCGGGTCGCGCAGCTCGACCGCGCGCGGCGGGAGCTGCCAGCAGCGGCGCACCGCCGGGTCGACGATCGTCTTGGCGCCGCGGCCGTAGGGGGCGGGCTTGGCCGCCTTGACCAGCGCCTCCGCCTGCGCGGGCGTGATCGGCAGCCCGAGCGGGCCGACGCCCTTGACCGCGATCTTCACGATCGGCAGCTCGGCCGCGCCCGAGGCGCAGAACTCCCCCGGACGGCGGGCCTTGGCCAGGAGCCGCGGCAGCTCGACGCGGAGGTCGGCGCCTCGCGCGCCCTTCTTCGCGCCCGTGCGCGTCGCCGCGCGCCGCGACGCCTTGGCGGCCTTCGCTCGTGCGGTCACGCCCTCAGCTCCTGCGCGTGCGGCGCCGCTTGCGGGAGGTGCCGCGCCGCGCCCTGGGGTTCGCGAGCGCGGCCAGGGCCCGCTCCAGGCTGCGCAACGTCTCCTCGCTGACGCCGCCCTCGCCGTCCGACCACGTCACGGCGACCCCGAAGTTCCCGGGCGAAGCCTCTTGCACCACGAGGTCGCCGATCAGCCGCCGATCGTTGGGGAACAGGGTCTGCCGGCGGGCGAACAGACACTCGAGGAGGTCGCGCGGCCCGACCTCCTCCGGCTTCAGGCCGTGGGGGCAGTCCGCGAGGAAGGACTCCGCCGTGCGGTACCCCCGCGACCCAGCGTTCCAGACCGCGATCCCAAGGCCGAGGAGCTGCTCCATGCTGCTCTGCGTGAACGGGGCCTCCCGGGCGAGCGCGTCGATCAGCGGTCTCATTAGCTCGACCAGCGCGTCGGACGCCTTGATCACCCCGGGGCGCGGCCCCGCCAGGCTCACGCCCGCCGCGGCCATCCGGCTCCGGAGCGCGCGATCCGCCTCCGCCTCCGCCTCCGCCCGCTCCGTGTCGCCCGCGTCCCTGTGCGACGCCTCGCGGCTCACGCGGCACCTCCGTTCAGACCCCAGTGGTACGCGATGGGTCCGACACGCCGCCCGCGCGCGGCGGCGAGCCGCCTCGCCCTGTATGCTGCGCCCCCGTGAGCGGGCCGGGGCAGGAGCGCGAGGGGCGGGCGAGCGAGGACCCGATGGGCCGCGCGCTGGCCTCGATCGAGCGCGGACGGGTTTCGCTCTCCCTCGACACCACCGACCTGTGCTTCTTGGTGGCGCTGCGGGCGCGGGCGGAGCGGGCCGGGCTGGCCTCGTTCGAGGAGGAGCTGCTCGTCGAGGTGTTCGAGGAGCGGCTCGAGCACTCCGAGCCTGGGGCCGCCAACCCGCGCAAGCGGGCCACCCACGCGATCCAGCGGCTGCGCGACCAGCGGCTGCTGGCGCGGGTCGACGCGGCGGGGATCGTCTCGGCCGGCGAGTTCGCGCTCACGCGCCTCGCCGTGGGGATCGTCGACTTCTTCTTGGCCGAGGAGACGCTCACGCGCGAGAGCCTGGGGCTGCTCACCAAGATGCTCCGCGAGCAGCTCCTCGCCTGCCGGACCGCCGCCAAGAAGGCGGGCCGCGACGAGGACGCCTGGGACGCGCGCGTGACGCAGCCGCTGCAGGTGCTCGTGAGCGACCTCCTCACTGGGATCGAGCGGCGGCAGCGGGGCATGGACGCGCAGCAGGAGGAGGTGGTGGCCTCGATCGAGCG
>CAZMSZ010000216.1:1825-8633 GCA_964569055.1 uncultured Planctomycetota bacterium | reverse complement strand
GAGCGCTCGGACGCGGCGCGCTACGCCCGCCTGCAGGACGTGATCGAGGACGAGCTGTTCCCCGACGTCGACCTCGCGCTGCGGCGCGGCGAGCACGTGGACCTCAGCGACCCCGACCGCTACGCCTTCTTGCGCGACGCGCAGCGCCACCTCGAGGCGCTGTACCTCCGCTACGGCTGCCAGCTCGTGCAGGCCGAGGGCTACTTCTACCTGCTCCCGCAGGGCGATCGCCTCGGCCGCCGCCACCTGACGGTCGGCGAAATGCTCGTGGGGCAGACGCTGGCGCTGCTGTTGCTCGACCCCGCCACGCTGCGCGGGCAGGGCGTCGTGCCGCGCCAGCAGGTCACCGCCCGCCTGGCACAGCTCGTGGGCGAGGAGCAGCTCGTGCGCGCCTTGAACCCGCGCCGGCGTCGCCGCGATCAGCGCGTGGCCCACGAGACGGTCCGCCGCGAGCTCGACAAGGCCCTGCGCGGCCTGGGCGCGCTCGGCTTCGTCGAGGCGGTGGGCGAAGACGAGCTGCGGCTCAAGAAGCCGCTGCTCCGCTTCACCGAGACGGTGCGCGGGGCGGAGGACCCGGCGGTCGCGCTCGAGCGGCTGGTGCGGGAGGGCCGCCTCACGCTCGACGTGGGGCCGACCTCGGGCGGCGAGGGCGAGGGCGAGAGCGAGGCCGAGACGGACGAGGGCGAGGGGCGCGCATGAGCGGGACGCGCGCTCGCGCCGAGGAGCTGGTCCTCGTCAACTGGAAGGGCTGCTTCTTCCAGCGCTACCTGCTCGACGGGCGGGTCACCGCGCTGGAGGGCGCCAACGGCGCTGGCAAGACCACGGTCATGATCGCGGCCTACGTGGTCCTGCTCCCCGACATGAGCCGGCTGCGGTTCACCAACCTCGGCGAGTCGGCGCCGACCGGCGGCGACCGCGGGATCCACGGCCGCCTGGGCGACCCGGCCCGCCCCACCTTCGCGGCGATCGCCTTCCGCCTGCCCGACGGCCGCCGCCTGGTGGCCGGCGTGCAGCTCGAGCGCCGGACCGAGCCGGTGGTCGAGGCGACCACGTTCGTGATCACCGGCCTGGGCGACGACGTGGGGCTCGAGGAGGTCCTGCTCGACCGCGGCGACCACGACGAGGTGCCGCTGCTCGAGCGGGTGCGCGAGCTGGCGACCCTGCGCGGGGGGCACCTCAAGCGGTTCGGCGCGGTGAAGGACTACTTCGCCGAGCTGTTCGACCGCGGCGTGACCCCGCTGCGGCTCACCGGCGACGAGGAGCGCACCAAGCTCAACGAGATGCTCCGCACCAGCATGGTGGGCGGGATCTCGCGCGCGCTCACCGGCGGCCTGCGCGACTTCCTGCTCAAGGAGGAGACGGGCCTGGCCGACACGCTCAAGCGCATGCGCGGCAACCTCGACGCCTGCCGGCAGACGCGGCTCGAGGTCGAGGAGGCGGCCGAGCTCGAGCAGGAGATCCACCGGGTGTACGAGGCCGGGCAGCGCATGTTCGCGGCAGCGCTCCACGCCACGCGCCTGGCCGAGGAGGAGCGGCGCAGCACCCTGGAGGCGGCGCGCGAGCGGCGCGAGCAGGCCGCGGGCGCGGTGGCGCGCGCCCAAGACGCGCTGGGGGCGGCCCAGGAGGCCCGCGAGCGCGCGGCGCAGCAGCGGGAGGAGGCGCGGGCCGAGCTGGAGCAGGCGGCCGCGCTCCACGAGCGCACGCGCCGCGCCAACGCAGTCGAGCGCCGCCTGGCCGTGCACGCGCGCGAGCGCGTCGGGCGGGCGGCCGAGCTGGAGGCGCGGCGCGCCGAGCGCGCGGCGGCCGAGGCCGAGCGCGACGCGGCGCGCCGCGCCCGCGACGAGGCGCAGGCGGCGCAGCGCGCGGCGGCGCAGGGGCTGGCAGACTTCAAGGCGGGCTACGAGGAGCTCGAGCGGCGGGCGGCGGCGCACGCGCTGGTCACGGCCAAGCTGGCGCAGGCCCGCGCGGCGCTCGGGGGCGAGCCCGCCGCGGTCGAGGAGGTGACCGCGGCGCGCACGCGCGCGGCCGCGCGCGTGAGCGAGCTCGACGCCGGCCTGGCCCGCCGCGCGCGTGAGGAGGCCACGGCGCGCGCGCGCCGCGCGGAGCTGGACGAGGTCCTGGGCGCGCTTGCGCGGATCGAGCCGGACACGGCCTGGCGCACGCAGGAGCCCGTCGCGCTCCTGGCCGCGGCGCGGGCGGCCCTCGGCGAGCTCGGCCGGCTGGAGGCGCTCGCGGCCGAGCTGCCCGAGCTGCCGGCGCGTCGCGAGGAGGCGCTGCGGCTGGCCGACCGCCAGGCCGCCGTGCGCCGCGAGGCGCAGGCGCTCTCGACGCTGGTGCGCCCGCTCGGCACCGCGGACACGGTGCGCGAAGCCCTCGCCGAGGCGCACGACGAGCTGCAGGCGGCCACGCGCCGGCGCGGCGAGGTCGAGGCCGCGCTGGCGCGCGCCGGCGAGGCGCAGCGCAGCGCGAGCGAGCGGACGGCCGCCCTCGAGGAGCGCCTGGCGCGCTGGCGCGAGCTGCGGGCGCGCGCCGAGCCGCTGAGCGAGCGGCTCGGCGTCGCGCTCGGCACGCGCGCCGACCTCGCCGCCGCGCGCCTCGCGGCCCGTGAGCGGGCGCGCGAGCTCGAGGCCTCGAGCGCGGCGGCGGACGCGGCGCTGCGCGCGGCGAGCGAGGAGCTCTCGCGCCTGAGCCTGGGCGCGGGGGCCTTGCCCGAGGCGCTCCTGCGCGCGCGCGACGAGCTCGGGGGCGAGCTCCTCGCCGCGCGCTTCGAGGACGCCCCGCTCGACGAGGCGCCCCGGCTCGAGGCGCTGCTCGGCCCGCTGCGCGAGGCGATCGTGGTCGACGACCTCGAGGCGGCCGCCGCGGCGCTGGCGCGCAGCGAGGTCGCGCCCGAGACGGTGTGGCTGCTCGACGCGCGCGAGCCGCTGGTGCTCGACCCCGAGGGGCGGCCGCCTGGAGCGCTGCGCGAGGGCGCGGCCGTGGTCTCGACGCCGGGCGGCGCGCGGGTGACGAGGGTCCCGGCGCGGGCCACGCTCGGGCGGCGGGCGCGCGAGCGGCGCGCCGGCGAGCTGCGGCGCGAGGTCGAGCGGCTCGGGGGCGAGCTCGCGGCCCTGCGCGCCGACGAGCGGACCTGCGCCGGCGACGAGGAGGCGCTGGTCGAGCTGGTGGCGGGCGCGGACGTCCTCGAGGCGGGCGACCCGAGCGCGGCGCTCGCGGCCGCGCGGCAGGAGGTGGAGCGCGCGCAGCGCGAGCTGGTGCGCGGGCGCGCGGCGCTGGCCACGGCGGGTCAGGAGGCGGACGCGCTCGCGACCCGGCAGCGCGCGCTGGTCGCGTTGCTGGCGGGCGCGCACCTCCTCGACCTCCCCGATCAGCGCGAGGTGGTCGAGGCGCTCGAGGCCCGCCTGGCCGCGGCGCGCGAGGCGAGCGCCACGGTCGCGCGGCTCGCCTCCGAGCGCGCGCTGGTCGCCGAGCGGCTCGACGTCCTGCGCGCGCCGCCGCCCTCCGAGGAGGAGCTGACCGCGCTGCGCGCCGAGCTCGAGCGGCTCGCGGCCGAGCGCGACGCGCTGTGGCAGGTCGTGGCCGCGCTCGAGCACGTCGACCGCCACCGCGCAGCGCTGGCTTGGACCGACGCCGAGCCGGCGCTGCTCGCCCAGCGGGCCCTCGCGCCGGCCCTGCAGGAGCAGCTCGCGCGCGCGACCGCCGACCTGCAGGCGGCGGAGGCGCGCGCCGACCGGGCGGCCGAGGCGCTCGAGGCCGCGGCCGAGGCGCTGGCCGAGGGGCAGGCGGAGCTCGCCGCGCTCGACGCCACGATCGCGCGGGCCCGCGAGGAGCGGGCGCGCGAGGAGGTCGTCGACGCGAGCGACGAGGCGCTGGCCCGCCTCGGCGAGCGGGTGGCCGAGCTCGGCGGCCGCGCCGAGGCGCTGGAGCGGCTGGCGCGCGAGCGCGCCGACGAGGTGATCCGCCAGGAGGAGCGGATCGCGCGCGCGCGCGAGGCGTTCGACGAGGCCGCCCGCCGCGTGACCGAGGAGGAGGCCTCCTGGCGCCCCGCGCACGAGCGCTGGGAGCGGCTGCGCACGCAGGCCGAGGTGCTGGGCCTGCTCGCCGCCGCCACCACCCGCGCCTTCGCGGGCGAGTTCGGCGGGCAGGGGAGCCCCAACGCCTGGAACATGGCGCAGCGCGAGCTGGCCGTGCTGCTCGAGCGCCTGGGCGCGGCGCGGGGCGGCGAGGCGCTGCGCGCCGAGCTGGTGGGCTGGCTCGAGGCGGACGAGGGGCGCCGGGCCGAGGCGTACCTGCAGGCCTGGCTGGCGCTGCGCGGCTGGCTGCTGCAGCGGATCCCGCCGCAGTTCGCCGAGGTGGACGAGCCGCTCGCCGCGCTGGGGCGCTTGCACGAGCACCTGCTCCGCCTGCGCGAGCGGCTCGAGCAGCAGGAGCGCACCCTGCGCGGGCAGTCGGAGGACGTGGCGCGCAGCATAGACGCCCAGGTCCGCCGGGCGCGCAGCACCGTCGGCCGGCTCAACGACGAGCTCGCGACGGTGCGCTTCGGCAGCGTGCGCAGCGTGCGGATCCGCGTGGCGCACGAGGAGCGCATGGAGCGCCTGCTCGAGGCGCTGCGCAGCGGGGCTGCGCAGCAGGTGCTGTTCCAGCCCGACATGCCGATCGAGGAGGCGCTCGACGAGCTGTTCCGCCGGTACGGCGGCGGCCGCACCGGAGGGCGGCGGCTGCTCGACTACCGCGAGTACCTCGACCTGCGGGTCGAGGTGCTGCGGCAGGACCGCTCCGAGTGGGAGCCGGCCAACCCCACCCGGCTCTCGACCGGCGAGGCGATCGGGGTGGGGGCGGCCGTGATGATGGTCGTGCTCACCGCCTGGGAGCGGGACGCGAACCTGCTGCGCGGCAAGCGGTCCTCGGGCACGCTGCGCCTGCTGTTCTTGGACGAGGCCACCCGCCTCTCGCAGGACAACCTGCTCGTGCTGTTCGAGCTGTGCCGCACGCTCGAGCTGCAACTGATCCTGGCCGCGCCCGCGGTGGACCACGGGGGCGGCAACACCACCTACCACCTGGTGCGCCGCGTGATCGACGGGCGCGAGGAGGTGCTGGTCAGCGGGCGGCGGCTGGCGGGCGCCGAGGCGTGAGCCTGTGGGAGCGCGACGCGAGCCGGCTCGCCCTGGCCGAGCTGTGGCGCGCGGGCGCGCTGCGGCGGCGGCTGGGGCAGGCCGAGGCGTTCGACGAGTTGGCCCGCCTGCCCTGGACGCGCCGCACCTCGCGCCGCGACGAGCTGGCGCTCGACGCCTCGCGGCGCGCCGAGCTCGAGACGCTGCTCGACCGCGTTTGGCCGGGCTGGCGCGAGGCCGTGGCGCGGCTCGAGGCGCGCGGGCTGCCGGTCGACGAGCGGGGCTGGCGGCGCCTGGGCGACCTCGAGCGGCAAGACGCGCTCCCGCCGCTCCCCGAGCGGCTCAACGTGCGCACGGCCACGGCCGCCGTGGGGCCGCACTCCAAGGCCAGCCTGAGCGAGGAGCGGCTCGAGGGGCTGGGGGAGGTCGACCTCACCCGCGACGGGGTGGTGCGCCTGCGCCCGCACGCGGGCCTCCGCCTGGAGCGCGGCGCGCTCTCGCTGCTGGCGAGTGAGCTCGCGACCGTGCTGGGCGAGGTCACGATCGCCGAGCGGGCCTTCCGCGACGGTACGCGCCTGGCGGGGGCGCCGCCGCGCGCGCTGCTGCTGGTCGAGAACAAGGGCACGTTCGTGGACCTCACCCCGCCCGAGGGCTGGCTGGTGGCCCACGTCCCCGGCTGGGACACCGCCAGCGTGCGCGACCTCTTCGAGCAGCTCCCCGGGGTGCCGGTCGTCCACTTCGGCGACCTCGACCCCAACGGCGTGCGGATCGTGCAGCACCTGCGCGCGCTCTGCCCGAGCTTGATCTGGGCCGTGCCCGAGCTGTGGGCCGAGCACCTGCCGGCTCGCGCGCTCGCGCGCGCCTGGCCGGCCGACCTCGACCTCACGGGCGCGCCGGCCCTCGTGCGCGAGCTGGCCGCGCGGGGCCTGTGGCTCGAGCAGGAGTTGCTGGCGCTCGACCCGCGCCTCGAGGGCGCGCTGGCGGCGCTGGTCTCTCCCACCGCCTGATCCCCCGGTCACGCGGCCGAGCGCGTCGCGCCGCACCGCCAGCTCGTGTCGCTGCCCCGCCAGCCTGCACGCTCCAGCTCGCGAGGCGCCCGTCGACGTCGTAGCGGTACTCGTAGTCCAGGCGGCGCCCGCCCGCGGCCTCGACCTCGATCCGCGCGATCGCCGCGCCGAGCAGCAGCCCCTCGCGCCGGACGCGCACCGCGCCCGCCGCGATCCCCACCAGCTCACCCGCCGGGCCGTACTCGCACGCGAGCTCGACCCCCTCCCCGAGCGCCACCCGCTCGCCCTCGCCGTCCGCCGTCGGCGTGTAGCGGACCGTCCGCCCCGCAGGGAGGCGCGCGCCCACCGGCGCCCCTGCCTCGCCCCACTCGCGCGTCACCTCGTAGCTCGTGCCGTCCGCGAGGTTGGTGATCGTCTCGCTCGAGAGCACGCCCGCCGGCCCGTGGACGAAGCGGTGGACCCAGTCGTCGCTGCGCGCCTCGGCGATCTGGTCGTCGTCGGCGTACGTGAACGTCGTCCCGTACGGTGCGGGGCCGGCCCCGGCCGCGACGAGGCGGCTCGCCGTGCGTCGCCCGGCGGCGTCGAACACGACCTCGACCTGCTGGCCCCGCCCCCCCGTGCGGGTGTAGCCGAGGCCCGCGGGGTCGTGCGTGAAGCGGACCGTCGCGCCGCCGTACAGCCGCTCCTCGG
>CAZMSZ010000216.1:0-1725 GCA_964569055.1 uncultured Planctomycetota bacterium | reverse complement strand
CGGCGCCCCGGGGCGCGTGGCGAGCTCGGCGGCGACGGGGCGACCGAGCCCGTCGTAGCGGATCCGCCCCACGAGTGAAGGGGGCGAGTCTAGCGGCGGCGATGGCGACGACCACCCCTCCCCCGAACGGGCGCGCTTGGCCGAGCGGAGGGGGCGACAGGGGGTCGCCTCGCGTCACGGGGTCGAGGCGGGGACTGGCCAACTCGCTACAGCGGGCTGGTGTCGGGAGCGTTCGCGGTCCGTGGCGCGTCCGCGTCGTCGGCGGGCCGCTTCCGCGCGAGCAGCCGCGCGCCGAGGGCGCGCGCCTCGCGCAGCCAGCCGACGCCGGGGAACAGGAACAGGCGGAGCGGATCGTGTTGCGGCACGCCGGCCGCGCCGAGCGGGGCGGTGCAGGGGCCCGGGCAGTAGTAGGTCCCGAACAGCACGTCGAACAGCGGGATCACGTTGGCGAGGTTCTTGCCGTGGGCCTCGGGCACGTCGGCGTGGTGCCAGCGGTGGTAACGCGGGGAGGCCACCAACAGCTCGAGCGGGCCGTGCGTCCAGTCGAGGTCGGCGTGGACGTACATGTTGTGGAGGATCAGGATCGCCGCGAGGCCCGCCAGCGCGTCGGGGGGGAGGCGCAGCCACGTGAGCAGGAGCACGTAGGACGCGCCCATGACGAACCCCTCGAGCGCGTGCACGCGGAAGCTGGTCATGCCGCTCACGTCGGGGTCGGAGTGGTGGATCGCGTGGACCGGCCACACCCAGCGGGTGTGCATGAGGCGATGGTTCCAGTAGTTCGCGAGGTCGTAGGCGACCACCGCCGCCAGCGTCACCGCCCAGCCCGGGAGGTGCGTCCACAGCCCGGGCGGGAGGCGAGGCAGGCCGATCCGGTCGTAGCCCGCCTGGAGCTCGAGCTCGAGGAGGCGCAACAACGGCATGGCGGCCAGGTTGAAGTGGACCAGCACGATCGTGGCGAGCACGCCCCAGCTCGCGCGTCGCGACCAGGCACCGCGGCCGCGGCAGAGGAGCGTCAGGCCCAGGAGCAGCGCGAAGAAGCCCAGGCGCACGGCGCCGGGCTCGGCCAGCTCGTGCCAGGCGTCGAGCAGACGGTCGAGGTAGTGTCGCAGGCCGTCGCTCACGCCCGCCTCGCCCGCCGGCGCGCGCCGCGCGGGGCGAGGCGAGTCTACCCGCGGGGGTGGCGCCGCGCCCCGGCGGCTTCAGGCGAGGTCGGCGAGCGTGCGCTCGAACGCCTCGAGCGAGGGCGTGCGCGCGGCCTCGGCGATCAACCGGTCGAGGAGCTCCACGTCCTCGACGGCCTGGACCTCGCGTTCCAGGCTCTTGGGCAGCTCGCCGAAGCGAGTCACCAGAACCTTGGCGACCGCGTCCCTGCGGGTGCGCTCGATCGCCTTGCGCTCGATGCTCGTGACGAACTCCACCCGACCCTCCTCGCGCAGTTCCTGCAGCTCCGCGTCGAGCGCCCGCTGCCGCTCGGGCGGGAGGCGCATCATCCAGTCAATGCAACGGTAGAGCACCCGCTTCTGTTCGTCGCTCCACCAGGGCCCCGCGGCCTCGAGGTGCAGGATCAGCTTCCGCTTCCAGTATAGCCGCCGCGCTGCGCTGCCTCGCGTGCGCGCCGTGGCGAGGTGGGCCGCGATCACGACCGCGAACGGGTTCGACGAGGTTCACAGCCCGCGCCAGCGCGCCCGTGTCTCGTAGGCCTGCAGCCCGAGCGTCACGAACCGC
>CAZMSZ010000215.1:0-12502 GCA_964569055.1 uncultured Planctomycetota bacterium | reverse complement strand
TCGGGCCCGGCTAGCCCGGCTTCCGCACGACTTCGTCGTGCAAAATCCGGGCTAGATTCAAGCCCCTGGCGACCGCGTCAGCACGGCCTCGAGCGCGCGCTCGATCGCCGAGACGTCCGCCCCGCGCGGACGGGTCTCCTCGGTCAGCGCCCGGCGCCAGGCGCGCGCGCCTGGGAGGCCCGCGAACAGGTTGTGGAGGCCGCGCACCAGCAGCGGGAGGCGGGCGCCGCGCCCGTGCCACTCGGCGTAGTAGGGGAGCATGGCGCGGACCACATCCTCGCGGGTCGGGGTGGGGCACTCCTCGCCGAACACGCGCCGGTCGGCCTCGGCGAACAGGTACGGGTCGTCGGCTGCGGCGCGCCCGATCATGACCGCGTCGACCTGCTCGAGGTGCGCGAGCGCCTGCTCGAGCGTGCGCACCCCGCCGTTGAGCTCGACCGCCAGCGCCGGGCGCTCACGCTTGAGCCGGTAGACGTCCTCGTAGCGGAGCGGCGGGACCGTGCGGTTCTGCTTGGGGCTCAGCCCCTCCAGCCAGGCCTTGCGCGCGTGGACCGTGAACCGGTCGCACCCGGCCGCGGCCACCGCGTCCACGAACCGCAGCATGTCCTCGTAGCGATCGCGCTCGTCGACCCCGATCCGGTGCTTGACGGTGATCTGCAGCCGCGTCGCGGCGCGCATGGCGGCCACGCCCTCGGCCACCCGCTCGGGGCGCTCCATGAGGCAGGCCCCGAAGCTCCCCTCCTTGACCCGCGGGCTCGGGCAGCCCACGTTGAGGTTGACCTCGTCGTAGCCCCATGCCTCGGCGATCCGCGCGCACTCCGCCAGGGCGGCCGGGTCGTCCCCCCCGAGCTGCAGCGCGAGCGGCCGCTCCACCGGCGAGAACCCGAGCGCCCGCTCGCGGTCGCCGTGCAGGATCGCGCCGGTCGGGATCATCTCGGTGTACAGCAGCGTCCGCCGGGTGAGCTGGCGGAGCAGCACCCGCAGGTGACGGTCGGTGGTGTCCATCATGGGCGCCACGCTCAGGGCCGGGGTCGGACCCCGCGGCGTCGGCGCCACCTCGGCGGCCATGCGCCCCAGGGTGGAGCCCAGCCCGCACCCGGTCAAGCGGCGCGGTCGCCGGCGTCTCCCCCTTTTCGCGCTCCCTTCAGCGGCGGGGACGCCCGTCGGCTCGGCCCGACGCCCGGCGATCGGCACGTCGATCCGAGGCAGGCGCCCGCGCGGTTTGCGCGCGGCGCGGAGTTTGCCAGGCGTCGCCCATGATCCGAGCCGTGTTGTTCCTGCTCCTGTTCACCGCGCCCGCCTGGGCCAAGGAGCCCCCGCGCCCAGGCGACGCGCTCGTGGGGCACTACACGCTGCGCGGCGCGTACGACACGGGCGTCCGCAGCGAGGCGGTGCTGCGGATCGAGCGTCGGGAGGGGCGCCTGCACGTCACTCGCGTGGAGCTGGCGCGTGGCGGGCAGCCGCTCGCGCCCACCCGCGTGTGGCGCGCCCGCGCCGTGCGCGTGCTCGACGCCGAGCGGTTCTTCGTGACGTTCGAGGCGCCCGCCGATCAGCAGCGGCGCGGGCTCGTCGGCGCGCTCGGCGGCGGGGGCGTGGCGCCGGTCGTCTCGCCCAACGTCCTGCGCGCTCGCTACCTCGTGCGCGCCGGCAGGCTGACCGAAGGCGTCGAGAACGCGACCCGCCGCGCCCCCGAGCACCGCTGGCGTCACCTGCAGAGCGTCGGCCGCCACGGCCCGCCCCACGAGCTGCGCAGCGTGCGGACGCTCGTCGGGCACGGCGCGCCCGCCGACCGCTACGACCTGGTGTTCGTGCCCGAGGCGTTCACCGCCGAGGCGCTGGGCGCGTTCGACCTGTACGTGCAGCGCGTCGTGGACGAGCTCAGCGTCACCTCGCCCTTCAAGGAGCTGTGGAGCCTGTTCAACGTCCACGTGGTGCGCTTCGCCGACGCCTCGAGCGAGCGCGGCGCGCCGACGGCCGCGGGGACCAGGCTCTCGAAGGACCCCTGGGGGTTCCCCCAGCCCGACTGGAAGCGCGCCCGCGCCCTCGGCGAGTACGCCCCGGGCGCCGACGCGGTGGTCGTGATCACCGATCACAGCTTCCGCTCCCTGGCCGAGGACGGGGTGACCGTGGCCTCGGCCTGGCACGGCCGCTTCGAGCGCATGGTCGTGCACGAGCTCGGCCACGTCGTCGGGCGGCTGCTCGACGAGTACGAGGAGTACCCCGACTCGCGCTGGGACTTCGTCTACGGCAACGCGATCAACGAGCTCCTGATCGGCCAGACGGGCTGGGGCGGCAACGTGACCACCCACACCGAGCGCCGCTTCGTCCCGTGGGGTCACTGGCTGGCGGAGGGCGCCCGGCTGCCCACGCCCGCGGACCACCCCACCGAGGTCGGGCTGTACCGCGGCGCGCTCCACCGCAGCCGCTACTGGTACCGCCCTGCGCTCACCTGCAGGATGCGCGGCGACGACGCGCCGTTCTGCGTGGTGTGCCGCGAGCTGCTCACGATCCGCTTGGCCGCCCAGACCTGGCCCGTGCGCGCCAAGGCGGAGCGGATCGACGGCGAGACCCTGCGGTTCACGCTCGAGACCGACCTCGCCACCCCATCGCAGGTGCTCTGGCTGCGAAACGGCATGGTCGAGGTCGGCCGCGGTCCGACCTACGTGGCGCGCCGCGACGATCAGCCCTGGGGCGAGAGCAACCTCGACGCGATCGTGCAGATCGCGCTGCCCTGGGTGCGGGTGGATCCCGAGGGGCAGACCACGTTCCGCACGCGGTTCGTGCTGAACAAGGGGCAGCTGTGGAGCAAGCGGCTCGAGGTCCGGGGGCCCTCCCGCCGGCGGGGGTTCCCCGAGGATCTGGGGGCGCCGCGCAGCCCCTTCTAGCGGTCGCTCCCTTTCGCACTCCTTTCAGCGGCCAGGGTGCGTCGCGGCGCCGCGTCGGACCTGCGCTCGCCCAGCGCGGCGCCTGCGTCCCTCCGTGCGGCCCCCCCGACGTTTACGCGCCGGAGCGCGCGCCCGCCCCGACGAGCGGCGACCGCCCGCGTCGCGGCGCGTCGTTTGCCTCGGGCGCGCCGCATGACCCGAGCCTCGACCGTCCTCGCCCTGCTCCTGCTGACCGCCGCCCCGGCCGCCGCCCAGGACCCCTTGCGCGCGCTGTCGGGCGACTACGTGCTGCGCGGCCGCTACGACGACGGCGCCGCCAGCGAGGCGCTGCTCCGGATCGAGCGCGCCGGGGGCGGCCGGCTCGAGCTGACCCGCACCGAGCTGACCCGCGGCGGCGCCCCGCACGCGCGGGCGCGGGTGTGGCGCAGCCGCGCGGTGCACCTCCCAGGCGCCGGGCGGCTGGTCGTGAAGTACGAGGCGCCGGCGGCCATGACCGCGCGCGGACTGAGCGGCGCGGTCGCGGGGGCGCCGATCGCGGCGTCCCTGGCGATCAACGAGCTCGAGGCGCGCTACACCATCCGCGACGGGCGGGTGAGCGAGGCGGTGCGGAACCCCACGCGGCTGGCCCCCGAGGACGCCTGGCGCAGGCTCCAGTCCACGGGCCGGCGCGGCGCGCCGCACGAGCTGCGCAGCGTGCGCACGCTCGTCGACCACGGCGCGCCCGAGGACCGCTACGACATCGTGTTCGTGCCCGAGGGGTACGCGATCGAGGAGCTCGATCGCTACGACGCCCGGGTGACCAGCGCGATCGACGCGCTGCAGAAGACCACGCCCTTCGCCGAGCTGTGGCCGCTGTTCAACGTGCACGCCCTGCGCTTCCCCGACCCGTTCTCGGGGGTCCGCGGGGTCCGCACCGCCGCCGGAACCAAGCTGGCACCGGCGGACGAGCGGAACGCCACCCCCACCCTGGACGTGGGGCGAGTGCGCGCCCTGGCCGCGGCCGCGCCGGGCGCGGACGCGATCGTGATCGTGGCGAACGACCGCTTCCGCTCGATCGCCTGGTACTACGGCGACGTCGCCGCCGTCTCCGCGGTGGGCGGGCGGTTCCCCTCCGTGGTCGTCCACGAGCTCGGCCACGTGATCGGCCGCCTGTTCGACGAGTACGAGGAGCGCGAGGAGTCGCTGTGCGACTTCCTGCTCGGCAACGGGATCGTGGAGGCCGCGCTGAGCCTCGGCGACACGGGGGGCAACGCCACGACCCACACCGAGCGCCGGTTCATTCCCTGGCGTCACTGGCTCCCCGCGGACGCCGCGCTCCCCACGCCCGACCACGAGCGCCCCGACGTGGGGCTGTACCCCGGCGCGTACTATCAGAGCCGCCGCTGGTATCGCCCCTCGCGCACCTGCCTCATGCGCACGAGCAACCGCGCGACGCCGTTCTGCGCGGTGTGCCGCGAGCTGCTCGTGGTGCGCATCGCCAAGAAGACCTGGCCGGTGCGCACCAAGGTCGAGCGCCTCGACGCCCAGACCTGCCGCCTGTCCCTGGACCTCGACCTCGCCGGGTCGCCCATCCCCGCCTCGCCGGTGCGCTGGCTGCGCGGCGGCGTGGTGGTCGCGACCGGCCCCACCTACGTGGCGCGCCGCCATGAGCTTCCCTGGGGCGCGAGCGAGCTCCACGCGGTCGTCCGGCTGGCGACGCCCTGGGTCCGCGCCGACCCCGAGGGCGGGACCACGTTCCGCGCCCGGTTCGTGCTCGACAAGGGCTACCTGTGGGACGACGCGCTCGAGGTGCGCGGCCCCACCCGCCACCACGGCCTGCCGAAGGACTGAGCGCGCTCAGCGGCGCGGCGGGCGCGCCCGGTACTTCTCGTACAGCCGCAGCTGGCGGTCCTCCAGGCTGACCTGCCGCCCGGCGATCCAGGCGTGGGTCACGCGCGCCTGCTCCTCGAGCAGCGGGCGGTCGGTCGCGATCAGGGTGGCGTCCTTGCCGGCCTCGATCGAGCCGAGGCGCGCGTCGACGCCCAGGATCTCGGCGGCGCCCAGGGTCAGCGCGCGTAGGGCCGCCTCGGGCGGGAGGCCGTGGCGCACCGCCAGGGCGGCCTGACGCTTGAGGTTCCGGCTGTCGGCCGCGCCCCAGCCGCTGCCGCCGCTCGAGAACGCGAACCGCACGCCCGCCTCGTGGAGACGCGCCGCGGCCGCGAACACGGTGTCGACCGCCTCGTGGTGGCGCAGCGGGAGGTGCGTGCTCGGGCCGAGCACGACCGCGACCTCGTGCAGCGCCAGGTCGTCGGCGATCCGCCAGGCGTCGGTCGCGCCGAGCAGGATCAGGCGCACCTGCTGCCGGTCGGCCCAGTCGAGCGCGGCCCGCAGCTCGCTCAGGCGCTCGGCGCTGACGCCGACGGGCACCTCGCGCGCGATCACCTTGCGCATGGCCTCCCACTTGGGGTCCTCGTCGGGCGGCGTGACCCCCGACGACGTGCGCGCCTTCCAGTAGGCCGCCGCGTCGGCGAACGCCTCGTCGATCGCGAGCAGCGCCTCCTCGCGCTTGCGGACCTGCTCCTCGAGCGGCTCCTCGCGCCTGGGGTCGACCCGCATGCTCGGCCAGCGCACGTGGAGCAGCACCGGCGCCTGCACGGTCATGTCCTCGAACGTCCAGCCGTCGGTGGTGATCAGCGCGCTGGTGCCCGCGATCAAGCCGCCGCGGGGCGCGATGTGGGCCAGGAGCACCCCGCCGGTGCGGGCCACCGGCAGCAGCTCGGAGTCGGGGTTGACCGCCAGCTCGGCGCGCAGGCTGGGGTTGATCCGGCCCAGCTCGCGGTAGTCGACCGTCGCGCCCACGCTGCCGATCTCGACCAGGCCGAGCACCGAGTCGGCGTCGATGAGGCCCGGGTAGAGGTGGCGTCCCGTGAGGTCGATCCGCCTCACCTCGGCGGGGAGCGCCAGGTCGGGCGCGACCGCGCGGATCCGCCCGCCCTGCAGCAGCACGGTGGCGGGGCCCGCCTCGCCCTCGATCGGGTGCACGGTGGCGCCGACCAGCGCGATCGGGCGGCCCTGCTCCTCCTGCGCGCGCGCGGGCGCGGCCAGGAGGGCGAGCGTGGCGAGGGCCGCGAGGCGGCGCGGCGTCCGGCGCGAGGTGCTCACCGCTCGTCCCTCCCGCAGCAGGCGTACTCGGCGATCGCCGCGGCGGCGCCGAACGTGGGCCGCCATCCCTCGGCCGAGATCGCGTCCTTGGCGAAGCGCGCCGCGCGCGCGGCCGCCAGCAGCGCCTCGCGCTCGGCCGCGCCCCGCGCGAAGGCGACCTCGTCCAGCCGCCGGTCGAAGCGCGGCTGGCCCTCGATCCAGGTCTGCTCGCAGCGCGAGGTCGCCTCGAGCGGGTGCCCGCTCCACACCGCGAAGTCGGCCTGCTTGCCCACCTCGAGCGAGCCGACCACCGCGTCGATCCCGAGCTGGCGGGCGGGGTTGATCGTGACCAGCGCCAGCGCCTCCTCGGGCGAGAGCCCGCCGTAGCGCATGGCCTTGGCCGCCTCGAGGTTGAGCCGGCGGGCCATCTCGGCGCTGTCGGAGTTGAACGAGACCAGCACCCCGCGCTGGTGCATGAGCGCGCCGTTGTAGGCGATCGCGTCGTAGACCTCGAACTTGTAGGCCCACCAGTCGGAGAAGGTCGAGGCGCCCGCGCCGTGGGCCGCGATCTCGTCGGCGACCTTGTAGCCCTCGAGCACGTGCTGGAACGTGCCCACGGTGAACCCGAGCTCCTCGGCCAGGCGGATCATGGCCAGGATCTCGTCCTGGCGGTAGCTGTGGCAGTGGACCTTGCGCCGGCCCGCCAGGACCTCGCTCAGCGCCTCGAGCTCGAGGTCGATCCGCGGCGGGGACGCGCCCGGGTCGCGCGCCGAGGCCACCCGCCAGTCGACGAGCTGGCGCTGGTAGTTGCGCGCGGCCAAGAAGCGCTCGCGGATCACCTCGGTCACGCCGAGGCGCGAGGAGGGGAACCGCGGCGAGAGCTGCCGGCCCCAGTTGCTCCGCTTGGGGTTCTCGCCCAGCGCGAACTTGATCCCCGGCGGCGCGCCCTCCATGAGCAGGCGCTGGGGCGGCTCGCGCCAGCGGAGCTGCACGACCGCGCTCTGCCCGCCGATCGCGTTGGCCGACCCGTGGAGCAGGTTGGCCGTGGTCACTCCGCCCGCGAGCTGGCGGTAGATGTCCACGGTCTGCGCGTCGATCACGTCCGCGATCCGCACCTGCGCGGTGCAGCTCCGCGTGCCCTCGTTCACGGCGCCCTGCACGAAGGCGTGCGAGTGGCAGTCGATGATCCCCGGCGTGACGTGGTGCCCGGCGGCGTCGATCACCAGCGCGCCCGGCGGCGCCTCGAGGTCGTAGCCGACCCCGGCCACCCGGCCGTCTCGCACCAGGAGGTCGGCCCCCTCGAGCGTCCCCTGCGGGCCCTGCGTCCACACCGTCGCGTCTCGCAGCAGCACCGCGGGCGGCGCGCTCGGCGCGACCGGCGGCCAGCTCCCCCAGGGATCGACCGGCCCGAGCGCCGGGGTCGGCGCGGCCTCGGCCCCTTCCTCCGGCTCCTCCTCCTTCGGGGCGGGGGCCGCGAGGCGCCCGCGGACCACGATCGGCTCCACCTGCAGGTCGCCCGGCGAGCGTCCGCTCAGGAGCCGCCCCTTCACGCGGCAGGTGAACGTGACCGGAGCCTCGCCGCCCAGGAGCGCGCCCGGGACGTGCAGCGTGAGCCGGTCGCGCCACAGGGCGGGGGCCTGCGCCTCGACCCAGGCCGGCTCGCCGGGCGTGGCCGCCGCCGGCTCGGCGGAGGGCGCCAGCTTGGCGCGCAGCTCGCCGCGCTCCTGCTCCAGCTTCAGCGCCAGCGGGCGGCCGCCCACGTCGAGCAGCCAGGTCCCGACCAGCGCGCCCGGCTTGGGCGGCGCGAGCTCGCCCGGGTAGCGGACCCCGTCCACCCAGGTCTCGACGATCCGGGTGGCCTCGGCGAACAGCGCGCCGTCGCTCACGGTCAGGTTGGCGGCGGCCCCGGGCGCGATCACCCCCAGCTGCGGCGCCTTGAGGAGCGCGGCGGGCGCGGTGGTGAACGCGGCCAGCGCCGCCTCCTCCGAGAGCCCGCGCGCGAGCGCCGCGCGCACCCGGGCCCGGAACGCGCTGCGGTCCGCCAGGCCGTGCGAGCTGAGCGAGAAGCGCGCCTGCGCCCGCTCGAGCCGGGCCGGCACCTCGGGGGCGAGGTGCCAGCGGCGCAGCGCCTCGGTCTCGACCTCGACCGCCTCCTCCTCGCCCTCCCAGCGCGGGGCGGGCGGGAAGTTGAGGGTCACGATCAGCGGGGCGCCGGTGTGGGCCACCTCGTCGAGCCAGCGCGCGTCGGGGTCGAGCACCAGCCAGGGGAGCAGCTCGAGCTCGGCGAGCACGGCCACGGCCCGCAGCGCGTCCTGGCCGCTCGCGGCCTCGACGCACACCGGGCGCGTCCCCTCCAGCGCGGGGAGGAGCGCGCCGAGCGCCACGTCGGTCGCCGGGCGCTCGCGCCCGAGCGGCGCGCGAGCGTAGGCGGACCAGGCCGCGAGGTAGTGCTCGGCGTCGAGCAGCGTCTGGCGCACCAGCGCCACCCCGCCCATGAGCGAGGCGGGATACACGTAGCGCCCCTCCTGCCGCGCGGGCTGGAAGGTGAGGTGCTGCGCCACGTCGGCCTGGAGCACCTGCGCGCCGGGCGGACCGTCGCCGAGCGCGACCAGCGCGCTCGTGCCGCGGAGCAGCCCCTCGGTGGGCACGACCAGCGCCGCGGTGAAGCCGGCGCGCCGCAGCGCGCGCAGCCGCTCGGCGTCGAGGGCCAGCCGCTCGGCGACCCGCACGTCGGCGCGCACCGCGGGGTTCTCGTGGCGGGCGCCGCCGGGCGCGGGAGCAGCGGGAGCGGCCCCGCCCTTGCCGTCGCTCGGCTCGCTCAGGGGCAGGTAGGGCTCGATCAGGCCGGGGTAGACGGTCAGCCCGGCGGCGTCCCACACCCGCGCGTCCGCGGGCGGGATCACGCCCTCGCCCACCGCCTCGATCAGCCCGTCGCGGATCACGACCGTGGCGTGCTCGAGGCGCGTCCCGGGGCGCGGGACCACGGTCGCGCCGACCAGCGCGTGGACCCGGTGCGGCGCCCCGCCCGGGCTCTCGGCCGGATCGTCGGCGGCGGCGACGGACACGAGCAACCCGAGCGCGAGCGCGCTCCCCGCGAGCGTTCGTCTCATGCGGCCTCCCGAAGGGGCGCGATCCTACCTGGGATCGCACACCAGGCTGGGCTCGTCCGCGCGTCCGATCAGCTCGCGGTACAGCGCCGCGTAGCGGTCGGCCACCGCCTCGCGCGAGCACTCCGCCAGGATCGTGGCGCGGGCCGCCGCGCCCAGCCGCGTGAGCTCCGCCTCGGGCGCGGCGCCCAGGCGCGCCAGCCCGGCGCTGAGCGCGGCCGCATCGTCGGGGGCGATCAGCAGGCCGTTGTGGCCGTCGCGCAGCACGTCCTCGGTGCCCGAGATCCGGGTCGAGAGCACCGGGAGGGCGCAGGCCATGGCCTCGAGCAGGGCGTTGGGGAGGCCCTCGATCGTGCTGCACAGGACGTAGCCGTCGGCGGCGCGCAGCCGCTCCTCGACGTCGTCGGCGAACCCGGGGAGCGACACGGCGTCCGACAGGCCCAGCGCCCGCACCCGGGCGCGGGCGGCGCCCATGAGCGGGCCGTCGCCGAGCACCTCGAGGCGGAGCGCCGGGGCGCGCGCGCGCGCGGCCGCGAACGCGTCGAGCAGGAGCAGCGGGCGCTTGCGCTCCACCAGCCGCCCCACGAACAGCACCACCCGCCCGGCGTAGCCCAGCCGCGCCCGCAGCGCCGCGCGCTCCTCGGCCTGCGCGGGGCGGAAGCGCTCCTCGTCGACGATGAACGGGATCCGCGTGATCGCCGCGGGCGGGAACCCGTCGGCGCGCAGCGCCTCCTCGATCCGGCGCGAGATCGCGACCGTGTGCGCGGGGCCGAGCAGGCGCAGCAGCAGCGTGCCGAGCCCGGCGTAGCGGCCGCGCAGGTCGCCCGCCTCGACGCCCTGGCCGGTGGCCATGGGCTGCGCCACCAGCGGGAGGCGCAGGCGGCGGAGCAGCGGCGCGAGCAGGATCGGGGGCAGGCTCGCGCCCTGCGAGTGGACGAGGTCGAGCCGCCGGCCGCGGACCGCGAGGGCGGCCGCGGCGCCCAGGGTCCAGCCCAGCGAGATCGAGAGGTTCTTGAGCGTGGCGTGCTCGAGGTCCATGGTCCCGGGAAACGGGGCCGAAACCTCGATCACGCGCACGCCCGGCGGCAGCGTGGGCAGGCGCGCGCCGCGGATCTTGCGCGCCAGCACGACCACCTCGAACCCGCGGCTGGCGAGGCAGCGCGCCAGCAGCACGGCCTGTCGGGCCGGCCCGCCGCGGCGCTCGTCGAACAGCTGCGAGAGGATGCACACCCGGGGCGGCGTCACGGCGGCGCGCGGGCGCGAGGCGGTCAGGTCGCGTTCGCGACGTCCGCGCCGTTGTCGCGCGAGGCGTCCTCGCGCGGGGCGAGCCCCTGCACCAGGGTCTTCTCGCCCTGCCCGTCGAAGCGGGCCTGCAGGCGGCGGCTGTCGAGGATCCGCGTGACCTCGCCCGTGCCGAACGCCTTGTGGTGGAGCAGCTGGCCGACCTCGTACACGCCCTGCGGCGTGTAGGGGATCACCTCGGTCGGCTCGGGCGCCGCAGCCGCCGGCTCCTCGGCCTCGGGCTCGGGGAGGGGCGGCTCCTGCCCGAGCACGCGCGCCACCTCGCGCACCACGGCCGGCGGGAGCGACTCGGGCGCCTGGAACGAGCGGCGGTGCTCCTTGGGCAGGTGCGCGTCGCCCTCGAGCACGTCGCACCCCTCGAGCACGGCGCTCCCGCGCAGCTTGGCCTCGACCAGGGCGGAGAGCATGACGGTCAGCGTCTCGGCTGGATCGTGCCCGCGGGCGGCGAGCCACTCGGCCAGGCGCGGCATGACGGCGCGCAGCGCCTCCACGCAGGGGCGCACGTCTTCGGACAGGACCACCGCCCCGCCGCTGCGCCCCTCCAGGCAGGTCGCCGGCACGCGGTCGGGCAGCCCGGCGGGGATCCCGTCCAGGGCCGCGCGCCCGCTGCGCAACAGGGCGCCCGGGCTGCGCAGGAAGGGCGCCAGCTCGGGGAAGGCGTCGCGGTCGATGTGCGAGAAGCTCGCGGCGCGCGAGCAGAACGTCGGGCGCAGGTGCCCGACGAACTGGGCGAACGCCGCGAAGATCGTGCGCTGGGCGGCGTCGCCGTCGACCTCCCGCACGGCGACCTCGAAGGCCGCCCGCGTGTCGTCGAACAGCTTGTGGAGCGCGGTCCACGACGGACCCGACGCGTCGGCGGCGTCGAGCAGCTCGCGGACGATCTCTTCCTCGCCGCGCACCGCCGGGAAGAACCGCGCCTGGAACTCGCGCTCCTCGAACAGGTGGTACGAGAACTCGTGGCCCTGAGTCACGCGGCGACTGTACCACTGGCGCGTGGTGCCAACCAGTCCCTGGGCGGGGCTGGAGTTGCGTCAGCCACCCTTGAGCTTCTGGAGCAGCGCCTCGAAGCCGATCTGGGTGTGGACCACGTAGGCCGCGGCCGCGAGGAGGAGCAGCACCACGAGCACCGCGGCCCCGCGCCGGCGAATGTCGGGCCCGCTCGCGCCGCCCGACTGCATGAGGTGCACGTTGTTGTGGCGGCGCTCGAAGTCGATCGCCTCCTCGGTCCCGAACCGGCGGCGGAAGCTCTCGTCCTCGGCCTCCTGCGTGATCGACTGCGGCAGGACCACGGGCCCGAGCGGCGCTTCGTCGTCGTAGTCGTCCTCGCCATGCCGCCGGCCGCGCCGGATCTCGAACTGCTTCTCGCCCCGCCCGGTGAGCGGGTCGTTGGGGTCGGCCGGCGGCGGGCCGCGCCGCCCTGAGGGCGGGCGCGCGTCCGGCCGCGGCGGCGGGCGGCGACCGCGCTGCGGCGGCCCGCCGCGGGGCGGCCCGGCCGGCGGGCGCCCAGCGGGAGCGGGCCCCGCCCGCCCGGGCGCGGGCCGCGGCCCCGAGCGCCCGGGCCCGGGCGCCGGTCGCCCGCCTGGCCCCCCGGGGCCAGGCCGTCGTCCCGGAGGAGGCGGAGGAGGCGGGCTCACGCGCTGCCCCCCGTCCGCCGCGTCGCAGCCGATGAAGCTGGGATCACCCGCGCGCCCGTCCGTGGCATGGGCCCTCCGGCCGATGGCCCCAGGATAGACACGCTCCAGCGGCCGAGCAACCGCGACGCGCGCGCGGAATCCTTACCGCGGTGGGCGGGCAGGGCGCGGACCCACGCCACCGCGATCAGGTCGCCCCAGACCCCGACCGAGGCCAGCGTCTGGACGGTCCGTCCGGGGTCATGGTCGACGCGGAAGTCGGGGTCCCCCAGAGTCGCCCCGCTGTCGACAGCGGGCGGACTCTGGGCGGGAGGCCGTCGCGAAATGAGCGTCGCTGATTCGACCACCCGGCACACGAGCGACAGCGACACCGGGCACTGGGCCCGAAGCCCCTCTCGCCCTACGAAGCGCCTTCTCGCCAAGGAGCAGCGCCGCTTCGGGCGGCGCGGCGCGAATG
>CAZMSZ010000214.1:0-12609 GCA_964569055.1 uncultured Planctomycetota bacterium | reverse complement strand
CCCGCGTGACGCAGACCGGCACCGGCGCCACCGCGCGACCCGCCTTCGACCTCGCCCGCCCCAGGCAGCGCCCGATCGTGCGCCGCCGCCCGCCCGAGACGGCGCTCGACCACGCGCTCGAGCGCGCCAGCGAGGCGCTGCTCGGCCTGCAGCACGCCGAGGGCTGGTGGAACGGCGAGGACGAGGCGAACCAGACGCTCGACGCGCAGTACATCTTCCTGCTGCACTACACCGGCCTCCTCGAGCGGCCGCACTACCGCGAGAAGGCGCGCAAGCTCGGCAACTGGATCCGCCGCACGCAGCGCGCGGACGGGACCTGGGCGATCCACTTCGACGCCCCGGGCTGCATCTCGGTCACCACCGAGGCCTACGCGGCGCTCAAGCTGCTCGGCGATTCGGCCGACGCGCCGCACATGGTCAAGGCGCGCGAGTTCATCCGCGCAGGCGGCGGTCCGGCGCGCACCCGCATGCTCACGCGCTACCAGCTGGCGCTGCTCGGCGAGCTCGACTGGCAGGTGTGCCCCTCGCTCCCGATCCAGATCATGTTCGCGCCGCGCTTCCAGCGCTTCAACATCTACGAGCTCGCCTACTGGGCGCGGGTGTGCACCGTCCCGCTGGCGGTGCTGGCCGACGTCAAGAAGGTCGTCCCGGTGCCCGAGGGGCGCGGGATCGCCGAGCTCTACCCCGAGCCCGTCTCGGGCGACCTCCTCTACGAGAAGGCGGTCGGGCTCAAGGCCGTGTCGTGGGCCAACCTGTTCGTGAAGGCGGACAAGGTGCTCAAGTGGTGCGAGCGGACCGGCGTCCGCCCGCTCCGGCAGGCGGCGCTCGGGCGGGCGCGGCGCTGGATCCTCGAGCACCAGGACGACTCGGGCGACTGGGGCGGGATCTTCCCCGCGATCGCCAACTCGCTGCTCGCGCTGTACGTCACCGGGATGGGCGTCGACGAGGACCCGTTCGTGCGCGGCATGGCGGCGCTCGAGCGGTTCGAGTGGCCCGACGAGGCGCGCGACGAGACGCACATCGCGCCCTGCGTCTCGCCGGTATGGGACACCGGCTGGAGCGTGCTGGCCCTGACCGAGGCCGGCGTCGAGCCCGACGCGGCGCCGATCGCGCGCGCGGTCGACTGGCTCACCCGCATGCAGATCCGCCGCAAGGGCGACTGGGCGGTGAAGGCGCCCGGCGTGCCGGCGGGCGGCTGGGCCTTCCAGTTCTACAACGACTTCTACCCCGACACCGACGACTCGGCCGTGGTCATGATGGCGCTGAGCAACGGGGCGGAGGAGGGGCGCGCCGCGCGGCGCGAGGCGCTCGACCTCGCCCGCCGCTGGCTGCTCGGCCTCCAGAACGCCGACGGCGGCTGGGGCGCGTTCGAGCGCGACGTCGACGACGAGGTCTACAACGAGATCCTCTACAACGACGAGAAGAACATGCTCGACCCGAGCACGGTCGACGTGACCGGCCGGATCCTCGAGATGCTCGGCATGCTCGGCGCTTCGCGCGAGGACCCGGTGGTCCAGCGGGCCGAGGCCTACGTCCGCAAGGAGCAGGAGCAAGACGGGAGCTGGTGGGGTCGCTGGGGCGTGAACTACGTCTACGGCACCTGGTCGGTGGTCCGCGGCCTGGCCGCGCTCGGGGTCGGGCCCGACGACCCGGCGATGGTGGCGGCGGGCGAGTGGCTGGAGCGCTACCAGCAGGAGGACGGCGGGTTCGGCGAGTCGTGCAACTCGTACCTGCCCGGCCACGAGCAGGAGCGCTGCAGACCGACCGCCTCCCAGACGGCCTGGGG
Source organism: uncultured Planctomycetota bacterium (assembly GCA_964569055.1). Classification (GTDB taxonomy): domain Bacteria; phylum Planctomycetota; class J058; order J058; family J058; genus JAWLGW01. The sequence goes on along the minus strand of CAZMSZ010000214.1, from coordinate 10,823 downwards.
CCTGATGGGCCTGATCTCGTGCGGGCGCGCGCGCGGCGAGGCGGCCCGCCGGGCGGCCGAGTGGCTGACGCGCCACCAGGCCAGCGACGGCCTGTGGGCCGAGGACGAGTTCACCGGCACCGGCTTCCCGAACGCCTTCTACTTGAAGTACCACTACTACCCGAAGTACTTCCCGGTGCTGGCGCTCGCGGCCTACCGCAACGCGTGCGAGGGGCCCGCGGGGGTTTGACCCGGGCGCGCCGCCCCCACAAAATGGCCCCGCCGCGGGCGCGGCCCGCCCCGTGAGGGCGCGGCGAGACGACCTCGCGGCCGGAGGCGCCATGCGCTCGTGCCTGATCGTCGCCGCGCTGCTCCTGACGTTCGCGCCGGTCTTGGCCCAGGGACGGGCGGGCCCGACGGCCGACGACCTGCTCAACCTCGCCTACTCGCTGAGGCGGAAGGGCGAGTTCCGCGAGGCCGCGGCCATCTTCGAGCAGGCCTTGCGACGGCTCGGGCGCGGGCCGCGCAAGCGCGAGGTGGCGCTCGAGGTGGCGGAGCTGTATCGGGTCACCAAGCAGCCGGTCCGGGCGCTCCTCCTCTACCGGCGCAACCACGACACCGCGCGCGAGCTTCAGACGCTGCTCGAGATGGGCGAGCTGGACCAGGAGCGCTGGGAGGAGGCGGTCACGGTCGCCCGCCTGGTGAAGGACCCCGCGGCGGAGGCCCGGGCGCTCGTCAAGCTCGGCCGCACCCAAGAGGCGCTCCGGCTGCTCGACGCGCAGGCGGGCGACTTCGCGGCGGTCAAGGCGGAGGTCCTGCTGGCGGCCAAGCGCTACAAGGAGGCGGCGGCGCTGTTCGCCAAGGTGGAGGACTTCTATCGCCAGGCCAAGGCGCTCCAGCAGCAAGGCGCCCCCGAGGCGAAGCGCGCCTTCAACGACGCCGTGGCCCAGCTCGAGTTCGAGGCCAAGGAGACGCGCCTGCAGGTGGTGCGCGCCAAGCGGGAGTTCGAGCAGGTCCCGACCGCGGTGGCGCGCGAGCGCGCGCGGCTGCGGCTGGCGGAGGCCTACGGCGCCTTCGCCGAGGACTACCGGCGCCTGGCCGACGCCTACTTCCACGCCGGCCGCGACCCGGCCACCGCCCGCGCGCTGGCCGGCAACGCGGTCAAGTTCCTCCAGCAGCAGCGGCAGACCCTGGAGGACGGGGGCGGCGACGCCTACGGCAAGGAGGCGGTGGTCGCGCTCGGGATCGAGGCGCGGATCGCCGAGATCCAGGCCGAATCGAGCAAGTACCGCTGAGGCGGGCGGGGCGCGGCCGGCTCCCGCAGCCCGGCCCGGTCCTGACGCTGGATGCGGCCATCGCGCCACCCTTACAATGGCCGGCCTCTCCTGGTCGCGCCCTTTGGCGCGCGGGGATCTCACGCTAGGCAGCGCGCCACACCCTGGGCTGGCTCGTTGCGAGCCGCATAGGACTGGTATGGAGCTGTCGAAGGTCTACCCCGATCCGTCCGGACGCCGGAGCCAACCCGAGCGGCGCGGCGAGCCCGCCCGCAGCGCGGGGCGCGCCCGCCCGAGCATCTACGAGGCGGCGCTCGACCGCGAGGGCGACGGCGCGCGCGGCGGGGCGGCGCCTGCCAAGGACGCCCGCCCGCGCGACGAGCGCGCCCGGCGCGACGAGCGGGCCCGCCCGGCGCGCGAGGAGCGGGCCCGCCCGGCGCCCGAGGAGCGGGCCCGCCCGGCGCGACGCGAGCGCGAGGAGCCGCGCGCGCGGGAGCCGCGCCCCGAGCGCGAGCGGCGGCCGCGGAGCGAGCGGCGCAAGGACGGCGAGGCCCGGCGCGCCAAGCAGGTCTCCGAGCGGCTGGCGCAGGCCAAGCAGCTCCCGCTCGAGGCGGACGCCGAGGTGGGCGGCAAGTTCCGGCAGTTCGACCTCTCGCCCGAGGTGCTGCACGCGATCCAGGACATGGGCTGGTCCGCCCCGAGCGAGATCCAGCAGCTCATGATCCCGCCGGTGATCGCCGGGCGCGACGTGGTCGGCCAGGCGCGCACGGGTACCGGCAAGACGGGCGCCTTCGCGGTGCCGATCGTGGAGCGCTACCGCGGTCGCGCCGCGGAGAACGAGCGCGGGCGGCGCCCCCGCGCGCTGATCCTCTCGCCCACCCGCGAGCTGGCGCTGCAGATCCACAAGCAGCTCGAGCAGCTCTCGGCCTACACCCAGGTCCGCTGCACCTCGATCTACGGCGGCGCGCCCATGGAGCCCCAGCTCCGCGCGCTGCGGGCCGGCTGCGACGTCGTGACCGGCACGCCGGGGCGCGTCATGGACCACGTGCGCCGCGGCTCGCTCGTGCTCGACGAGGTCTCCTGCTTCGTGCTCGACGAGGCCGACCGCATGTTCGACCTCGGCTTCCGCGACGACATCTACTGGGTCAGCCGGCGGCTCCCCACGGACGACCGCCAGACGCTGCTGCTCTCGGCCACGATCGACGACGAGGTGCTGCGCCTCGCCAAGGAGGTCACCTCCGAGCCCGAGCAGATCTACACGTCCAAGGGCGACTCCACCCTCACGGTCAACACCGTCGAGCAGTTCTACGTGGCGGTGGACCCCGAGCGGAAGATGGGCCTGCTCGCCCACCTCGTGGAGCAGGAGGCGCCCGAGAAGGGGATCGTGTTCACCCGCACCAAGCGCGGCGCCGACAAGGTGGCCGAGCGGCTCCGCAGCCAGGGCGTGGACGCGGGCGAGATCCACAGCGACCTGCGCCAGAAGCGGCGCGAGCAGATCCTGGAGCGGTTCCGCGAGGGCAACCTGCACGTCCTGGTCGCGACCGACGTCGCCGCGCGCGGCCTCGACATCCAGGGCGTGACGCACATCTTCAACTTCGACGTGCCCGAGAACGCGGAGGACTACGTCCACCGCGTGGGCCGCACCGCTCGCATGGGGCGCACCGGGCGCGCGTTCACGTTCGTCACCCACCAGGACGGCGGGTTCCTCACCGAGATCGAGAAGCTGATCAACAAGGAGGTCCCGCGGTTCGAGGTCGAGGGCTACCGCTGCGAGGCCTCCGAGGAGGAGCGCGCGCGCCGCGCCGAGCAGGCGTCCGGCGGCAGCGCCCACCCGCTGGCTGCGAAGCTGTCGCCTGCGCTGTTGAACCTGCTCAACCGCCGCGGAGGCCCCGGGCGCGGCCGCGGCGCGGGCCCGCGCGGCGGCGGCCGGGGCGGCCCGCGCGGCCGGGGCGGCCCGCGGCGCGGCCGCTAGCCGCTCAGCGGCGCGCGTCTCCGCCGCCGAGGCGATCCAGATCGTCCGCGCGGAACCGCTGCGTCGGCTCGGCGGGTCCGCCGCGCGCGCGCAGGAAGTCGGAGATCCACACGTTGATCGCGTCCTCCTGCGGCTCGAGCTCGCGGCTGAAGCGGAACCGGCCGCCCTTGCCCAGGACCACCTGCTCGAGCGCGCGCAGCCCCTTGCCGTCGTGGGTGTCGGCCGACATGACTCGCCCCAGGCAGAACACCACCCGCTGACGCCCGCCGGCCGACGGCTGCAGGACCAGGGTCCCGGTGCGCCGCTCGGCCTCCAGGCGCTGCAACAGGTGGCGCACGGTGAAGGTCGGGCCGAGCCCACCCTCGATATCGGGCCCGTCGTCGGAGAACAGCGTCACGAGGTCGTTGGTGTCCTGCAGGACGGCCGGCGTGTCGGCCAGCCCCCGCAGGCGCACCCGGAACACGTAGGGCCCGAACCCGAGCCGCGCCTCGTCGCGCAGCGTGTGCGCGTTGCGCACCCGCTGGCCGTCGACGGTCGTCCCGTTCTGGCTGCCGTTGTCGAACAGCACGGGGCGGTCGACCGCCTTGTCCCAGGTCACCCGGGCGTGGAAGCGCGAGACCATGGTGTCGTTGATCACGACATCGTTCTCGCGATGCCGCCCGATCCGGAGCGAGCCGCCGGGCCGGAGCTCGAACGAGCCGAACTCCTGGCTACGCAGCTCGCACACCGGATCGTCGCCCGTCACGGCGCCCACGCTTCCCCTCCGGGTCCGGTCGGCATTGTAGTTAGCTCGGCCGAGGACACCAAGGTCACCACGGCTCAGCGCAGGAGCGAGCCGAGCGCGGGGAACAGCTCGTCGTAGGGATGATCGGGCGGCCGGTGGCCGGCGCCGTCGCTCACCAGCACGAAGCTACGGTCCACGAGCTGGAACCCCGGGATCAGCCGGTAGGTCGAGCGGTCGACCAGGCGTTCGTCGCCGACCAGCACCAGCGTGTTCGGGCGCGCGTCGAGCCCGAAGTGGGCGCTCCAGGCGCGAGCGTCCTCCAGGGAGGGCGCGGCGCTGTGCGTGCCATACAGGAGCAGCGGCACGTAGAGCAGGTCGGGCTGCTCGGGGTCGATGCCGTAGTCCGCGAACAGCTCGTCCACGGAGGGCACGCCCAGCTGAGGCCGGGTGCCGCGGAACGCCCCCGCCTCGGCGCCCCCGCACAGCGCCACGCACCCTGGGCATACCAGCCCGATCGGCTCGAGCAGCAGCACCTTGCCGGCGAGGCTCGCGAGCTGGACCGGCCGCCCCTCGAGGTCACGGAGGGGGAGGTCGGGGTAGCGGGACCCCTCGGTGGGGGGCCAGCCCACGACCCGCTCCGCCAACGGGGCGCGGAGCACCTGCCCGCGCTCCTCGGTCCCCTCGCCGGAGCTCGCCGCGCGCCGCCCCTGGCCCACGGCCGCAGTCACCGCCGCGGCCGCCGTGAGCGCTACCAGCGCGGACCGGATCCCCGTGTTCACGCCCCGTCCTCCCCGCGTCGTCCTTGTCCGGGTGTGACCGGTGCGCCGTCTCCTCGCAAGGCGAATCCGCGCCCGTTCGGGGGAGGGCGGCGCGGTCGTGGGAAACCCCACGGCGTTCGCGGTCTGGTAGCCTTAGCGGCCATACGAGAGCCCCGGAGAGGCGGGTCGCGCGCCGCGCGACGCCCCCGGCCGGCTCGAAGCCGAAGGGACGCGAATGGCCATTCCGGTGAACCAGGTCAAGAAGGGGCAGGTCGTCGAGATCGACGGCCAGAACTTCAAGGTGCTCGACCACCACCTCAACACGCCCGGAAACAAGGGCGGGATCGTGACGTTCAAGCTGAGGAACCTCGCGACGGGGGCCAACATCAGCAAGCGCTACAACTCGAACTCCACGATCGAGACGGTGTTCTCGTCCAAGCGCCAGGCCGAGTACCTCTACGCCGAGGGGAGCGGCTGGGTGTTCATGGACAGCGAGACCTACGACCAGTTCACCCTCGGTGAGGAGGTCGTCGGCGACAACATGAAGTACATCCCGCTCAACACGCAGGTCCTGGTGCTCTACGTCGAGGAGACGCCCTACGACCTCGAGCTGCCCGCCTCGGTCACGCTGGAGGTGATCGAGGCCGACCCGGCGATCCGCGGCGACACGGCGACGAACGTGACCAAGCGGGTGGTGTGCAACACGGGCCTCGAGCTCAAGGCGCCGCAGCACATCAACGTCGGCGAGAAGGTGTCGGTCGACACCCGCACCGGCGAGTTCCTCGGGCGGGCCAAGGAGTAGCCCCGTGCGCGCCGCCGTCCTCACCGCCGCCTTGCTCCTGGCCGCCTCGCCTGCGGTCGCCCAGACCCGGATCGCCCAGAGCTGGGAGGCGGCGGTCGAGGAGGCGACCGCGCGCAACGTCCCGATCCTGATCGGGCTGAGCAAGGAGAAGAACTGCCCCTACGCCACGCTGTTCAAGAGCGGCGACGTGGCGGGGCTCCTCAACGACCGGGTGCTCGTGCTGATCGGGCACCGCCCGGGCGAGCACGAGCCGGTCGAGCAGGTCGACCCCAAGACGCGCGAGAAGCGGCTGGTCTGCCCGCTGTTCCCGCAGATCACCTGCGAGGTCCACGAGACGATCTACAACGACCGGGCCGGCTACTTCGACTACGACACCCTGCCGGCGGCGTTCCTGCTCTCGCCGAGCGGCGACGTGATGATCAAGGGCATGGAGCGGGTCGGGATCAAGCAGCTCGTGACCAAGCTCGAGGAGGCGCAGAAGCAGCTCGGCGTGGGCGTGTTCGGCAGCGAGATCGCCCGGCTCGAGCGCAAGCTGGAGAAGGGCGACAAGAAGGCCGACAAGGGCCACCTCAAGGGCGCCCTCCGGGTCTACGAGAACGAGCTCGAGGACTGCGAGAAGGAGTTCCTCGAGAAGAAGATCGAGGCTCGCCTCGCGGCGCTCGACGAGCGCGCCCTCGCCATGATCGAGGAGGCGAAGCAGGAGGACGACGCCAAGACCCGCCGCGACACGCTGCTGCGGATCGCGCGCGAGATGAAGGGGCGCGCCCCCGCCGAGGCGGCCGAGGCCGCGCTCGAGGAGGCGGAGTAGCGCCCGCCGCTCAGGCGCCGCTCGCGTCGAGCGGGGCGGCTGCCGACTGCGGCTCCGCCGCGTCCTGGCGCGCCGGGCCGGGCGCCTCCGGCAGGAGCGAGCCGACCAGCCAGTCGGTGAGCGGGAACGACACGTTGAAGTTCCCCTGCGTCATGCGCGCCGGCTCGTGGTGGCGGAGGTGGTGCCGTCGGAGCGCCCGCACCAGCCGCCGCCGTCCGATCCAGCTCTCGGGCGGCAGGTGGTGGCACAGGTGCAGCCACTCGTAGAGCAGGTAGTAGCCGAGCGCGCTGGCCAGGAACAGCCAGGCCAGGTTGGGGCGCACGAGGTAGAGCGCGCCGACCAGCGGCGAGACCAGCAGCACCAGCTGGGGGAGCACCCAGGGCGGGAACAGCACCAGCGCCAGCTCGCGCCCGCTCGCGACGGCCATGCGGCGGTCGGTGAACATGACGTGGTGGGCGCAGGCGTGGCGGCGATAGAGGCGGACCAGCGGCCGGACCGGGCGGTGGAGCGGGCCCTTGTGCACCCACCACTCGAACGCGTTGGCGAACACCAGCGCCGCCGGGAGCATGGCCAGCTCGGGCCAGGTGGGCGCGTCGACCGCCAGGGCGCAGGCGGTGACCGCCGCCAGCACGACCACGTTGATCGCCGCGAAGTGGGCCCAGCCCGGGTAGCGGGGCGGGATCGCGGCCAGCAGCTCGGCGCGGCGCTCCTCGATCTTGGCCATTCGTCCGCAGCGTATCAGGCGCACGTCGAGGCGGCGACGTGAGGCTCGCGCGGATCGCGCGCACCTCGGCGGAGGTGGCGGCCACGCGCTCGCGCAAGCGCAAGGTCGAGCTGCTGGCGGCGGCCCTGGGCGAGCTCGCGCCCGACGAGGTCGCGCCGGGCGTGGCGTTCCTGGCGGGGGTGCTCCCGGGCGGCCGGGTGGGCCTGGGCTACGCCGCGGTGCGCGACGTCGCCGCGCCCGCCGCCGCCGCGCCCGCGGCCGAGGCCTCGCTGACGGTGGGCGAGGTGGCGGACGCGCTCACCCGCCTGGGCGGGCTCTCCGGCGCCGGCTCGCAGGGCAAGAAGCGCGCCGAGCTCGGGGCGCTGCTGGCGCGCGCGACCGCCGAGGAGCAGGCGTTCCTGGCGCGGCTCCTCCTGGGCGAGCTGCGGCAGGGCGCCCTCGAGGCCGTGGTGGTCGAGGCGGTCGCGGCGGCCACGCACCTCCCCGCCCAGAGCGTCCGCCGCGCCGTCATGCTCTCGGGCGACGTGCTGGCGGCGGCGCGCGCGGCGCTGCTGGAGGGCGCGGCGGGGCTGGCGCGCTTCGACGTCGAGCTGTTCCGCCCGCTCCAGCCCGCGCTGGCGCAGCCGGCCAGCTCGTTCGAGGACGCGCTGGCGCGGCTCGAGCGCGCGGCGCTGGAGGCGAAGCTGGACGGGGCGCGGGTGCAGGTGCATCGCGCCGGGGACGAGGTGCGCGTCTACAGCCGCAGCCTGCGCGACGTCACCGCTGCGGTCCCCGAGCTGGTGGAGGCGGCGCGGGCGCTGCCCGGGCGCGAGGCGATCCTCGACGGCGAGGTCCTGGCGCTGCGCGAGGACGGCGCGCCGCACGCGTTCCAGACCAGCATGCGCCGCTTCGGCCGCAAGCTCGACGTGGCCGCGCTGCGCCGCGAGCTGCCGCTCTCGCCCTTCTTCTTCGACGTGCTGCTGCTGGACGGGGCCCCGCTGATCGACGCCCCGGCGGCCGAGCGCTGGGCGGCCCTCGAGGCGCTCGTCCCGCCGCCGCAGCGGGTGCTGCGCCGCGAGACGGCCGACCCCGAGGAGGCGGACGCGTTCTACGCCGAGGTCCTGGCGCGGGGCTACGAGGGGGTCATGGCCAAGAGCCTGAGCGCGCCCTACGGGGCGGGCCGGCGGGGCGGCGAGTGGCTCAAGCTCAAGCCCGCCCACACCCTCGACCTCGTGGTCCTGGCGGCCGAGTGGGGGAGCGGCCGGCGCGAGGGCTGGCTGAGCAACCTCCACCTCGGCGCGCGCGACCCGGCGAGCGGCGCGCTGGTCATGGTCGGCAAGACGTTCAAGGGCATGACCGACAGGATCCTCGCCTGGCAGACCGAGCGGCTGCAGGCGCTGGCCGTGCACCGGGAGGGTCACGTGGTCCACGTGCAGCCCGAGCTGGTGGTGGAGGTCGCGCTCAGCGACGTGCAGGCCAGCCCGCAGTACGCCGGCGGCGTCGCGCTGCGCTTCGCGCGGCTCAAGCGCTACCGCGAGGACAAGCGCCCCGAGGAGGCCGACACGATCGGCGCGGTCCGCGCGCTGCTCCCGCCCGTGCCGGGTGGGGCGGGCGGGTGAGCGGGCGGAGCGCCGAGGCGCTCGCGCTCGCGCGCGCGACGCTGGACGGCCTGCTCGCCGACGCCGAGCCCGCGCCCGACCGGCGCGGCGGCCTGCGCTGGCAGAACGTGACCGCGAGCGGGCGCCGGGTGGAGGTCGCCTGGCTCTACGAGGGGACCGCCGGCGTGGCCCTCGCCCTGTGCCTCGGCTACGAGGTCACGGGCGAGGTCCGCTACCTCGAGGGCGCCGCGGCCGGGGCGCGCGCGGTCGACGCTCGCCCTCCCGGCGCGCGCGGGACGTTGCCCGGCCTGTGGCTCGGCGAGGGCGGCCTGGCGGCGCTCCTGCTGCGCCTGCACCGCGCGACCGGCGAGCGGGAGTGGCTGGAGAAGGCGACCCGCCGCGCGGCCTGGGCGGCGGACCGCGAGCCCCGCTGGACCGAGCACCTCTACGGCTCGGCCGGGCTGGGCCTGGTGCTGCTCGACCTCGCCGCCGCCACCGGCGATCGCGCCTGGGTGGAGCGCGCCGCGAGGCGCGGGCAGTTCCTCGCCCGGACCGCGGTCGCCGCCGCGCCCGGCGGGGAGGGCGCGAAGTGGCGCTGGACCCCGGGGGACGCGCGCGAGAAGACGAGCTTCTATCCGGGGCTCGCCCACGGCGCCGCGGGGATCGCGCCGTTCCTGCTCGAGCTGGCGCGCTGGCGCCCGGACGAGGGCTGGGAGGCGCTCGCCCGCCGCGGTCTCCGCTGGCTGGAGGCGACCGCCGCCCGCGCGGGCGGGCAGGTCAACTGGCCGTCCCTGGAGGGCGAGCCCGCCACCCGCGTGCAGTGGTGCCACGGCGCGCCCGGGGTGGGGCTCGGCCTGCTGCACGCCTGGCGCCGCACCGGCGAGGCGCGCTGGCTCGACCTCGCGCGCGCGGCGGGCGCGACCACCGCCGCGGTGGGCGACCTGCGCAAGAACCCCAGCCTGTGCCACGGCCTGGCGGGCAACCTCGAGCTGTTGCTCGAGCTGTCGCGCGTCACGGGCGAGGCCCGCTGGCGCGAGGGGATCGACCGGCTGCTCGGGTTCCTGCCGCGCCACGAGCGCCGCGACGGCCCGCTGCTTCGCTGGGCCTCCGACGACCCGGGGGTGGTCCGCCCCGCGCTCGCCACCGGCTCGGCCGGCGTGGCCTACGCGCTCCTGCGCGTGGTGGCCCCCGACCGGGTCGGCCTGCCCTGGCTCGAGCCCCACGGCCCACCGGAGGAGCCACGACCCTCTCCCTGATCGGCACCGTCCACCTCGACCCCGCGGGCGAGGCCCCCCTGCGCACGCTCCTCGCCGCGCGCCAACCCGAGGTGATCACCCTCGAGGTCAGCGCCTACGCCGCCCGCTTCCGCGAGCAGCGCGGCCCGGCCCTCCGCGCGCGGCTCGAACCCTACCGCGCACCCTCGGGTGAGCTCCCGCCCGCCCTGCAGCCGCTCGCCGCCCAGCTCGAGCTCCCGTTCGAGCTGCGCGCGGCCCGCGCCCACGCGGCCGCGAGCGGCGCCGAGCTCGCGCTCCTCGGCGACGACGACGAGTCGCGCGAGCTGCTCGCCACCCTCGAGCGAGAGCTGCTCGCGCCCGACAACCTGGCGAAGCTCGCCCCGCGCGAGGCCCCGACGCTCGCGGCCGCGGTGGAGGCCGCCTGGACCCGCGCGCGCCGCGAGCTGGACCACCCGCTGCCGCGAAGCACGGCCGACGCCCGCTGGCTGGCCGACACCGACGCCCGCCTCGCCGCCGCGATCCGCCTGCACGCCGCGGGCGAGCGACGCGTGGTGCACGTGGGCGGCTACGAGCACCTGCCGGGCCTACGCTTGGCGCTCGCGGATCTCGAGCCGGAGGTCGTGCTGCTGCGGGGGTGACTCGGAGGGAGCCGGATTCGGACTCGGATTCGGATTCGGATTCGGATTCGGATTCGGACTCGGGGTCGGATTCGGATTCGGATTCGGATTCGGGTTCGGACTCGGATTCGGGGTCGGATTCGGACTCGGATTCGGATTCGGGTTCGGACTCGGATTCGGATTCGGATTCGGATTCGGACTCGGATTTGGCTGTCGCATGCAGGCCACGCCTCGCGTCCGAGCTTCGGTTCTCCTCGACTCCGCTCCACTGGCTGGGGGTCGGCGCCGCCTTGGGCTTACCCGGCGGGGTGATCGCAGGCGTGGCGCGCCTCCCCCCATCCGATGACGGCACC
>CAZMSZ010000213.1:3650-12707 GCA_964569055.1 uncultured Planctomycetota bacterium | reverse complement strand
TCGGCCACCTTCCCGGCGGCGGCGCCGGAGGGGAAGGTGCAGCTCCGCGCGCTCCTGGGCGGACGCCGCGACGGCGCGCTGCTCGAGCGCGACGACCCGGCGCTGCTCGAGGTCGTGCGCCGCGAGCTCGACCCGCTGCTCGGGATCACCCGCGAGCCCGAGCAGGTCCACCTGCTCCGCCACCGCCGCGCGATCCCGCAGTACGAGCTGGGTCACGCCGCCCGCCTGAGCGCGATCGAGCGGGCGCTCGCGCGCTGGCCCGGGCTGCACCTCACGGGCGCCGCGTATCGCGGGGTGTCGGTGGTCGACGTGGCGGCCGACGGCGCCGCGACCGCCGCCCGGATCCTGGCGCGCCGAGCGGGCGAGGTCGCTTGAGCGCGCCCGAGAGCGTGGAGGAGTGGGCCGAGCGCGAGCGGGCGCGCACCCTGGTCTCCTGCGGCGCGCTGAACCTCTTCCTGTTCGGGGGCTTCGCCGCCCTGGACCTCGCGCTCGGCACGGGCGACTTCGTGGCCGTGTGCGCGGGCTTCGCCGTGCTCGGCGCGGTGTTCCTCGCGGTGGGGCTCCTTCACGGGACGGGTCCAGGGCAGGATCCGGCGGGCGCCGCGAGCGCCTTCGCGGCGCCCGACGAGGGAGCCGCGGCGCGCAGGCGAGCCGAGAGGGAGAGGCAGGCCATGGTGGAGATCGACGCCCGCGGGGTGCGCCGCCAGATCGGCGGCAAGGTCGAGGAGATCCGCTGGGATCAGCTCGTGCGGGTGCTGATCGTGACCACCGACGAGGGGCCGTTCGTGGACGACGTGTACTGGCTGCTGGTCGGCGAGGGCGAGGCCGGCTGCGCGGTCCCCGGCGAGGCGGCCGCCCCCCTGCTGAAGCGCCTCCAGCGCCTGCCCGGGTTCGACGACGAGGCGGTGATCCGGGCCAGCGGCTCGACCGAGGAGGCCACGTTCCTGGTGTGGGAGGGGCGCGCCGGAGAGGCTTGGGTGGCCGGCTCGGGCCTCGTGGACGGCGACTGACCTCGGTGGCCGAGCGCGAGCGGCAGGTCGCCGTCGAGCATCCCCGCTGCCCCTACTGCCGCGACGCGGTAGCGCCCGGCGCGCGCAAGACCGCCTGCGACGCCTGCATGGCCTGGCACCACACCGACTGCTGGTCGGAGCACGGGGCGTGCAGCGCCTGCGGTGCGGTCCAGGCCCTCGGCAGGACCGACCGCGCCCACGAGGAGGAGCTCCGCCCGGCCGACGAGGGCCAGGGCCCTTCGTGGTCGCTCGCCGACTGGTTCGTGAACGCGATCGCGCTCCTGATCACCGGCCTGCTCGACGCGATCCTCGTGCTCGTCGCCTGGAAGACGCTCCCCCTGGGGCTGGCGATCGTGGTCGTGGCGCTGGCCCTGGGCCTCTCGGCCGTCGTGCTCTGGCGCCTGCTCGGGCGGGGCTGATCGCCGTTGGCGCGCTCGCTCGCGGTGCTATCCTGCCGCCATGATCGAGCAGCAGCGCATCGGGGTCGACCACCCGACCTGCCCGTACTGCAAGGACGCGGTGGCCCCGGTCGACGACAAGACCGCCTGCGCCGGCTGCATGGCCTGGCTCCACGCCGCCTGCTGGAACGAGCACGGAGCCTGCAGCGCCTGCGGCGGGGAGCAGCCGCTGACCGGCGACGGCGTGAAGCCCGCGCCTCGTGCGCGGGCGCGCGCCGTCGCGGCGCTCACCGAGAAAGGGGCCGCGCCCCGCGTCCGCGGCCCGTTCCTGGCGCTGGGGCTGGTCGCGCTCGCGGTGCTGCTCGCGTCGATCCTGGTGCTCGCCTTCCTCCTCGCCCCCATGGAGCCTCAGTTCGCTCCGCTGCCGCCAATGCCGCGGCCAATGCCTCAACCGCCCAGCGAGGCGCGGTAGCGCGCGCGCGGGCGGATCAGGAACCCTGCCGCGTACTGCTCGAGCGTATGGGCCACCAGCCCAGCGCAGCGGCCGAGCGCGGCCACGCCGGCGGCGGCGCCAGGCTCGAGGCCGAGCGCGGCGGCCAGCGCGACCAGGCCGGTGTCGACCGCGGGGCGCAGGCCGTTGTGGCGCTCCACCGCCTCGATCAGCGCGAAGGCCGTGGCCACGCGGCGGGACCGCGGCGCCAGCGCGCGGGCGGCCTCGAGCAGCGGGGTCGCGCGCGGGTCGCCGCCCGGGTAGAGCGGGTGGCCGAACCCGGGCAGCGCCTCGCCGCGGCGGGTCCAGTCGTGGAGCGCGCGGCGGGCGCCCTCGGGCTCGCCGGCCGCCGCGACGAGCGCCTCGATCCGGTCGAGCGCGCCGCCGTGCTTGGGGCCAGCCAGCGCGCCCAGCCCGGCGCTCAGGCAGGCGTACAGGTCGGCGTCGGCCGAGGCGACCACGCGGGTCGCGAAGGCGGACACGTTGAGCTCGTGGTCGGCCCACAGCACCAGCGCCACGTCGAGCGCCCGTACGGCGCGCGCCCCGCCCCGCGCGCCCAGGGCGCCCGCCAGCGCGCCCGCCACGCTCTTGGCGCGCAGCGCGCGCTCCTGCCGGCGCGCCGCGCGCTCACCGCGGGCCGGGCCGCTGTGCGCCAGCGCGGCCGCCATGCGGCGCAGCAGGCGACGCGCCCGCGGGAGCACCGCGCCCGGCGTGCGGTCGAACCGGCCCGGGTCGCGAGCGCCGAGGGCGGGCACCAGCGCGGCGAGCAGCGCCAGCGGGTCGGCACCGCTCGGGAGCGCGCGCGGCGCGACGCCGAGCCCCTCCGCCAGGGGCGCGCGCCACACCGGCGGCTCCGCGGGGAGCGTCCCCGTCCACAGCAGCTCGGCCGCCGCCTCGAACGACACCCCGCCGCGCGCCAGCGCCAGCGCCGGCTGGCCGCGGTAGCGCGGCCCCTCGGGCGTGACCTGCGTGACCGACGACTCGAGGACCGGCGCGCCCCAGCGGAGCGTCCCCTGCGCGAGCCGCTCCTCGTGGCGCGCGAGGTCGCCGCGCGCGCCGCGCGTGGCGAGCAGCCGCTCCACCTCCTCGCGGGCGTAGCGGCGCGCGCGGCCGGGCCCGGGCAGGCTGCGCAGGCGCCCCCGGCTGACGTAGGCGTACAGGCTGCGCACGTCGACCCCGAGCAGGGCCGCCGCCTCGCGGGCGGAGAGCCCCTCCTCGCCGGGCTCGGGTCGGGTCATGCGCGCTGCCTCCGGGTGGACGGATGGACGACGGCGTCAACCAACGGATTCTGGAATCAACGTTGATCAATCTATCACCCCGCCCTACGGTGACGCACGGCGGCGCGGAGATCCGCGCGCCGGGAGGAGATCGCATGACCGACACCGTGACGGCGAGCGGGCTCGAGGGGGTGGTCGCGGCCGACACCGCGCTGAGCCTGGTGGACGGCGAGGCGGGGCGGCTGGTGCTCCGGGGCTACGAGGCCGAGGACCTGGCGGCCCGGGCCAGCTTCGAGGAGGCGTGCGCGCTGTTGTGGTCCGGGCGGCTGGACGGGCTCCCCGCCCTGCGCGCCGAGCTGGGCGCGGCGCGGGTCGCCGCGCACGCGCGCCTGGCGGGCCTCGGCGACGCGCTCGCGGCCGCGCACCCCATGGACGCGCTGCGCGCCGCGGTGGCGCACCTCCCCGAGGGGAGCGCGCCCGCCGAGGTCGTGGCCGCGCTGGCCGTGTTCGCCGCGGCCTGGTGGCGGCGTCGCTCCGGGCTCGAGCCGCTGACCCCCGACCCTGCCCTGGGCCACGCCGCCGACCTGCTGCGCCTGGTGCGCGGCGTCGCGCCCGAGCCGGCGCGGGCGCGGGCCCTCGACGCCTACCTCGTGACGGTGATCGATCACGGGCTGAACGCCTCGACCTTCACGGCGCGCGTGATCGCGTCCACCGGCTCCGACGCGGTCTCGGCCGTAGTGGGCGCGCTCGGCGCGCTCAAGGGCCCCCTCCACGGCGGCGCGCCCGGCCCCGTGCTCGACATGCTCGACGCCGTCGCCACCCCCGAGGGCGCCGCGCCCTGGCTCCGCGCCGAGCTCGACGCGGGCCGGCGGATCATGGGCATGGGCCACCGCGTGTACCGCGTGCGCGACCCGCGGGCCGCCGTGCTCGAGCAGGCCGCGCGCGCGCTCGAAGCGGCCGGGATCGGCCGCGACCGCCTCGCCCTCGCCCGCGCGGTCGAGCAGGCCGCGACGACGCTCCTGAACGAACGCCGCCCGGGCCGCCGCCTGGCCGCCAACGTGGAGTTCTACACCGCCGTCCTGCTCGAGGCCGTCGGCCTCGACCGCGCGCTGTTCACCCCCACCTTCGCCGCCTCCCGCGTCGCGGGCTGGCTGGCGCACGTGAACGAACAGCGCGCCACCGGCCGGCTGATCCGCCCGAGCAGCCGCTACGTCGGGCCCTCGCCGGTCCACTAGCAGGGATCTTGCACGACGCAGTCGTGCGCTAGCGGCCGGCCACCGGCTCAGCTCCAGGTCGGGTCGCTCGCGAGGCACGTGAACCGGGCGACGTGCGTCTGGCCGTCGAGGCCGAACGTCAGGGTCGCGAGCCCCACGCCGAGGTCCTCGAAGAAGAACAGCGTGCCCGGTCTCCCGTCGAGCAGGAACGCGCCGTGCACGAACCGGCTGCTGGCGAACCGCAGGAGGATCGTGGCCAGGACGTGCGCGGGGCCCTCGAGCAGCTCGGCGGCGATCTGGCCGAGCGCGGCCTGGACCTGCGGCTGCTCGGTCGGCAGGCTCGCCTCCATGATTTGAGGTGAGCGCTCCATGAGCGTGAAGAACTCGTCCGCGAGCGCGGCGAGGTCGGAGTGGGAGAGCAGCCGCTCCTTCATTCGGTCGAGCGGGCGGTCGAGGTCGGCGGGGTCGTGTCTCATGCGTCCTCCAGGGCGGGGGGAGGACGCACACCGCCGGCCGCGAGCCCGGCGGTGCTCGTCGCTGAGGCGAAGCGGGTTGCGCGGCGCGGCTCGTCTCACGGCGCCCGACGCGTGAGCAAGAGTTGCCCGCGCAGGTCCGATTGCGGATCAGGGGCGCTCCGCGACGTCCCACAGCTCGAGCACGCCCGCTCGGCCGTCCGGGCCCGTCGGCCCGGCGATCGCGAGCCAGCGCCCGTCGCCGGAGATCGCCATGTAGGCCAGGTAGTAGTCCTGTTCCTCGAGGCGACGCGCGATCTCGCGCCGGGTCTCAACGTCCCACACCCGGAGCTCGCGAGGCCCGTCGCGCACGCCGGCGACCGAGTACAGCCGCCGGCCGTCGGGGGAGAACCGAGCCTGACGGATCGGGACGGTGTGCGCGGCGGGGCCGCCTTCGCGCCCGAGCCTGGGCGGGTAGCGGACCCCCTCCCCGAGCAGCTCGTCCTCGAGGAGCGCGCCGCGCTCGCAGTCGTACAGCCGGAGCCGGGACGTCCAGTGGGTCCCGAGCAGCACCTGGCGCGTCCCCGGCCGGCGCTCGGCGACGACCACGGGCCCGTCGAGGCGCTCGCTGTCGAGCAGACGCGGCGAGGCGGGGGCGAGGTCCCACACCGCGAACCGGTTGCTCACGTCGAGGTCGGAGTAGTTGCTGCACGCGACGACCAGGGTGCGGTCGTCGGCGAACGCGAGGCCCGCGACCGGGCCGTCCATGCGCTCGAGCCTGAGCGCGTCGGGCCGCCCCGCCTCGAGGTCGCTCCAGCGGACGACCTCGAGCCGGCCGTAGCGGTGGCCGACGGCCAGCAGCGCGCCGTCGGGCGAGAGGGCCAGCGACTCGACCGCGTCGAAGGGCGCCTCGGCCGGCTTCTCGGCCTCCAGCGCGACGCGACGGGCGATCCGATCCGCCGCTCCAGCCGGGGGCAGCAGCCAGACGCACGGGCCGGCCGAGTCCACCCCGCCCAGCGCGGTCCAGCCGCTCGCATGGGTCGCGGCGGCGTGCAGCTCCCTCCACCGCTCGCGCGCGAACAGCGCGGCGCCGACGGCCTGCCGGGCCGGCGGCGACCAGCGGAGGATCCGCCCGAACGGGAGGTCGCCGCCCATGCCGTTGGCGCCGATCAACAGGTCGCGGCCCTCGAACCACAGCACCGAGGCGGTCTGCTCGACGTCCGCGCGCGCTTGCGGACCGACCGCGACCTTGGCCGCGAGCAGCGCGACCCCGACCTCGTCGGCGCGCGGGTGTTCAGGGAAGTCGCGCAGCCAGCGCTCGGCCGCCGCGACCTGCTCCGCGCCGCGGAGCCCCAGCACCTCGTCCAGCGCCCGCTCGGGGTCGACCTGCGCGGCGCGCTCGCCGGCCCCGGCGACGCTCGCCGCCGGGGTCGGGGGAGGCGGCGGCGAGCCGCGCCCTGCCCACACCGCGAGCGCCCCCGCGACCGCGGCCCCGGCCGCGAGCAGGGCCAGCCGCCGGGCTCCGACTCGTGCACGACGCTGCTCGAGGACGCTGGGGGCCTCGCCCGCCAGGAACCGGCGCAGGTCCTCCTCCAGCGCGGCCGCGCCGGGATAGCGCCGGTCGGGGACCTTCTCGAGGCACTTCATGCAGATCGCGTCGAGCGCGGGCGGGACGTCGGCGCGCCGGCTCGAGGGCGGCTCGGGCGCTTTGGTCGCGATCTGCACGAGCATGGCCATCATGGAGCCAGCGTCGAACGGGGGCGCGCCGGTGAGCGCGAAGTAGAGCGTCGCCCCCAGCCCGTACACGTCGGTGCGCACGTCGGCGCGGCTCGCGTGGCCGGCGGCCTGCTCGGGGGCCATGAAGGCCGGGGTGCCCATCAGCTCGCCCGTGCGGGTCAGGCCCTCCGCGTCGACGAGCTTCGCCAGGCCGAAGTCGGTCAGGAGCGCGCGGCCGTCCTGGCGAGAGAGGAGCACGTTGGCGGGCTTGAGGTCGCGGTGCAGGACGCCGCGCTCGTGAGCGTGCCGGATCGCGCCGGCGACCTCGAGCACGATCCGCGCCGCCTCGGCGATGGTGAGCGGGCCGCGACCGAGCCGGTCGGCGAGCGACTCGCCATTGACCAGCTCCATGGTCAGGAACGCGCAGTCGCCGGCGCGGCCCGCTTCGTGCACGGCGACGATGTTCGGATGGCGCAGCTTCGCCGCGGCCTCGGCCTCGGTCAGGAACCGCAGCAGCGTCGAGCCGTGCGCTCGCCCTCGCGCGAGGAGGACCTTGAGGGCCACCAGGCGTCCGAGCTGCGCGTGACGCGCGACGAAGACCGCGCCCATCCCGCCGCGGGCCAGCTCGCGCTCGAGCTCGTACGGTCCCAGCCGCTGCCCGCGCTGGAAGAGCGGCGGGGCGGCCGGCGCATCCGCTTCGGCCGGGTCGAGCGCCGGCCCGAACGCGGTCGCGCGCAGCGCCGTCTCGTGCGGCGCGAGCGGCGGAGCCGGCGCGAGGTCGCGCGGCGCGAGCGTGGCCTGCCCGGCCAGGGCCTGGGCGTAGACCGCGCGGAGCTGCTGGAGCTGGTCCGGCGGCAGCCCAGCGAGCGCCCGCCAGAGCTCGTCCGCCGACGAGCAGCGCGCGCGCAGCGCCGCTGCCTCCTCCTCGCCGAGCAGCCCGCGCTCGCGGGCGGCATCGAGCACCGCGTGCTCGGCGGCCCTCACCGGGTGCCGGCCCGCGGGTCAGTCGCCGTAGTAGTAGGGCGCGGGCTCCTCGCTCCCGGCGGCGGCCGGCTCGGGGTCGCCCTCCACGGGGTCGAGCGTGACCGTCATGCTCTCGGGGAGGGCCTTGAGGCCCTCGTTGCCCTTGGCGTCGGGACCCTCGAGGACCGTCACCCGACGCATGACCGACATGTAGCCTGGCTTCTTGAGGTGGACCTCGTACTCGCCCGGCTCCTTGAACAGGAGGTCGCAGGGGGTCGAGTCGCGCTGCTCGAGCTTGCCCTCCTTGCCGCCGGAGATCCACACCTCGGCCGAGGTCGGGGTCGTCTCGACGTGGCAGGTGACGAGGCGCGTCTCGGCGCACCCCGAGAGGAGCGCGAGCGCGAACAGCGCCGCCGCGGCGCGGAGCGTCGTCATGAGCGGTGTCCTCCTGGTCGGCGATCACCCTAACACCGCTGCGGTGCATGCGCCAAGCGACCCTTGGCCTCCGCGGTGCCAGGATCCTGGCGGCGCGCCGGGCCCGAGCGACCCTGAACGTACGCGGCGACCTCGCTAAGATGCCCACGGCCGGAGCCGCGCGGAGCGCGTGGTCCGGCGAGTGAGGCGACGATGACGATCACGCTCGCCGGCGTCGACCTCGTCGCGGCAGGCGCGCTGCTCGCGTGCGCCGTGTGGGGCGGCGCGCGGGGCTCGCGCTCGCCGCTGTGGTGGCTCGCGTCGTTGTTCGTGGGCGCGCTGGTGGCGTACGCGCTCTATCCGCTGACGGGCGCGCTGCTGGCCGACGCCGCCGGGATCCCGCTCCTCCCGGCGCTCTCGGCCACGGCGATCGGGCTCGGCGTGGGCGTGACGGGCGCGGTGCGTCTCGGGCTCTCCTCGCTGTCGCGCAGCGCCACGGCGCACGCGCTGCGCCGGCGCGAGGCGGTGGCCCACCAGCCCGCGGCCGACCTCGACGGCGAGACGTGGTGGGAGGCGACGCGGACGCGCATGCTCGCGGAGCTGCCCGACGAGCGGGTGCGCGGGCCGAGCCGCGCGCTCGGCGTGCTGTTCGCGCTCGCGGCCGCGAGCGTGGTGGGCGTCAGCGCCGGGTGGGCTCATGCCCTCGTCATGGACGAGCCGTTCGCGGCCACCCGCGGCGCGCAGGACCGGGGGCCGCGCAGCCAGCTCGAGACGGCGTTCCGCGCCCACGTCCTCCCGGTGCTCGACCGGGCCCCGCACCTGGCTCTGGCCCGCAACCTGCAGCGGCTGGCCCGCGCCGCGCGAGTCCTCGACCACGCCGGACCCGAGGCCGTGGCCGCCGCCCGACGAACGCCCGAGATCCGCGCCCTGTTCGCGCAGCCGGCGCTGGCGGCCGCCCTCGAGGAGGAGGGCCTCGCGCGGCTGCTCGACCTCGGCGACCTCGGGCAGGTCCTGCGGCACCCGCGGCTCGTGCAGCTGGTGCGACGAACCGACGCCCGGTTGGCCCTGATCCAGGCCGACCTCGGCCCCGCCCTCGCGGCGGCCGAGCGCGCCGCCGGGCTCGCGCCGACCGCGCGCCCGGAGGCCCCGACCGCGGTCGCCGCGGTGACCGGCGAACCCGGCG
>CAZMSZ010000213.1:0-3550 GCA_964569055.1 uncultured Planctomycetota bacterium | reverse complement strand
TCGCGCCCGCCGCGCGCGCCGAGCCGGTGCTCCCGCCCGCGCCGGCGGCGATCGAGGCGCTCTACCCCGCCTCGAACCGCTTCGCGACCCGGCCGCGCACGCGGCTCGCGCCCGGCGACCGGTTCGCGTTCCGCGCCGCGATCGCGTTCGAGCGCGCGGTCGAGCGACGCGAGCTGCGCTGGCGGCTGCTCGACGAGGCCGGCCAGGCCGTGCCGGCGTTCACGCGCTCCGACGTGGCGGCGGCGCCCGCGGGGCAGCGGACCGCCTTCGTCGAGGGCCGCGTCCCCGAGGATCTGCCGGCCGGTCGCTACCGCGTCGAGCTGACGATCGACGTGCCCGGGCACGCGCCCCTGACCCGCCAGGCCGCGCTCGAGGTCGCGCCCCCCGATCTGTGGGTCCGACGTGTCCGCCTCGCCCCGATCAGCACGGGCGCGCTCGAGCCGGGCGCCCGCGCCTCCTTGCGGGTCGAGTACGAGGTGCGGGGCGCCGCGGCCGGACCGGCGCGGCGCGTGACCTGGCGGCTGACCGACGACACCGGCGCGCCGGCCGAGGGCGTGGGCGGCGCTCAGCGGACCGGCGGAGGCGAGGCCGGCGCGTTCGCGTTCACGCGCACGCTCACCCTCCCGCCGGACCTGCCGCGCGGCCGCTACGTGCTGTGGATCGAGGTCCTGGCCGGGTCGGTCCGGGGCGCGCACGCCCTCCCCCTGGAGGTCGAGTGACGCGCCCCTACGGCATCGCGGCCGCGATCCTCGGGCCGCTGGTGGTCGCGAGCGCCGCCGCCGCGCAGGAGCCGCGCGACCTGCTCGAGCAGGGTCACCGCGCGTATCGCGCGAAGGACTACGCGCGCGCGGCGGAGCGCTACGCCGAGGTCGTGGCCGCCGAGCCCGAGGGCTCCTCCCGCCGGGCCAGCGCGCTGCTGTGGCTCGGCCGGGCCCGGCTCGCCAGCGGCGAGGCGGCGGCGGCGGCCGAGGCGCTCGAGGCGGCCGTGCGCGCCACCCCGCGGGAGGTCGCGCCGCGCGTCTACCTCGGTCGCGCCCTGCTCGAGGCGGGCGAGCCGACGCGGGGCGTGGCCGCGCTGCGCGCCGCCGAGCGGCTCGCCGCCGACGACCCGGGCGTGCTGTTCTGGCTCGGGCGCGCGCTGCGCGCCGCGGGCCAGCCCGGCGAGGCGGCCGCCCCGCTCCGCCGTCTGTGCGAGCTCGACACCCAGGGCGCCGCGCCCGCGCTCGAGCTCGGCCGCGCGCTGCTCGAGGCCAGGCAGGCCGCGGCCGCGGCCGAAGCGTTCGCCGAGGCCGTGCGCCGCGCTCCGGACGAGGCCGAGGCGCACGCCTGGCTCGGTGTGGCGCACTTCGAGGCGAACGCGCTGAGCGAGGCGCGCGCGGCGCTACGCGCCAGCCTCGAGCGCGACGACGGGCCCGCCCTGGCGCACTTCTGGATGGGCCGCACGCTCCTGGCCACCGGTGAGGCCCCAACCGCGGCGCGCGCGTTCGGGGCCGCGGTCCAGCGCGACCCTGGCAGCGAGGAGCCGCGCCTGTGGCTGGCGCGCGCGCTGACGGCGGCGGGCGAGCGGGACGGCGCGCTCGAGACGCTCACCCGGGCCTGCGACCGGCTCGGCACGCCGGCGCTGCTCGCGGCGCGCGGCGAGCTGCTGCTCGACATGGGACGCGCCGAGGAGGCGGCCGTGGCGCTGCGGCGGGCCTGCGAGCTCGACCCCGCCGACGCGGGCGCGCTCGTCGACCTCGCCGCCGCCCACGAGGCGCTCGGGCAGGCCGACCTCGCCCTGCGCGCGCTGGAGCAGGCCGCGCAGGCCCAGCCCGCCGAGCTCGAGCCGCGGCGGCGCCTGGCCCGCGCTCTCCTGGAGCGCGGCCGCGCCGCCGACGCGCTCGAGGTCTCGCGCCCGCTGATCGCGCCCGGGCGCGAGCCCGCGCCGGGCGACCTCGCGCTGTGCGGGCGGATCGCGCTCCTCAACGGGCGGTTCGAGGACGCGCTCCGCCTGCTCGAGGAGGCGGCCCCCGGGAGCGGCCCGCCCGACCTGGCGCTCGACCTCGGCGCGGCGCAGCTCGCCTGCGGGCGCGCGACCGAGGCGCAGGCCACCCTGCGCGCGGCGGTGCAGGCGCGGCCCACCGACGCGCGCGGCCACGACCTCCTCGGTCGCGCGCTGTTGGCGCTCGAGCGCGCGGGCGAGGCGGAGCAGGCCTTCCGGTTCGCGCTCGGCCTCGACGGGCGGCGCCCCTATCCGCACCTCCACCTGGCGGAGCTGGCGCTGCGCCGCGCCGAGACGGCGCTCGCCCAGCACGAGGCGGCGCTCGCGGCCGAGCTCGCGGCGAGCGAGGCGCCGCGCGACCCCGCGCTCCGTAGCGCGCTCGCGGCGCTGCTCGCGCGGACCCACGGGGCGAGCGCCGCCTACCCCCACGCGCGCGCGGCGAGCGAGCTCACGCCGACCGACGGCGCGCGCGCCCTCACGGCCGCCCGCCTGGCGCTCGCCGCGGCGCGCCCGGACGACGCCGCCGCCCACGCCGGCGCCGCGCTCGAACACGGCGCCGACGCCCTCGAGGCGGGGCTCGTGCTGGGCGACGCGCTGCTCGGCGCGGGGCGGGCGGACGACGCGGCGCGCGCGTTCACGGCGGCCTCGCGCGCCCGCCCCGAGGCGGGCGAGCCGCTGGCGGGTCTGGCCGAGGCGCACCTCGCGGCGCGTCGCGCGGCGCCGGCCGCGAGCGCGGCGCGGGCCGCCCTCGAGCGCGCGCCGGGGCTCGCGCGCGCCCACGGCGCGCTGGTGCGCGCGCTCCTCGCCGCGGGCGACCCCGCGGCCGCCGACGAGGCGCGGCCCGGCTGGCTGGCGGCGAGGTACCCCGAGCTGGTGGACCCGAACGCGCCGAGCGGCGAGCGGGCGCGCGGCTGCATGGAGGTGGCGCGGCGCCGCGAGGTCGATCGGCTCGACGACGCGCTGCTGAGCGAGGTCTACCTGCTCCGCGCGCGCCTGCTCGAGGCCGAGGGCGACCTGGAAGGCGCCCAGACCAGCGCCGCCTGGGCGGGGCAGCGCGCGCCGTGGTCGTATCGCGCCGCGCTCGCCGCCGGCGTGCTCGCCGAGCAAATGGGCGAGCCGGAGGCGGCGCGCGAGCACTTCGCCGCCGCGGCCGAGCGCGCGCCCGCCCGCGCCGAGCCGCTCGTCGGCGCGGCGCGCGTGCTCCTGCGCGAGGGGCAGGTGCGAGCCGCGCTCTCCCGGCTCGAGACCGCGCGCCGCGCCGAGCCGACCAGCTCGCGCGGCGCGCTGGCGCTGCTCCGCCTGCTCGCGCTGCGCGAGGAGACCGACCGCGCGGTCGCGCTGCTCGAGGCGGCGCTGCCCGCCCTCGACGCCGACGCGCGCGCCGAGCTGCGCGGCTCGGCCGACTTCGCCGCGCTGTGGACCGCCCCGGCGTTTCGTCGTCACGTCGGCGAACCGCTGCCTGGGCTGCGCCCCGCCGGGCGCCTGCCCGGAGCGGTGTCGGGTCCGGGCGGCGAGGAGCGCCTGCTGGGCGAGGGCGCCTACTCCGCCGCGGGCGCGCTCGTCGAGTAG
>CAZMSZ010000212.1:5842-12712 GCA_964569055.1 uncultured Planctomycetota bacterium | reverse complement strand
CGGCGTCGGTCGCGCTGCCGGGCGCCTGCGGCGCGACCGCGGCGTCGGTCGCGCTACCCGGAGCCTGCGGGGCAACCGCGGCGTCGGTCGCGCTGCCGGGCGCCTGCGGAGCGACCGCGGCGTCGGTCGCGCTGCCGGGCGCCTGCGGCGCGACCGCGGCGTCGGTCGCGCTACCCGGAGCCTGCGGGGCAACCGCGGCGTCGGTCGCGCTACCGGGCGCCTGCGGGGCGACCGCGGCGTCGGTCGCGCTGCCGGGAGCCTGCGGGGCCACCGCAGCGTCGGTCGCGCTGCCCGGAGCCTGCGGAGCGACCGCGGCGTCCGTCGCGCTGCCGGGGGCCTGCGGGGCGACCGCCGCGTCGGTCGCGCTGCCGGGAGCCTGCGGGGCGACCGCGGCATCCGTCGCGCTGCCGGGAGCCTGCGGGGCGACCGCAGCGTCGGTCGCGCTGCCGGGAGCCTGCGGGGCGACCGCGGCGTCGGTCGCGCTGCCCGGCGCCTGCGGCGCGACTGCCGCGTCGAGCGCGCTGCCGGGGGCCTGCGGGGCCACGGCCGCCTCGAGCACGGCGCCGGCGTCGAGGCCCGGGGCGTTTCGGATGCTGCACGGCAGGCCGCGGAGGGCGGGGCCGGCGCCGCAGGTGCGCCCGGCCGCGTTCACCGCCGCGAAGCTGCCGAGGAGGCCCATGGTCATGACGAGGATCAGCCCCGCGCCCCAGGCAGTGCCGCGGAACGGGCAGGCCGCCACGGGCTCGGGGGTGGGCACGTCGGGCAGCTCGCGGAGCGCCTCGCGCGACGCGGTCAGGAACGCGCGCTTGAGCGGGTTCCCGCGCGGGTCGCAGCCGAGCTCGGTGGCGTAGATCGTGTCGCGGCCCACGTCGTGGAGCACGATCCGGCGGCGGCGCCACCAGCCCATGGAGAACGACTTGAGGGTCCACAGGACCTGGTCGGTGTCGACCACGTTGCGGGCGATCACCCAGAACGTGACCTCCTTCTCCCAGATCCCCTTCTCCTGGTCGAAGATCCGGCGCGCCTCGGCCACCGTGGCCCGCGCGAGCGAGCCGTCGAGCTCGGGCAGGACCAGCGCGTAGACGCGGTGGTGCGGCTCGCCCTCGTTGGTCACGCCGAAGCAGGCGTCGAACCCGCGCCCGTCGGCGACGGCCACCCCGGGGCGCCCCATGCGGCCGCGGATCCCGCTGAGGAGCCCGTCGCGCCACGACGCGAACGCGCCGCCGCGCAGCCGCTCGAGGCGGGCGGTCCAGGCCGGGGAGCCGGCGTCGGAGATCGGGGCCGCGGGCGCGCTCGCCGGGGGCGTGGTCGCGGTCGTCAGGCACTCGGTGACCAGGGGCGCGTGACGGCGCTGGGCCGAGGTCGCGCCCGGGATCGCCTCGAGGACGACCTCCGCCGGCGCGGTCGAGGTCGCCGGCGGGTCCTGCAGCGCCGCGAGCGCCTCGAGCGTGTCGTCGAAGCTGCGCGGGCGGCGCTCCTTGCGGGTGAACAGCCGCGCGAACACGCGGTCGAGCTCGGGCGGGAGGCTCGAGACGAGGTCCGAGGGGACCTCGCGCCCCTCGGGCAGGCGGCCGGTCACGCACTCGAACAGGAGCACGCCGAACGAGTAGAGGTCGGCCCGCTCGTCGGCGCTCTCGCCGCGCAGCACCTCGGGCGCGAGGTAGCGGATCGTGCCCTGGACCTCGGCGCCCGAGGTCGCGAGCTCGAGGCTGCGCGAGATCTGGAGGTTCCCCTGCGGCCCCTCGAACACCCGGCCCAGGCCGAAGTCGGTCAACAGCACCCGCCCGTCGCGGCCGGGCTCGACCAGGAGGTTGGCCGGCTTGACGTCGCCGTGCACCACGCCGCGGCTGTGCGCGAACGCCAGCGCGCGGCCGGCCTCGAGCAGCACGCGGACCGCGTTGCGCCACGGGAGCGGGCCTTCGCGCCGGAGCAGCTCGGCGAGCGAGCTGCCCTTGACGTATTCCATGATCACGTAGGGCGGGTCGTGGGAGATGCTCAGCTCGAGCGTCTGCACGATGTTGGGGTGCTCGAGCCGCGCCTGCACCACGCCCTCGTGGCGGAGCGCGGCCACGCCGCTCGCGTCGCGCGGCACCTTGATCGCGACGATCCGCCCGAGCACCTCGTGCTCGGCCCGGAACACCTCGCCGAAGCCGCCCTCGCCGAGGCGCTCGAGGATGCGGTAGTCCAGGACCCGATCGCCCGGTGCGAGCCTACGAATCTCCACGACGTCCCTCCCAGCTTGGCGCCAACCGCGGACCGACCCTTGTTCCATATAGCCCTGTGGCGACGCACGCTCAAGGCGGCTCAGGCCTCACGGTCGTTGAACCCCTGCGCGAGGAGTCGGTTAGGGCGGCGATCCCGTTTCCGGGGGATCGACGTACGGGCGAGCGCCCGCGGCGCGGACGACTTCGTGCCGAGAGCGCCCGGAGGCGCGCGCAGGGGCCGCTCGTCCCGCCACGCCGCCTCGCGTCGGCAGGACGCCTGAGGCGTCGCCGGCGGGCCGGCGTGAGCGCGGCCTGCGGCGGGTGGGGCCGATCGCGGTGCGTTCGCATGGGGCCTCGTCGGTGCGACCTCCCCTTGGAAAGCCGATCGGGGCGAATCGTTCGGACGAGGCCGCGCGCCCGTTCGGGGGAGGGGGGCGTGGGGGGTGCTGGCTTAGTACGTGACCGGGGGCTACGGTTGAGTCGAGGTGGTCGGGCCGGGCGAGGCGGACGTGAGCGACGAGGCGCGCGAACGGCGGGTGATGCTCGTCGACGACGACGGCGTGTGCCTGGCCATGCTCGCGCGCGGGCTGCGCAAGCGGGGCTACGCGGTGGCCACCTTCAACGACCCGCTCGTCGCCATGGAGCGGCTCGAGCGCGAGCGGCCGGCGGCGGTCGTCACCGACATCCGCATGCCCGGCATGAGCGGGCTCGAGGTCGTGCGCGAGGTGCGCGAGCGGCTCGGCGAGGACGCGCCCCCGGTGGTGGTCGTGTCCGCCGAGGGAGACGAGGCGATCCTGACCGAGGCGTTCCGCCTCGGCGCCGTCGACTACCTGGTCAAGCCGGTGAGCGACGTCGAGCTGGGCGTGAAGCTCCAGCGCGCGCTCGAGCGGGCGGGGCCGCGCTCGGAGGTGGCCGCGATCCCGCGCCGCCTGGGGTCCTGGACGCTCGAGGAGTGCGTCGGTCGCGGCGGCTGCGCGTGCGTGTTCCGCGCCGGCCGCGACGGCGACCCCGAGCCGCGGGCGCTCAAGGTCGTCTGGCCGCACCTCGTGGCGAGCACCGAGACGATGCTCCGCTTCCGCCGCGAGATCGACACGCTCGCCGCCCTCGAGCACCCGGGCCTGGTGCGGTTCGTCGAGAGCGGGCGCGAGAAGGACCTCTACTACTACGTGATGGAGTACGTGCCCGGCGGCACGCTCCGCGACCGGATGCGGGCGCAGGGGGCCGGTCGCCCGGGCGAGGTGCTGGCGCTGCTGGGCGCGCTGGCGGCGCCGCTCGGCTACCTGCACGAGCGCGGGCTCGTGCACCGCGACGTCAAGCCGAGCAACGTGTTCTTCCGCGCCGGCGCGCCGGTGCTCGGCGACTTCGGCCTGATCCGACGCCTGGTCGACCACGGCGTGACGCTCGAGCACGAGTTCATTGGCACGCCGCTCTACCTCGCGCCCGAGGTGTTCCGCTCGCGCAGCTTCGATCAGAGCGTCGACCTGTACGGGCTCGGGGTGTGCGCGCTGGAGTGGCTGCTCGGCGAGCCGCCGCTGCGCGACGTGGAGCCGCTCCACCTCGTGGGGCACCTCCTGGCCGAGGGGATCCCGGCGCCCGCCGACCTCCTGCCCGACCTCCCCGCCCCCCTCGCGGCGCTGCTCGCGCGCCTGGTCGCCAGGGACCGGGCCGCGCGCCTCGGGAGCGCCGCCGAGCTGGCCACGGAGGTCGCGCGCGTGCAGGCGGAGCTGGAGGGGTGAGGGGCTCCTAGCGCCTCGGCTCGGCTTGCTCGTGCTCGTGCTCACAATGCGGCCGAACCCCCTCCCCGTGGCTCCGGCCCGGGGCTATCATTCGCCCGGGCGGAGGGGTGATGAGCGACGAGAGCGAGGCCTACCGGCGCCTCCTGCAAGACCACAACCGCACGCAGGCGCAGGTCCGCCTGCTGCAGCGGCTGCTCCACCTGTGCGGGGCGCCCGAGCGGTTCGAGGAGGTCTACGACGGCGTCCTCGACGCGGCCATGGAGCTGTTCAACGCCCACTCGGGCGCGGTCTACGTCTACGACGCCGAGCGCGACGAGCTCTACTTCGCCGCCGCTCGCGGGCCCAAGGCGCAGGAGGTGCTCGCCCTCGACATCGCGATCAAGCCGGGCCAGGGCATGGCCGGCAGCGCCTTCCAGAACAACGAGGTGATCGCCGTCTCCGACGCGCACCGCGACCCGCGGTTCGCGAAGGAGGTCTCCGAGGCCGTCGGCTACGAGGTCCGCTCCATGCTGACCGCGCCGATCATGTGCGACGGCGAGGCGCTCGGCGTGCTGCAGGTGATCAACAAGCAGGGCGAGCCCACGTTCCGCGCGGACGAGGTCGAGCTGATCCGGCAGGTCGGCCGCTACGCCGGCGGGATCCTCGGGCTCGGGCTCGAGCTGCAGGAGCTGCGCGCTCGGGCCGAGGGCGCGGCGCCGGCCGACGCGGGCGGCTGAGCCGCCAAGGGGGTCGCATGTCCAAGCTCACCGAGTTCCTCGCCGAGCTCCACGGCCGGCGCGGGTCCGACCTGGTGCTCAAGTTCGGGCGTCCGCCGCTGATGCGGCTCAGCGGCCAGCTCCTCCCCTCGGAGTTCCCCGTCCAGGACGACGCCTCGATCCGCGAGAACCTCGCCCCGATCCTGAGCGACTTCCACCGGGCGAAGCTCGAGCAGGAGCGCGAGGTCGACCTCAGCTTCGAGATGGAGGGCACGGCGCGGTTCCGGGTGAACGTGTTCTTCCAGCGCGGGCACATCGGCGCGGTGATCCGGCTGATCCCGCTCGAGACGCCCACGATCGACGCGCTCAACCTGCCGCCGGTGCTCAAGGACGTGGCCGCCCACCCCAACGGGATCATCCTCGTCACGGGGCCCACCGGCAGCGGCAAGTCGACCACGCTGGCCGCGATCGTGGAGCACATCAACCAGACGCGCCACGCGCACATCATCACGATCGAGGACCCGGTCGAGTTCGTGTACACCGACAAGCAGTCCACGATCACGCAGCGGGGGATCGGCGAGGACACGCTCAGCGCGCATCGCGCCCTGCGCGCCGCCCTGCGCCAGAACCCCGACGTGATCCTGGCGGGCGAGATGCGCGACCGCGAGACCATGGAGCTCGCGCTGCACGCGGCCGAGACGGGCCACCTCGTCATGTCGACCCTGCACACCAACGACGCCAAGCAGAGCATCCAGCGCATCACCGACGCGTTCCCGCCCGAGAACAAGCAGGGGCTCCTGCGGATGCTCGCGGTGTGCCTGCGGGCGGTGGTCTCGCAGCGCCTCGTCCGCCGCGCGGACGGCTCGGGGCGGGTGGCCGCCCACGAGATCATGATCGTCTCCCCCACGATCCGACAGCTGATCGAGAAGGGGAGCATCGACGAGATGGCGAAGGCGATCGAGAGCTCGTCGAGCTACTACCGCATGCAGAGCTTCAACCAGTCGCTGAGCGAGCTGGTGAGCCGCCGCCTGATCACGCCCGAGCAGGCCATGGAGAACAGCTCCAGCCCGGGCGACCTCAAGCTGATGCTCAAGGGCATGTCGCGCTCGCGCGGCGGGACGAGCTCGATGAGCCGCAGCGAGATCGAGTTCCGCAGCAGCGCCGGAGAGGCCAGCGCGCCCCCCTCGGACCCGGGCGAGCGCCGCCCCGGCCCGGGCGGGGCCGGAGCGGGCGGTCCCGGCCGGCCGGCGATCCGGCGCGGGCCGCCGCGGCCCAGCCGGCGCGTGGGCCCCGAGGGCGGGCCCCCGGCGTCCCCGCCGCCGCCACGGCCGAAGATCAACCGCGGGTTCGACTTTTCCTGAGGTCGGCGGGTGAGGTGCCCGCCGGCCCTGGAAACCGGGGCGGTGTCCGACGATGCTGGGACGCCAGGCGCCAGATAGGGCTCGCGACGATGGCGCGGCGGAGGCGGTAGGTTGACGGTGAACGAGGCCGTAGGCTCCGATCAGGACGCCAGCGAGGATCTCTACACGAAGATCGCGCTGGACAACAAGCTCGTCACCCGCTTCCAGGTCCGCAAGGCCTGCGAGGAGCAGGAGGCGTTGAGCAAGCAGGGCAAGGAGCTCGACCTCGGCGAGGTCATGGTTCGGCTCGGCTTCCTCACCGAGCGGCACCATCAGTCGGTCCTCAACGCCTGTCGCTACCGCGAGCAGCGCGACTACGACAAGCGGTTCGCGCGGCAGGTCCTGCGGATGGAGCTGCTCGATCAGGCGGCCCTCGAGCGGGCGCTCGAGCAGCAGAAGGACGGCTACGCCAAGTCGGGCGAGGTGCTCCCGCTGGCCGACACGCTGCTCGCGCGCGGCGACCTCGACGCGGAGCAGGTCGAGTCGGTCCACAAGGGCATTCAGGAGCGCGACCGGCTGCGCAAGCAGGCGAAGCTCGACAAGACCGGCGGACACCCGGCGCTCGGGCGCGCGAGCACGACCACCCCGGTGCTGCGGAAGGACGACCCGACGCGCCCCGCGGCCAAGGCGCGGGCGGACGAGGACGACCTCGCGGACCTCGACGACGCGGACCTCGGCGACGCGGACCTCGGCGACGCGGACCTCGGCGACCTCGACGATCTCGACGACGACCTCGACGCGGACCTCGGCGACCTCGACGCGGACCTCGACGACGTCGACCTCGACGACGACCTCGACGAGGCGGCAGGCGACGCGGACCTCGACGCGGACCTCG
>CAZMSZ010000212.1:0-5742 GCA_964569055.1 uncultured Planctomycetota bacterium | reverse complement strand
CGACGCGGACCTCGACGCGGACCTCGGCGACCTCGACGACGTCGACCTCGACGAGGAGCTCCCGCCCGCCAGCTCGGGCGACGACCTCGACGACATCGACCTCGACGACGTCGATGCGGACCTCGACGCGGACCTCGACGACGAGGACGACCTCGCCCGCCAGGCGAGCGAGCTCGACTCGGAGGTGCGGCTCGACGAGTCCGACCTCAAGGCGCTCGAGGAGCTCGGCAGCGGCGAGCAGCTCGAGGCGGAGGCCGGCTGGGCGGCCGACGCCTTCGACGATCGACCGCTCGCCCAGCGGAGCGCGTCCGAGCGCCTGGCGGAGGTCGGCGAGCCGCCGATCCCGCGCCCGGCTCCGGCGCCGCCCTCCCCGCCCGAGCTGCCGGCCGCGCCCCGCGCCGCGGCGCCCGTCGTGGCGCCGACCCCTCCCTCTCCGCCGGCGCGGTCGCTCGGGGCGATCCCGGGCGGCGATGTGTTCGAGGCGGAGCTGTCGGGTTCGGACGCGTCGGCGAGCGCCGCGGCGAGCCGCCCGTCCTCACGGGTGGAGGACTCGGTCGACGGCTGGATCGACGAGGGCGAGAGCGGGAGCGCCGAGGCGCCCCTCCCGCCGCCGACCCCCTCCGAGATGGGCAAGGTCGAGCTCGACGACGAGCTCGAGGAGGAGGCCGCCGCGCCCGAGCCGGCCGCGGACCCGGCGCCCTCCCCGGCCGGGGTCGCCGCGCCCGCGACCGCGCCCGTCGACGCCGAGCCGGCGGCCCCAGACGAGGCGCGCGTCCGGCGCGCGTTCGAGAAGGCGATGGAGGCGGCCTGGCCGGTGTTCCTGCGCGAGCTCGGCCGCGGCTGAGCGCGCCGGCCCGCGCGGAGGGAGGCCGAACGATGACCACCGAGGTCTCGGAGCGGACGACGCCGGCGGGGGAGTTCTTCCGCTGGCGCCCGGCCGGCGTGGGGCGCCGGCGCCTCCCGTGCGCCGCCTGCGGCGGGGACGTCGCCTGCGAGCTGCTCGACAACCTGCTCGAGCTGCTCTGCCCGGCCTGCGGACGCAACGTGGCGCTCGAGCGGGCGCGCGCGGTGGAGGCGGAGGTCGGGGCGGAGGGGCTGGCCGCTCGGCTGGAGGCGATGGGGCTCGGCCCCGGGGGCGAGGTCGGCGCGAGCTCTGGCTCGCTGCTGGAGCGGCTGATCGACCGCGGCGGGCTGCGGCGCGACCTGCGCCTGACGCTCGAGCTCGACCGCGAGGGCGGCTGGCACGCGTACGGGGCGGCGCCGCTGCGCGCCGTCGTCGCGCCGGCCGAGGTCGAGGCGGCGCTCGAGGTGCGGCGCCGGCAGGGCGGCGCGCTGACCGAGCTCCTGCGGCGGCAGGTGACCGATCGGCTCGCGGCGACGGTCCGCAGCGTGGGGAGCGACGTCGGGATCGAGCGCCTCGACCCCGCGGCGCTCGACCCGACCTGCCGCGAGGCCCTCCCGCCGCGCGCGCTGCAGGTCTATCGCGTGGCGCCGGTGCGGCGCGAGGGCGAGGCGCTGGTGGTCGCCATGTGGGATCCGCTCGACTACGAGCTGATCGCCGACCTCGAGGCGCTGGGGGGCCGGGCGGTCCACGCGATCCTGGCCGAGCCCGAGCGGCTGAGCGCCGTGCTGCGGGCGTGGGGCGTCCCCGAGGGCGAGGGCGCCAGCGAGGTGTCGCTGCTCGAGGCGGCCGGGTCCGAGGAGGAGGACGACGAGCTGTGGGTCGGCGACGATCCGTTGGCGGGGATCCTGCTCGAGGCCCTCGAGGAGGGCGCGAGCGAGGTCCTGCTCGAGCCGCGCGGGGCGCGCGCCAGCTTGCGCTACCGGGTGGACGGCGAGCTGCGCAAGGAGCGCGCGGTCCCGGGCGAGCTCCCGGTCGCGGTGGCCGCGGCGCTCGAGCAGCGGAGCGGCGCGGGGGCGCGCGGCGCGGCGGGGGCGCTCGGCGCGCTGCGCGTGGGGAGCGCGCGCTGCGAGCTCAGCGGCCTGCCGGTGCAGCTCGAGTACCGCTCGATCGAGACGCCGCTCGGCCCCTCGGTGGCGCTGACGCTCGAGGGCGACCCGCCGAGCGCGCTCTCGCTCGGGCGGCTCGGGCTCGACCTCGAGGGGCTCGCCGCGTTCGAGGCGCTCCTCGCCGAGCGGCGCGGGATCGTGGTGCTGGCGGCGCCGCGGGCGTCCGAGCGGTCCGAGGCCTACCTGGCCTGCCTGGAGCGCGCGGTGCGCCTCGGCGGGAGCGTGGTCTCGCTCGAGCGCGCCGTGCGGCGGGTGATCCCCGGCACGACGCAGCTCGACCTCGACCCGGCGCTGGTCGGCCGGCTCGACGCGGTGTTGCACCCGGTGCCCGACTGGCTCGGCCTCGACGGCGTGCTCGACCGCCACACGCTGCGCCTGGCGGTCGACGTCGCCCTCTCCGGCGGCGCGGTGCTGCTGACCCTGCCGGCGCCCGACGGGGCGCGCGCGCTCGACCGGCTCACCCTCGAGGGGCTCCCGCCCGGGCTGGTGCGGGGGGGGGTGCGGGCCGTCCTGGCGCGGCGGGTGGTGCCGCGGAGCTGTCCGCACTGTCGGGTCGAGCGCGAGGTGCGGACCGGCGGGCCCGAGCCGCTGCGGACCTCGTGGATCGGGCTCGGCTGCGCGGCCTGCGCCGATCAGGGCACCGAGGGGACCCTCCCGCTGGCCGAGCTGCTCGAGCCGGACCCGAGCGGCCTGGTGCCCTGCGCGGGCACGCGCCGGCTGACCGACCTCGGCGCCGACCTCGTGGCCCGCGGCGAGGTGCGGGTGGAGGCGCTGGGCGACCTGTTCGAGCGGCGCTCGCGCTGAAGCGCGCAGCACCTCGCTTGAAGGCGCAGTAGCGAACGGCTAGGATCCGCTGAAACAAGGGGTTGCGCGCGCTCGGGGGGTCCCCGAGGCGCGAGGGGAGCCGCGGCTGAGCGGTCGTCCCGCCGGGCCCGAACGGGTCCTGGTCGGGTCGTGGCTCGAGCCGTGGGACGAGGCTCCTGGGCGGGATTGGCAGAAGGCTCCACCGGAGACGCGCATGAGCGACGACGACGACGCCCTGGGCTGGCTCGAGGACTCCTCGGACGACGCCAAGCCGGATGGCGAGGAGGAGTTCCAGGACGCGCTCGACTGGCTGCAGGAGAGCGGCGGCGGCGGCGGCGGCGGCGGCGACGGCGACGACGAGGGCGGGCTCGACTGGCTCGGCGGCGAGGACGAGTCGGCCCCGGCCCTCGTGGACGACGAGGAGGAGGAGGACGACGACTCGCAGCAGAGCATCTTCTCGATGGCGCTCGACGACTTCTTCGAGGGCATGGAGGAGACCGAGGGCGGCGGCGCGGGGACGGCCGTAGCCCCCGAGGAGGGCGATCAGACCGTCGTCACCGGCCGGCGCAAGCGGAAGCGGCGCACCGGCGACGAGCAGCGGATCGACAAGGTGATGAACACGCTCGTGCGCTACCTCACCCGCAAGGAGGCGGTGCGCGAGTCGCAGCTCGACACGGTGTTCCGGCTGACGCTCGGCAAGATCGTCGAGCCGATCAGCGCGGAGGTGATCCTGGTCTACAAGCTCGAGGCCGACGGGCAGTCGAGCATGGCGCACCTGTTCTACTCGCGCACCTTGTTCCGCAACCATCCCGACCTCGAGGAGAAGTTCAACCAGAGCCTCGGCACGCTGGGGAAGACCAAGATCGCGGCCGGACAGGGGATCGTGGGGCGCGCGCTGTCGGCCAAGAAGCCGATCACCTCGCTCGACGCGAGCAACGACCGCGACTTCCTCGACCACCTCGGCAAGGCCACGGGCTACCAGGTCCGCACCATGCTCACCGTCCCGATCATGGACGGCGAGGAGCACGTGTTCGGCGCCATTCAGGTCATGAACAAGGACCCCGACAGCGGGGAGGAGTTCTTCAGCTACCAGGACCTCAAGCTCGTCGAGACGATGGCGGCCTACCTCGGGCGGCTGATGCACCTCGTCGCCGACCCCGAGATCGAGCGGACCGACGACGAGATCGCGGGCTACTACGCCCGGATGGCGAAGACCGAGGTCGTCGACCCGACCAACAAGGAGCAGTTCGAGTGGGACCCCAAGCTGTGGGGTCTGGTCACGACCGACGTGATCCGGAAGTACAAGATCCTCCCCGTGCGCATGCTCAGCGGGAAGGGCGTGCAGGTCGTGATGGTCAACCCGACCGACCTGACCAAGCGCAGCGGCTTCGAGTCGGCGACCGACCTCCGCATCGAGGAGGCCTGGGTCGCGACCGAAGGCAAGATCGACGAGGTGATCGAGCAGGTCTCCGGCCAGCAGGCGAAGTCGGCGGTCACCAACCAGGACATGGCGGCGCTGATCGGTCAGCTCGAGGTCGAGGAGGGCGCCGAGGACGACAACAAGAAGAGCGGCGGCGACGACGGCGAAGGCGAGGGCGAGAACGACACCGGCCTGATGAAGCTGGTGAACCAGATCATCGAGCAGGCCTACCTCCGCGGGGTGTCCGACATCCACATCGAGCCGCACCCCGAGAAGGACGTGCTGGTCCGCTACCGGATCGACGGCGTGTGCCAGAAGTTCACCACGATCCCGCGGCGGTTCGCGCGCGCGATCATCTCGCGCCTCAAGATCATGTCGGACCTCGACATCGCCGAGAAGCGCAAGCCGCAGGACGGCAAGATCAAGTTCAAGAAGTTCGGCAAGGTCGACATCGAGCTCCGCGTCGCCACGCTCCCCACCCAGGGCGGCGTCGAGGACTGCGTGATGCGTATCCTCGCGGCCAGCAAGCCGATCCCGCTCGACAAGATGGGCTTCGCGCCCGAGAAGTACGAGTCGTTCGTCAAGGTGATCCAGCAGCCCTACGGGCTGTGCCTCGTGGTGGGGCCGACCGGCTCGGGTAAGACGACCACGCTCCACAGCGCGATGGGCTTCATCAACACGCCCGAGCGCAAGATCTGGACGGCCGAGGACCCGGTCGAGATCACCCAGGACGGCCTGCGGCAGGTGCAGGTCCATCCCAAGATCGGGTTCACGTTCGAGCGGGCGCTGCGCGCGTTCCTCCGCGCCGACCCCGACGTGATCATGATCGGTGAGATGCGTGACAAGGAGACGGCCGAGGCCGGCATCGAGGCCTCGCTCACCGGTCACATGGTGTTCTCGACGCTGCACACCAACAGCGCGCCCGAGACGGTCACCCGTCTGCTCGACATGGAGATCGACCCCTACTCGTTCGGTGACAGCCTCCTGGGCGTGCTCGCGCAGCGCCTGATGCGCCGGCTGTGCGACAAGTGCCGCAAGCCGGTCGAGCCGACCCCCGAGCTCCTGGCCGAGTACAGGACCGAGTTCGGGTTCGACGAGGCGTGGCAGCGCTTCGACCTCGACAACAACGCGGTGCTGTTCGAGAAGGGCGCGGGCTGCGCCAAGTGCGGCAAGTCGGGCTACAAGGGCCGCATGGGCATCCACGAGTTCATGACCTGCTCCGACGACATCCGGAGCATCATCTATCGCTCGGGCAAGGTGGCCGAGATCACCGCTCAGGCGAAGGCGGAGGGCATGACGACCCTCAAGCAGGACGGCATCCGCAAGGTCCTGCAGGGCCTCTCCGACATCTTCGAGGTCCGCCGCGTCTGTATCAAGTAAAGTTTCGCCTCGGGCGAAACTTTGATGGGGCGGGTGGTGTGTAGGCGTCAGGGCGCTCCGGCATGGTTTAGTGGGGCGGGTGGTGTGTAGGCGCCAGGGCGCTCCGAGGAGATTGATGGGGCGGGTTG
>CAZMSZ010000211.1:0-12727 GCA_964569055.1 uncultured Planctomycetota bacterium | reverse complement strand
CAAGGAAGAGCTGTCGCTGCCGAGGTCAGCTCCACCGCGCAAAAGGATGACCGCCCCAGGTGCCGCGCGGGGCGAAGTCCCGTACCGCCGAGACGCCACGGCACAGGACCTGCTTGGCTGGCGCGAGCGGCACGTCGGCGTACGCGCGTCTACTCCAAGGGACTTCGCCCGCGCGGCGCTACGCCGCGCTTGCGCATGCCGCGGGCGGCGAACGCGGTCACGGTTCGCCGCGGCATCAGGCGCTGCGCGAACCACATCAGGCGGTGGAACGGCGCCGGCACCACCAGGCGCCTGGGTCGGGCGAGCGCGGCCATGCAGGCGTCGGCCACCTGCTCGGCGCTCCGCCGCACCCAGGGCGAGGCGTGGGCCGCGTCGGGCGAGCCCGCGTTCGCCTGGAATTCGGTCGGGACCGGGCCGGGGCAGACCGCGACCACCCGCACCCCCGTCCCCTTCAGCTCCTCGTCGAGCGCCTCGGAGAGCGAGAGCACGAACGCCTTGCTCGCCCCGTAGACCGCGTAGAACGGCACGGGCTGGAACGCGGCGACCGAGGCCAGGTTGAGGACCAGGCCGCGCCCGCGCTCGACCATGCCCGGGAGGTAGGCCACGGTCAGGGCGGTGAGCGCCTCGCAGTTGAGGCGGACCTGCCGGACCTGCTCGGCGGGGTCGGCCCGCAGGATCGAGCCGAACACCCCCACCCCGGCGTTGTTGATCAGGACGTCGGGCGCGGGGGCCACCGCCAGGACGGGGGCGTGCCCGCCGTCGGCCGCGAGGTCGGCCGCCACCACGACGACCTCGCGCCCGTGCTCGGCGCGCAGGGCCGCCGCCAGCTCCTCCAGCCGCTCGCGCCGGCGCGCCACGAGCACGAGGTCGTAGCCCGCGGCGGCCAGGCGCGGCGCGAGGGTCGCGCCGATCCCGCTCGAGGCGCCGGTCAAGACGGCTTGCATGGGGCGGCCCGCTCCGGCCGCGAGGCTACACGACCGCGAGCAGCTCGGCGAGCAGCGCCTTCGCCTCGCGGCTGCCGGCCCGCGACAGGCGCCAGCCGGTGCGCTTCCCCTCGGGGCTGCGCGCCTCGAGGAAGAAGGCGCGGTCCTTCTTCATGTTCTGGGCGAAGTTCGCCACGTCGTAGGCGCCGTACTCGGCGGTGAGCTGGCGCAGCCATTCGAGGGGCACGCGGCGGCGGCGCAGGCCCAGCCACAGGGCGATCGTGCGCTGCCGCGCGCGCACCGAGCGCACGTCGGCGAGCAGCGCCTCGAGCTCGCTGCGCTCGTCGGCGTCGAGGCGCGGCCCGCCGCTCCGCCGCCGCTGCCGCCCCGACTCGGTGGGCGCCGGCGCGCCGGCCGCGCGCTTCGCCGCGCCCGAGGCGCTGGCGGGCCGCTTCTGCTTGCCCGACAGGCCGCGCTCTACCTCCTCAAGCCCGGCCTCGAGCGCGATCAGGGCGACCTCGGTCGGCTCGACCTCGATGTCGCGCACCTCGCGCAGCACCTCGGCGAGGTGCGCGAGCTGATCCCACGTGCTGCGGCGCATGACGATCCGGCGGGCGACCACGTCGTCGGCGGCGACGGGCACGGAGGCGGGCGACGAGGCGAAGCTGGCGGGCGAGGCAGGCAGCGTGTGGGTGCTGGTGTCCATGCAGGAGCTCCTGGGCGGGTGATCGAGGGCGTCCGTGTGGTGGCGAGTCTAGCGACGACCACCGACGCCCCCGCGCGGCGCGCCTGGCAGGGAGCGCCAGACCCGAGTACGCTCGGCCGCCCTGGAGGAGGACCCATGGAGCAGCCACAGACGGTCGAGGAGCTGACGATCGCCCGCGAGGGCGACGAGCGGATGGCTCCGCGCCGCGAGCTCAAGAAGAAGGTGCTGACCGGGGGCTCGTGGGCCACCGTGGTGTACGTGTTCGAGGAGCTCAAGCGCCTCAAGAGCGGCGACGAGTGGAGCGAGCCGCGCCTGGCCCTGGTCCGCTACCGCAAGCTGAAGGGCGCCTATAAGTTCCAGAAGGAGTTCGCCTTCACGAACATGGAGCACGTCAAGGAGATGAACGCCACCCTCACCGCCTGGCTGGCCGAGTAGCGGAGGAGTCATGAAGTCCCGCGGTTCGACCCTGTTCGCCCTCGCCCTCACCCTCGCGGCCGGCCTGGTCCTGGGCAGCGCCCTCGGCCCCGCCCCGCGGGCGACCGCCAAGGAGGAGCGCCACCTCTCCACCCGCGAGTGGAAGAAGCTCATGAACGGCTGGGCGCGGGGGCTGGGCGTCAAGTGCGCCCACTGCCACGTGCGCAAGGGCGAGGAGTTCGACTACGAGGCGCCCACGCCCAAGAAGGCGATCGCCGCCTATTGCGAGGAGCACTTCGTCGACCGCCTCCAGCTGCGCGGCAAGCAGGTCTCGTGCATCGACTGCCACCAGCGCAAGCCGCAGTTCCTCCCGCGGCCGGAGGGCGACGAGGAGGAGGGGGCCACGGACGAGGAGGGTGAGGACCAGGGCGAGGAGTAAGCGCCAAGACCGCCAAGGGAGAGCTGTCGCTGGCGAGCTCGGCTCCCTCGCATGAAAGAGACCGCCAAGAGCTGTCGCTGGCGAGCTCGGCTCCCTCGCATGAAAATGACCGCCAAGAGCGCCAAGAGCGCCAAGGAAGAGCTGTCGCTGGCGAGCTCGGCTCCCTCACATGAAGAATGACCGCCAGGGGAGAGCTGTCGCTGGCGAGCTCGGCTCCCTCGCCAAAAGATGACCGCCAAGAGCGCCAAGAACGCCAAGGAAGAGCTGTCGCTGGGCAGGTACCGCGCCAGGACATGAGTCCGAGTCCGCGTCCGAATCCGAGTCCGCGTCCGAATCCGAGTCCGCGTCCGAATCCGAGTCCGAGTCCGAGTCCGAATCCGAATCCGAGTCCGAGTCCGAGTCCGAGTCCGAGTCCGAGTCCGAGGCCGAGGCCGAATGAGCAACATCCTTCTCGCCGTCACCGGGTCGATTGCGGCCTACAAGGCGGCCGACCTCGCCTCCAAGCTCTCGCAGCGCGGGCACTCGGTGACGGCGCTCATGACGCCCTCGGCCTGCCGGCTGGTGGATCCCAACACGTTCCTCAACCTGACCGGGAACCGGGTCTACGCCGACCTGTGGGACCCCGAGGTCCAGACTCGGCACATCGCGCTCACCGACGCGGCGGACCTCGTGGTGCTCGCGCCGGCCACCGCCAACTCGCTGGCCAAGCTGGCCCACGGCCTGGCGGACGACGCGGTCTCGACCACGCTGCTCGCGGTCGCCTGCCCGCTCCTGGTGTGCCCGGCCATGAACCCGCGCATGTGGCGCAACCCGGTGGTGCAGCGCAACCTCACGCAGGTGCGCGCGCTCGGGGCCACGGTGCTCGCGCCCGACGAGGGGCGCATGGCGTGCGGCCACGTCGGCCCCGGGCGCATGCCCGAGCCCGAGCGGATCGTGGCCGCGGCCGAGGCGCTCCTCGCCGGGCAGCCGGTGGCCGACGCCGCGCCCGCGGGCGGCGTGTTCCTCGAGATGCTGGTCACCGAGGCCCCGCCCGAGGAGGCGCTCCTGGCCGAGGAGCGCCGCTACCGCGCGGACGCGCTGGCGCGAGGCGCGCTCCTCGCCTCGGGCCGGCTCGGCCCCGAACGCTTCGCCGCGCTCCACCGCGCCGACAGCCTCGACGCCGCGCTGCAGCTCGCCAAGGGCTCGCCGCTCGGGCGCGGGCGCTGCAGCATCCACGTGTTCCCGTGGAGCGGCGACCTCGGCGCGCTGCGCTAAGCCCCGACGACGTCGTGCGGAAGCCGGGCCCGAAGGCCCGCGCAAGCCGCGACGAAGCCGCGCAATATCCGGGCTCACGCTTGCGTTGAGAATGATTCTCAACTACCTTCCTGCCCCTCGCCAGGGGAGCGCGCCGGGCGGGTGAGGTCGTCTTGAAGCTCCGGACCTTCGTCTTCTGGCCGCACCTCGTAGTCGGCCTGCTCGCCGGCCCCGTGATCCTGCTGATGTCGGCCACCGGCGTGCTGCTCACCTACGAGAAGCAGCTCCTGCGCTGGTCGGAGTGGGACGCGCGGGCGG
The DNA here is from genome assembly GCA_964569055.1 of uncultured Planctomycetota bacterium. Classification (GTDB taxonomy): domain Bacteria; phylum Planctomycetota; class J058; order J058; family J058; genus JAWLGW01. The sequence continues at coordinate 8,694 of CAZMSZ010000211.1, read as the reverse complement.
CGGCGCCGGCCGCGGGCGCGGAGCGGCTGTCCACCGATCGCCTGGTCGCCGCGGCCATGGCCGCCGGCGCCGAGGCCCCCAGGGCCGTCACCGTCTACGCCGACCCCGACGCGCCGGTCGTGCTCTCGTACGGGCGGCGCGGGCAGCTGCTCGTCAACGGCTACACGGGCGCGACGCTCGGCGAGGGGTCGCCGCGCCTGCGCGGGTTCTTGCGAGCCATCACCGCGTGGCACCGCTGGCTGGGGCGCGAGGGTGAGGCGCGCGGCGCGGCGCGCGCGATCACGGGCGCCTGCAACCTGGCGTTCCTGTTCCTGATCGTGTCGGGCGCCTACCTGTGGATCCCGCGCCGCTGGCACCGCAGGGCGCTGCGGGCGGTCACGTTCCCGCGGCTCGCGCTCCGCGGCCGCGCCCGCGACTGGAGCTGGCACAACGCGCTCGGCTTCTGGGCCGCCCTCCCGCTGTTCTTCGTGGTGCTCAGCGCCGTCGTGATCTCCTACCCCTGGGCCCGGGGGCTGCTGCTGCGCGCGGCGGGCGCGCCGCGCGCCGCGAGCCGCGGCCCCGAGCCCGAGCCTGCCGCCGAGCCGCTGGCCGCGGGCGCGACGGCGAAGCTGTCGGCCGCCGCCGCCGCGCAAGAGCCCGGGTGGACCGCGATCCGGCACGCGTGGCCGCTCGTCCGCGAGGGGCGGGCGGTGTTCACGGTCGCCACGGGCACGGGCGCCCAGCCGAAGCGTCGGCTCCGGGTCACGCTCGACGCGAACAGCGCGGCCGTGCTCGAGGTCCAGCGGTGGGAGGACCTCGACTCGGGCCGCCGCGCCCGCGCCTTCAATCGCTTCCTCCACACCGGAGAGGTGTACGGGTTGATCGGGCAGACGATCGCCGGCCTGGCCTCGCTGGCCGCGACCGTGCTCGTGTATACCGGCTTCGCGCTCGCCTACCGCCGGTTCTTCGGCCGCCGGCGCCGCGTCGGCGCTCGCGGACCGGTCGCTCCGAGTGAGCCGCCGGCTCCGTAGCCCCGCTCACCCGGACCCACGAAATCGACTCGCCCGCACGGGGCTACCGCTTTGCCGCGGGGCCGCGCCCGCTCGCGCCGCGCCGCTTGCGGGTGGCCGCGCTCGCGGCCGAGCGCCGCCGCGTGGCGGGCGCAGCCCCGCGTTCGGCGAGGTACTCGCGCAGGACGCGGGCGCCGTTGTGCTGCGTGTCGCGCGCGCTGTAGAGCAACGTCACCGGGCCGCGTCGGCTGGCCTCGAGGATCGGCTCCCAGGCGGCGGGGTTGGCGTCGAGCTCGGCGCGGTAGCGCCGCTGAAACTCTTCCCAGCGCTCCACCCGATGGTCGAACCACTTCCGGAGCTCGGTGCTGGGCGCGACCTCCTTCAGCCAGGCCTCGGCCGCGAGCTCCTCCTTCTTCACGCCGCGCGGCCAGAGCCGCTCCACCAAGAACCGCCGGCCGTCCGCGGGCGCGGGCTCCTCGTAGGCGCGCTTGATCTGGATCACGATGTCCCTCTGCTCCTGGTGCCCCTGCGAGCCGAACACCCGTTCGAGCACGCCAGGGGCTCCACCCGCCGAGCGTAACGACCTCGGCGCACGCGCGGCAGACCTCCGCAGCTTTCGCGCCGCGGGTCGTCTGGGAGCCGGGCCGCGACGGATCGGACTCGGCTGGGCCGCTTGCGACCCGGCTCCGGGAGCTCGTCGCGGGCCAGGGCGAATCGGCGAGGCGCGCCCGTGAGCCCGGCGCGCGCGTTGCAGCCCTTGAACGGGGCGCGACGAGCGCGCACGCTGTCGGTCGCGAGAGGAGCGCCACCCATGGCCGAACGAGACGACCTTTACCCTCAGGCGACGCGCGAGCTGGCCCAGGAGCGGCGACGCCTCGCTCCCGGTCCGGCCGAGGCGTTCCGAGCGTTCAGCAAGAGCGTGTTCGCGGACGGCGCCGTCCCCGCCAAGACGAAGCAGTTGATCGCCGTCGCGGTCGCGCACGTGACGCAGTGCCCGTACTGCATCCGGGGCCACACCGAGGCCGCGCTCAGGCACGGCGCCACGCCCGAGGAGATCATGGAGTCGATCTGGGTGGCGGCGGAGATGCGCGCCGGCGGCGCCTACGCGCACTCGGCGGTGGCGCTGGACGAGATCGCCCGCCACCAAGGTCCGACGGGCGCCCGCGCCCCGTGAGCGCAGGACCTGGCGCAGGCCCGCGGGCGCCGCTTCAGCCCGCGCGCCCCTGCTCCCAGTCGTCGAGGGTCGTCTTCACCTCGCGCGCCTTGCTGCCGCGCGGCGGCCCGACCACGCCCTCCTCGCTCATGAGGTCGAGCATGCGGGCCGCGCGGGCGTAGCCGACCTGCAGCTTGCGCTGGATCAGCGACACCGAGCCCTTGCCCGCCGCGAGCACCACGCGCACCGCCGCCGCGTAGCTCTCGTCGCGCTCGCTCCCCTCGGCCGCGGGCGCGCCCGGGGCCGCGCCGCCCACGCTCGCGGCGCGGGTCTCCTCGAGCAGCTCGTCGCTGAACTCGGGGCGCGCGCCCTTGCCGAGGGCCTTGACCACGGCCTTGATCTCCTTGTCGGTGATCAGGGCGCCCTGGGCGCGGATCGGCTGGCTGCGCCCGGGCGGCAAGAACAGCATGTCGCCCTGGCCGAGCAGCTTGTCGGCGCCCGAGCTGTCGAGGATCGTGCGCGAGTCGACCTTGGAGGTGACGCGGAACGCGATCCGGGCGGGGAGGTTCGACTTGATCACGCCGGTGATCACGTCCACCGAGGGGCGCTGGGTGGCGAGCACCACGTGGATCCCCACCGCGCGCGACTTCTGCGCCAGGCGGGTGATCGAGGCCTCGACCTCCTTCTGCGCGACCATCATGAGGTCGTTGAGCTCGTCCACGATCAGCACCACGTAGGGGAGCTGCCAGGCGATCCGCGCCCGGGCCAGGCCCTGCTCGTCGAGCTCGAGCCGGCGCATCAGCTCCTCCTTGCCGAGCGCGTTGTACTCGCGAATGTGCCGCACGCCGGCGCGCGCCAGCAGCGTGTAGCGCTCCTCCATGGACTTCACCGCCCAGGCGAGCACGGCCCCCGCCTGGCGCATGTCGGTCACGACCGGGTGCTTGAGGTGGGGCACCTTGCCGAACTGCGCCAGCTCGACCTGCTTGGGGTCGATCAGGATCAGCTGCGCCTCGCGCGGGCTGCGGGTCATGACCAGCGACAGGATGATCCCGTTGATGCACACGCTCTTGCCGGCGCCGGTCGCGCCGGCGATCAGGAGGTGGGGCATCTTGGCGAGGTCGGCGATCAGCGGGCGGCCGGCCGAGTCCTTGCCGAGGAACAGCGGCAGCGCCGGGTCCTTCTCGCGCCAGCCGGGGTGCTCCACCAGCTCGCGGAAGCGCACCACCTCCTGCTCCTCGTTGGGCACCTCCAGGCCGACCCAGCTCGTGCCGGGGATCGGGGCCTGGAGGCGGATCCCGGGGACGCGCAGGGCGATCGCCAGGTTGTCGAGCAGCCCCGCGAGGCGCTGCACCTTGATCCCGCGCCCGAGCTCGAGCGCGAACAGCGTCACCGCCGGGCCGCGCTCGACCGCCATCACCTTGGCCCCGAGCTTGAACTGCGCCAGCGTCTCCTCGATCAGCGCGCCCCGCTCGTCGCCCACGGGGCGAGCGGCGCTCGGCTCGGCCGGGGTCAGCAGCTCGACCGGCGGCGGAGCCCCCTCGCGCGGCGCCTCGAGCTCGCGCTCGCCCTCGTCCTCCTCCGCGTCGATCGCGGACGCGGACCGGGACGAGGCGGGCGCGCTCGCCGGGCTCGGCGCGGGCGCGGCCTCGAGGTCGACCGGGGCCCGCACGGGGCGCGGGGCGGGCGCGGCCTCGAGCGCCGGCGCCGCGGCCGCCAGCGCGGCCTCGGCCGCCCGGGCCGACTCGCTGGCGCGGACCGCCGCCTCGTGGGCGCTCCGGCCGGCCAGCCCGAGCAGGTCGCGCACCGGACGGTCCGCCGCCAGCACCAGCCCGGCCGCCAGCGCGACCGCCATCGCGATCGGCGCGCCGCCGCCGCCGAGCAGGCGGCCGAGCTCGACCTCGAGGAACAGGCCCCACAGGCCGCCCGGGGGGAGCCCGCGCTCCAGCAGCCCGGCGCCGCCCCAGCTCGCGAGCACTCCGCCCACCAGCACCCGCTCGAGCACCGCCAGCATCAGGACCGCGATCAGGCCCCCGACCACCCGGCGGAGCGGCTCGACCTGCGCCTGGGCCGCGGCGTCCGCGGCGCCCTCGGCCGTCGGCTCGGCCGCGATCAGCGCGTCGCGCAGGCAGCTCCAGCCGAGCGCCAGCACGAGCAGCCCGCAGCCGAGCGCCCCCAGCGTCCCCACCCACTCCAGCAGCCCGCCCGCCAGCCAGGCGCCGGCGCTCCCGCCCCAGTTGACGGGCGAGGGGTTGGCGGGCGCGACCCGGTGCGGCAGGTCCGCCACGTCGAAGCTGAGGACGCTGGCCAGCGTGAACACCGCCAGCCCCACCAGCGCCACTCCGAGCAGCTCGCGCAGCAGCTCCCTCGGCCTCACGTCGCCTCCTCGAGGCGACGCGCACGACGAACCAACGCTCGCCGCCCCGGGGCCGCCCTACCCCCCTATCGGCAGGCGAGCCCCCGCCCTTGCCGGGCGGCTGCCTTGTCAGCTGCGGTGGTGCGCGCTTATATTTTGGCCTCACCGAGATTTACGACAATGCCCCGATCCCTGCCCCTGGTCCAGCTCCCCCCCGTCCCGGCCGCCCGCATCGGGGTGATCTCCCTCGGCTGCCCCAAGAACCTCGTGGACACCGAGGTCCTGCTCGGGCGCGTGGCCGAGGAGCACGTGATCTGCGCCGACCCCGCCGACGCGGAGGTCGTGATCGTCAACACCTGCGGGTTCATCGACCAGGCGCGCGACGAGTCGCTCTCGGTGATCCGCGAGCTCGAGCAGTGGAAGGCCCAAGGGCGGATCCGCGGGGTGGTGGTGGCCGGCTGCCTCGCCCAGCGCTGGGGCGAGAAGCTGCACGCCGAGCACCCCAACGTCGACGCCGTGGTCGGCATGGCCGAGTACGGCAACATCGGCGCCGTGCTGCGCGGCGTCCTCGGGCCGCGCGAGCTGGCCGAGGCGATCCAGGCCCCCTGGCGCACGCTGGTGGCCGAGGACCCCAGCTACCCGGTCCCGACCCAGACCGGCCGCCTGCGGGTGACTCCGCCCCACTACGCCTACCTGCAGATCAGCGAGGGCTGCGACAACGCCTGCACGTTCTGCTCGATCCCGACCTTCCGCGGGCTGTTCCGCAGCAAGCCGCGCGCGGCGGTGCTGGCCGAGGCCCGCGAGCTGATCGAGGCCGGCGCGCGCGAGATCAACCTGATCTCGCAGGACACGACCGACTGGGGCAAGGACCTCACGGGGCAGGGCGAGCTGGCCGACCTCCTCGGCGACCTCGCCGCGCTCGACGTCGACTGGCTGCGGATCCTGTACGCCTACCCCGGCCACGTCAGCGACCGCTTGATCGCCGCGCTGCGCGAGCTCGGCCCGCGCGTGGTCCCCTACCTCGACATGCCGATCCAGCACATCGCCACCCCCATGCTCAAGCGCATGGGGCGCCGCCACACCAAGGAGCAGACCCGCGCGCTCCTCGAGCGGCTGCGCGCCGAGGTGCCCGGCCTGGTGCTGCGGACGACGTTCATCGTCGGCTTCCCCGGCGAGACGCCGGCCCACGTCGACGAGCTGCTCGAGCTGCTGGGAGAGTTCCGCTTCGAGCGGGTGGGCGTGTTCCCCTACTCGGTCGAGCCCGGCACCCCCGCGGGCGAGCGCTTCACCGACGACGTGCCGGCCGAGGAGAAGGCCCGCCGGGTCGACCTGATCATGAGCGCCCAGCAGCCGATCGCGTTCGAGCACGCCGCGCGGCTGGTCGGGCGGACCCTGCCGGTGCTGGTCGAGGGCGAGGACGAGGACGGCCGCAGGGTCGGGCGCAGCCCTTACGATGCCCCCGAGATCGACCCGGTCGTCCTGCTCGAGGGGTGCGACGAGCTCCCGCCCGGGAGCCTGATCGAGGCGCGCATCACGGCCTCGGAGGACTACGACCTGGTCGCCGAGCCCGCCTGAGGTCCGCATGCCTCCGCCCCGGAACCTGCCGAACCTCATCACCGGGGCGCGCCTGGTGCTCGCGGTCGTCCTGTTCGGGCTGCTCGTCGCCGTCGAGGCCGGCCGCGCCGGGGAGGCCCCGCCCGGCCGGGAGCGCTTGCTGCTGAACGTATCCCTTGCTATTTTCGTGCTTGCGGCGGTCTCGGACGCGCTCGACGGGCAGATCGCCCGTCGCTGGGGCCTGCAAACCGACTTCGGGCGGATCGTCGATCCGTTCGCCGACAAAGTGATCGTGTGCGGGACCTTCATCCTCCTCGCTCCGCTGAACGGGTCACAGGTCTCCTCCTGGATGGTCGTGGTGATCCTCGCCCGTGAGCTGCTGGTGGACGGCCTGCGCGGCTTCGCCGAGGCGAAGGGGGTCGCCTTCCCGGCCTCGGTCCTGGGCAAGACCAAGATGGTCACCCAGAGCGTGTGCATCGGCTGGATCCTGCTGGCGCTCGCCAACCTCCCGGGCGTCGGCTGGGCCGAGGTCACGACCTTCGTGCTGATCGGGCTCACGCTCGCGATCACCGCGGCGTCCGGGCTCGACTACGTGTTCAAGGCGCGCGAGGTGCTGTCGGCCGACGCGATCGCCACCCTGAGCGGTGAAGCCAAGGGGACCGGCGGAGACGCCGCCCCATGAGCGAGCGCGCCGCCAAGGTCTCGCGCAAGCTCGGCGCCGACTCGGCCGGCAAGCTCCCGGCCAAGGCGAAGACCGGGCGCATCAAGCGGGGCAAGGTCAAGGGCGGACGCACGGGGCGCACGCGCGCCGCGAAGAACGAGCAGGCGCTCGAGCCGATCACCCCGTTCAACCGGGGGCTGTCGATCGGCGTGAAGTTCGCCGGGCTGACCGCCTGCGTGGTCGGCCTGTTCATGGGCCTGCTCGGCTCGCTGACCTATTCGATCGCGGCGCAGAACGTCGACGAGCAGATCAACGAGCAGGGCATCACGATCGTCGACACGCTCGAGAAGACGGTCGACCGCGCGCTGTGGGTGGGTCGGGACGACCCGGTCGACCCCGACGCGCTGGCGAGCGGGCAGCCGGTGCGCCCGCCCAAGGACTTCGACCAGATCCAGCAGGACCTCAAGGTGGAGTGGCGCCGCCGCCTGGGCGGCCTGGTCGACGCCTCCGACGGGAAGATCGTCGCGATCTCGATCCTCGACAAGGACCGCACCAACCCGAACGTGCAGAGCCCGGTGGTCCAGTACCCGCCCGCCGAGCTGGCCCTGGCGCAGAGCCTGCTGCGCAAGGTGGGCGACGTGCAGATCTTCGAGGGGCTGATCCGGGGCAAGCGGATCCGCCGCTTCGACAAGCCGATCGACCTCGACATCGCGCGCGACCAGCAGGTCGTGCGCCTCACCGACGAGCTGCGGATCACCCACCCCGAGCAGCAGGCCGAGGAGTACGCCAAGCTGATCACGCAGCTCGCCGAGCTGACCGGCAAGACGTTCGCGAGCTCCGAGGAGGCGGACGAGTGGCGCGCGCTGCACCCGCCGCGCTTCCTGCTGGAGAGCGCCGAGGGGAAGACGCCCTGGGTGTCGGTGTTCGTGCGCGCGGAGCGGCTCGACGCGGTCAAGTCCGCGCTGTGGCAGCGGATCGCCATCGTGACGGCCTGCGGCGCGGTGGCGGGGATCCTGCTCACCGTGCTGATCTCGGCGGTGCTGACCGGCCCGATCCGCGAGCTCGAGCAGGACATCGCGCTGGTCGCCGGCGGCGACCTCGGCCATCAGTCCCGGGTCAAGACGCGCGACGAGATCGGCGCGCTGGCCCACGTGTTCAACATCATGACGCGCAACCTCGCCACGGCGCAGAACAACGCCGTCGAGCGCCAGGCGTTCGAGCGCGAGCTGAACATCGCCAAGGAGATCCAGGAGAAGCTGCTGCCCGAGCGGATCCCGCAGATCCCGGGCTTCGACATCCACAGCCACTACAACTCGGCCAAGGAGGTCGGCGGCGACTACTACGACTTCATCGTGATCGACCAGACCCACCTCGGGATCATCGTGGCCGACGTGGCCGGCAAGGGGATCCCGGGCGCCATGGTGATGACCATGGCGCGCTCGCTGGTGCGGCTGGCCTCGGTGCGCAACGTCTCGCCCGGCGACACGTTCAAGAAGGTCAACCGGATCCTCGCCAAGGACATCCGCCGCGGGATGTTCGTGACGGCCGCCTACATGGTGCTCAACGTCAAGACCCGCACCCTGCGCGTGGCGAGCGCGGGCCACAACCCCGTCGTGCTCTATCGGGCGAAGACCGGCGAGAACGAGCTGATCAAGCCGGCCGGGATCGCGCTGGGTTTCGACAAGGGCACGATCTTTGATAACCATATCAAGGAGGTGGAGGTCCAGCTCGAGGAGGGCGACCGGATCGTCACCTACACCGACGGGGTCAACGAGGCGATGAACAACGACTCCGAGGAGTTCGGCGAGGAGCGCTTCTTCGAGCTGGTGAAGGGGCACGCCCGCAAGTCCTCCAAGGAGTTCGTCGACGCGATCGTGAAGGCCCTCGACGAGCACCGCGGCGCCGCCGAGCAGTCCGACGACATCACGATCACCACGCTGAGCGTGTCGAGCGGGGGGGGCGCCCAGGCGTGAGCGTGCAGCGC
>CAZMSZ010000210.1:0-12743 GCA_964569055.1 uncultured Planctomycetota bacterium | reverse complement strand
TCTTTCGCGAGAGCTCGGAGACGAGGGGAGGTGTCAGGAGCTCCGTGTGCCGCCTTTTGTGGAGGCGTGGTTCCCCACTTCGCCAAGCGAGGCCGAGCCTCCGCAGTCGAGGGGGCTCTCTGCGCCTCTGCGTCTCTGCGCCTCTGCGTTCCTTCTTCTTCAAGCAACGGGCGGGGGGTCTGCGCAACAGCGACAGCGGCTTGGGCCACTCGCTCCGCCCATTGGTTGCGGCCTTGGCCGCGCTGTGTTCCTTCTTCTTCAAGCAACGGGCGGGGGGTCTGCGCAACAGCGACAGCGGCTTGGGCCACGCGCTCCGCCCTTTGGTTGCGGACTTGGCCGCGCTGCGCTCTCTGCGCTCGATCCTGAGCTTCCGATGGCGCAGGACGCCCCTACCTGGTGAAACATCCGGCTAGGCAAGGGCAAGGAAGCGCAGGCCCTCAGTCCCGCCCCTTGATCGCGCGGAACGTCCGCGCCTGGTCGGTGACCTTCTCGCCCAGGACGCCCAGCACGTACAGCTTGAGCTTCTTGGTCCGGCGCGGGATCTCGCTCGCGAGGAGGTCGAACCCCAGCCGCACGCCCTTACCGCCCTCCACGGGGTAGCGCGCCATGGGCCACTCGCTGGGGACGTCGTGCGCGTTGACCCGGTCCACCGTCCCGCCGCCGTTGTAGCGGAGCGGGTAGAGCCGCAGGTTCGGGAACAGGTCCTCGTCGCCCTCGTCGCGGCGGTCGCGCTGCTCGGCCGAGACGTGCTCGAACGAGACCGCCCGCGAGGTGTCCTTGTCGACCTGCAGCGCGAACCCGTCCAGGGTGTAGGCGTTGCGGGGCAGGAGCACGCGCACCACCACGGTGCCCTCGGCGAGGTCGCGCTCGAGCCACTCGACCTCCACGGTGCGCTCGTGGAGCGGGCTGACGTCCTCGGGGAACAGCTTGGGGGAGAACAGCCGGGCGGGGTTCACGTTCACGTCGCGCCCGCCCTGGCGGTAGGCGTTGAGGTGCAGGTGGACCGTCGAGGTGTAGCCGGTCGAGCCGGCGCGGCCGATCGGCTGGCCCGCCTCGAGCCGCTGGCCCTTCTGCACCTCGATCGCGCTCAGGTGGAGGTAGCCGGTCCGCACCGGCCCCCACGACTCGGGGGCGCCGTAGGCGCTCCACGGCACGTCGTGGGTCACGATCACCTTGCGCCCGGTCTCGGTCCGCTCCGGGTCGGGCGGGTCGATCACGTCGGTCACCACCCCGTCGAGGACGCACAGCACCGGGTGATCGCCCTTCGGGTGCGCCGGGTCGAAGAAGGCGAAGAAGTCGAACCCCTCGTGGTGGTCGTAGCGCCCGCCCCCCCACTTGAGCCGCGGTCCGAACACGCCGCTCAGCTGGCGGTCGTGGGTGCTCGGCTGGAAGTCGGCCCGCCCGAACGAAGGGTTGGGCACCGGCCACACCGGGCGGGGCGGCCTGCGCGGCTCGGCGTGGGCCGCGCCGGCCAGCAGCAGCGCCAGGACGACGAGGGAGCGGCGGAAGGTCATGGGCTACCTCACGCCGCGCATGGTAGCCGACCGCCGGCGCGATCCGGGCGGGCCCGAGACGAATCCTTCGTCTCAGGGGGACCTGTCGGCTGCGAAACGCTTTTGGGGCGATTGCCTCCTCAAGATCCAGCAAAGAATAGCGTTAACGACGCGGCGCGGCCGTTGCGAAAGGCGCTCCCGCTTGGAGGCAACGTGTCGCGGTCGCTCCCCTTCACCGTGCTGCTCGCCCTGATCGCGGCCACCCCCGCCTGGGCCGAGGACCGCCTCCCGCTCCCCACCCTGGGCAACCCCCCTGCGGCGCCGGCCGGGTCGCCCGGTCGCGACGACCCGCTCACCGGCTTGTGGCGGGTCCGCGGCAAGGACCGCGTGCTCGGGCCGTTCGGCGGGTTCATTCGCTTCACCCCCGACGGCGGGCCCGACCGCTACGTCTACGAGCGGACGCTCGAGCTCGCGGGCGCGCGCCGGTTCACGCTCGCGCGCCAGGAGCAGGGCACGAGCACCCTGACCGGGCGCCACATCCACACCCAGCAGCGCCGCACGGCGCTGCGCCCGGGCCTGATCGACGCGCTCGGCGGCGGCGGGGCCGGCCCGATCCAGGAGCCGCTCCGCCACGGCTTCTACCGCCTGGCCGAGGCGGACCGGGCGCCTGGCTTCTTCTACCTGCCGCGCTCGATCCACGGCGGCCCCGAGCAGCTGACCCGCGTGGGGCCCGACTCCCCCAACAACCACGTCGAGCTCCTGGTCGACGGCGCCGAGTTCTTCCCCCGCCTGCGCGAGCAGCTCGCGGCCGCGCGCCGCTCGATCTGCGTGCAGACGTTCATCTTCACGGGCGACAGCACCGGCCGCTCGCTGGTGCACCTCCTGGCGCAGAAGGCGCGCGAGGGCGTCGAGGTCCGCGTGCTGGTCGACCGCGTCGGCAACGACCTCGGCGGCGACCTCGAGCGCGAGCTGCGCGGTGCCGGGGTCGAGCTGGTCATCCAGCACGGCTACGGCGAGGGGCTCGTCGAGAGCGTCAAGGACCTCGGCCGCGGCCTGTGGAACGGGCTCAAGCGCGCCTTCGGCGGCGGCGCCCCCGCGCCGCGCGAGGAGCGCGGGGTGTTCAACCACGACCACCGCAAGATCACGGTCGTCGACGGGCGGGTCGCGTTCATCGGCGGCATGAACCTCGCCCGCGAGTACGAGGAGGTCTGGCACGACGTCCACGCCATGGTCGAGGGCAACGCCGTGCGCGAGCTCGAGGCGCTGTTCTGGGACCGCTGGCACGCGGCCGGCGGCGAGGGCCAGCCGCTCGAGCCCGACCCCGGCGTGGCGCAGGACACCTACTGGCCGGGCGACATGGACGTCGACGTGGTCGAGGCGCTGCCCGGGCTGAAGACCGACATCAAGGCCCGCTACCTGCGCGAGATCCGCGGCGCGCGGCGCTCGGTCGACATCGAGGTGGCCTACTTCCTCGACGACGCGGTCGTGAACGCGCTCAAGCGCACCGCCTCCCGCGGCGTGCGCACCGTGGTGATCGTGCCCAACGACGAGGACCACGACGTCAAGGTCGTGCGCGACGCGTTCAACTGGGTGCAGAACGACTTCATCCGCTCGGGGGCGCGCCTCTACAAGTACCAGGGGCGGATGGTCCACTCCAAGGTCGCCGCGTTCGACGGGCGGGTCGCGACGGTCGGCTCGAGCAACCTCGACAACATGGCGCTCGAGAAGCTGGCCGAGGCCAACATCTTCGTGAACGACCCCGCCTTCACCAAGACGCTCGAGCAGCGCGTGTTCGAGGCGGACCTCCCCAAGTGCGACCGGCAGCAGGTGAAGGAGCTGAGCTGGTGGGAGAAGGTCAAGGGCGGCGCCCTCCACTTCGTGCGCTCGTTCCTCTGACCCGCGCCGCGGCGCCCTCGATCCGCTACGCTGTCCCCTCATGAGGACCCGCATCGAGAAGGTCGTGATCGCCGGGGACGGGACCCGGCTGTATGCCCGCGAGACCCGCGGCCCCGAGGCGCGCGGGCTGCCGATCGTGTGCGCCAACGGGATCGGCGTCTCGACGTTCTTCTGGCGCTACCTCGAGGAGCACTTCTCGCCGACCCGGCCCGTGGTCGTGTGGGACTACCGGGGCCACGGCCAGAGCGAGTATCCCCGCGACATGGGCGCCCTCTCGGTCGAGGCCTGCGCCGACGACATGGCGCGGGTGCTCGACGCGTTCGGCCACCCGCGGGCGGTGCTGGCCGGCCACTCCATGGGCTGCCAGGTGATCTACAGCTTCGCGCACCGCCACGCCGAGCGCGCCGCCATGCTGGTGCCCATGCTGGGCGCGACCGGGCGCCCCGTCCACACGTTCCTCGGGCGCGAGACGGGCTCGCTGATCGCCTTCATGATCGGGCACGCGATCGGCACCCGGATCCCGGGCGTGATCGGCGACGGCCAGCGCCGCCTGCTCACGCACCCGCTCGGGCGGCGGTTCGCCACGCAGGTCGCGCGCCGCGCCGGCCTGGTGCACCGCGAGCGCATGCCGCAGGACGACCTCGAGCGCTACCTCGACCACTTCGCGCAGTTCTGCCCGCTGGTGTTCTTCCGCCTGGCGGAGCGCATGGCCACGCACACCGCCGAGCCGTTCCTGGAGCGGATCGCCGCGCCCACGCTGGTGGTCGCCGGGACCCACGACCTGTTCACGCCGCTCCACCTCTCCGAGGAGGCGGCCGACCGGATCCCGACCGCCCGCCTGGTCGTGCTCGAGGACGGCTCGCACGCCGCGCTGGTCGAGCAGCCCGAGCGGGTGCACCGCGAGATCGAGGCGGCCCTGCTCGAGTGGGCGATCGAGCCCGCCGCGCCGACCGCGGGCAGCGGCGTCCGCCCGCTGGGGGGCGCGGTGGCGGCCGCTCGTTGAGAGCGGCGGCAGGGGACGTCACCTGAGCTTCGAGCCGCGCCGCCGGGCCTCGATCGCGTCCGCCTGCGCGGCGCGGTCGCGCTCGAGGTGGCGCGAGAGGGCCGCGGCGAGCCGCGGGTCGAACAGGCGGTGCGCCGAGTGGATCGGGTGGGGCTCGAGCCCCCGGGCGTACTTGTAGTCGACGTTGCCCGAGCCGGCGAAGAAGCGCGCGATCCCCTCGGCGATCGCGAAGCGCAGCGGCTGGTAGTAGGCGGCGTTGAAGTAGAGCGAGGGGAGGTCCTCGCGCGCGCCCCAGTAGCGCCCGTACAGCGCGTCGCCCTTGCGCACGCACAGCGCGGCGCAGAACCGCTCCGCCCCGCGGAACCCCACGAACAGCACCAGGCGGTGGCGCCAGGTCGCGAACAGCCGCTCCCAGGTGGGCCGCGCCAGGTACTCGCTGCCGGTGCCGTACAGGGCGCAGGTCCGCCGGTAGAACGCGTGCATCGCCTCGAGGTCCGCCTCCTCGAGCGCGTCGCCGGTGCGCGCCTCGAACCGGATCCCTTGCTCCTGCGCGCGCCGCACCTCGCGCCGCGTGCGCACCCGGTCCTTGGAGCGGAAGCGGGCCAGGAACGCCTCCTCGTCGGCGTAGCCCGCGTTGCGCCACATGGGCTGGTACGTCAGCCGGCGCAGGTAGCCCAGCCGCTCGAACCCGTCCGCCTCGTCGGGCGGCGAGAACAGGACGTGGATCCCCTCCAGCCCCAGCGCCTCCGCCCAGCGCTCGAGCGCCTCCCCCACCGCGGGGATCACGCGCGCGCGCTCCACCCCTGGCGCGACGAGCACCCGGAACCCCTCCACCGGCGTGAACGGGGACATGGCGACCGCCTTGGGGTAGTAGGCGATCCCGCTGCGCAGGGCGAGGTCGTACCAGTGGTAGTCGTAGATGAACTCGCCGCGCCCGTCCCCCTTCACGAACAGCGGCATGGCCGCGACCAGCGCCCGCCCTGCGGGGCCGACCTCCTCCAGCAGGAGGTGCTGGGGGAGCACGCCGCGCTCGCCCGTGGTCGAGCCCGCCTCGCACGCGGCCAGGAACGCCCACTCGTCGAACGGGGAGCCCTCCCCGACCAGGGCGTCCCAGGCGGCCGGCGAGACCTCGTGGATCGAGGGGAGGAAGCGGGCCTCGAGCATGGCCCCATTGTCGGGGTGCGGCCGCCGGAGTCAGCCCCCTGGCACGCCCGCCGGCCGGGGCGAGCGCGCCGAAGGTCACCGGCGAAGGTGCGCCCAGGGGCCCGGAGTGTTATCGTCGCCCCCACCTTCCGACCGAAGGAGTCGAGCGTGGCGAACTACTTCGTGGGCGAGGGCGACGCGCACCGCGTCGATCACCCGCCCCTCTTCGCCTGCCGGGAGCACAAGCAGATCCTCCGCTTCTCCGAGCGGTTCGTGGCGGAGCTCCTCGCGGTCTCCCAGGACATCATGCCGGGCAACCCCGACGAGATCGTGGGGTCGTTCCTCCCGCCGGCCGAGGGCGCGTACAAGCTCCCCGAGTTCCTGATCCCGCCCAAGGTGTTCCTCTACAACCCGCGCGGGCTCGGCGGCGCCGAGGCGGTCCCCTACGCGATCGTGCTGGTCGACAAGAAGTTCTTCGGGATCCCGGCCCGCTACCTCACGGCCGACCGGTTCGACGGGTGCGAGCAGTGCAAGGAGCGCGTGCGCGAGGCGCGCCGCCGGCGCCAGGCGGCCGGCACCGGTCCGACGCCCCGGCCGCGTCCGCCCGGGGCTCCCGGGGGCCCGGCCAGCAGCGGAGTCCGGCGCGGCCCGCCGGCGCCGGGCGCCCCCGCGCCGGCGCCCCGTCCCCGCCCCCGCCCGCAGTGACCCCAGGCGAGCGCGCCGCCCCCTCGGCGGTGTGCCTGATCGGCCTGCGCGGCGCGGGCAAGTCCGCCGCCGGCCGGCGCGTCGCCGCCGCGACGGGCCGGGCCTTCCTCGACCTCGACGCGGCGCTCGAGGAGGCGAGCGGACGCACGATCCGCGCGCTGATCGAGGACGAAGGCCTGGCGGGCTTCCGCGCGCGCGAGGCGAGCCTACTGCGCGACACCCTCGCCGCGCGCGGGCCGGCAGGCGCCGTGATCGCGACGGGCGGCGGCGTGGTCGAGCAGCCCCAGAGCGTGGCCGCGCTCGCGCGCGCCTGCACGATCTATCTCGCCGCCCCCCCCGAGGTGCTCGCCGCGCGGGTCGCGGCCGATCCCACCGATCGCCCTCCCCTCGCCCCCGGCGGCCTGCTGGCCGAAGCCCGCGCGCTGCTCGCGCGACGCGACCCCCTCTACCGCGCCGCCGCGCAGCACGTGCTCGACGCCGCCCGCCCGCTCGACGAGGTCGTGGCCGACCTGGTGCGGATCGTGGGGTCGGGAGCGGCTAGCCGTTAGCGATCGGCTGTAGCTTGGCCAACCGCCAAGGGCGCGACGCATCTCCAGCCTCTGCGGCGCGTCGTGCCCGTACCCGTGCCCGTGCCCGTCAACGCGGTCCGTGGCCCGTTCACGTGCACGGGCCAAGGGAAGGGGCACGGGCACGGGCACGGGCGCGGGCACGAGACTGCTTGAAATGCGCCTGCTTCATCGCACCGGGCCCCGCTCGCGCGCCGCCGAGTCGTCGCCGAGCTCCTTGAGCAGCACCACCCCGGCGGTCGCCCCGACCAGGAACGCGAGCGCACCCACCGCCACCAGCACCACCGCGCCCTCGAGCCCGCCCAGGAACACGGCCGCGTCGGCGCCGCTCTCCAGGCGCGCGTCGCGCGCGCGCACGAACCGCGCGATCCCCAGGAACACCCCCGCCGCGCCGCCCAGCCCGCCCGCGAGGGCCAGCGTCGCCAGGCAGCCGTAGCCCACCCCGCCCGCCGTGTCCGCCCGCCTCGTCATGAGCACCTGCTCGTCCGCGCGCCCGCGAGGTTCGCCGGGGGCGTCGTGCCCATCATGCTATACTCGCCAACACCTTGCTCCCGGTGTCGTTACGCTCGCGCGTAGCCCGGAGGACGGTTGCGCGATGCTGGTCGACTTCGACGAGGTGTTCGTCAAGTACGCGGTCGCGCAGGGTTACGTCACCGCCGAACAGGTCGAGCAGGCCCGGCGCGCCCAGCGCCACGAGCGGGCCCGCGGGCGCCCCTGCTACATCGGTCAGCTCCTGATCCAGCGGCGCGACCTCTCGTGCGAGGACTTCCTCGCCATCGAGGACGCCCTCGACCAGCAGATCTACGAGTGCGCCCGCTGCAAGGCGCGCTACGCGCGCAAGGACCTCGCGGGCGGGCAGCTCGACTGCGGCGGCTGCGGCGAGCGGATCGAGATCGAGGGGCGCGGCCGGCTGTCCATGGCCGAGATCCTCGCCAGCCGCGACCCGCGCGACCTCACGATCTCGCTCGTCAAGCCGGCGCGCTCGCGGACCTCCGACCGCCGCCGCCGCGCCCGCAGCTCGGCCCGGACGGCGCGCACCTCGCGGCGCAGCCGCCTCGACCGCGAGGCGCTCTCGGTCGAGGCCTCCGACCTCGAGGGGCTCGAGCGCTACGAGGTCCTCGAGGAGCTCGGCCGCGGGGGCATGGGGATCGTGTTCAAGGCCCGGCAGGTCGACATCGACCGGCTGTGCGCCCTGAAGGTGATCAAGGCGGGCCCGCAGGTGCCGGAGGTGCAGATCAACCGCTTCGTGCAGGAGGGGCGCAGCGCGGCCCGCCTGGGGCACCCGAACATCATCGGCGTGTTCGACTGCGGCCGCTACCGCGACACGTTCTACGTGGCGATGGAGTTCATCGACGGCCGCTCGCTGGCGCAGCACCTCGCCGAGGACGGGCCGCTCCCGATCCCGCGCGCGCTCGCCGTCATGGACGACCTCCTCGCGGCGGTCGCCTACGCCCACGAGCACGGCGTGGTGCACCGCGACCTCAAGCCGGCCAACGTCCTGATCGAGCGCGACCGCGGCCGGGCGCGCCTGATCGACTTCGGCCTGGCCAAGGACCACGAGCAGAGCCTCGGGTTGACCCAGGAGGGGCAGATCCTGGGCTCGCCCTTCTACCTCTCCCCCGAACAGACCCGCGGCCACAGCAAGGACGTGGACGGCCGCGCCGACGTGTTCGCGCTCGGGGTGATCCTGTACGAGGTGCTGACCGGCAAGCGGCCGTTCACCGGCCGCTCGGCCGCCGACGTCTACGCCAAGATCCTCCACACGCGCCCCACGCCGCCCGCGCTCCTCGACCCTGGGATCGACCAGGAGCTGCAGGCGATCGTGCTCAAGGCGCTGGAGAAGGAGCCGCGCGACCGGTTCGGGTCGGCGGACGAGTTCGCCGAGCGCCTGCGGCAGTACGCGGAGGCGCGCGAGGCGGGCGAGCGCGGCACGCGCCGCCTGCGCGCCGCCCCGCGCCCCAGCGCGCGGAGCGCGGCCAGCGCCCGCGCCACCGGGCGGATCAAGTCGGCGCGGGTCCGCGCGGTGTCGGGCGGCGAGCGGGAGCGCGCCCGCCCCGGCGAGCCCGCCGGCGAGGCGCGCGGCCTGGGCTGGGTGCTGGGCGGGATCGGGGTGGCGCTGGCGGTAGGCGTCGCGATCGCGCTGCGCGGGCCCGAGGGCGGCGCCCAGACCCTCGCCACGGCCGACGTCGCGCCGGTCGTCTCGCGCGCGCCCGCGGGCGAGGTCGACGGGGGCGACGAACGGCCGCCCGAAGCTCGGCCCGTGCAGGACCGCCGCAGCGTCGAGGAGCGGGCCTGGGACCGCGCGGTGGCCTACCTGGCCGACTTCCCCGACGACGCGCTCGGCGCGCTGCCGCTGTTCCGCGACGTGGAGCGGCGCGGCGGGCGCTGGGGCGAGCGCGCGGCGCCCGAGGTGCGCGAGCTCGAGCGGCGCCTGGCGGCGGACATCGCCGAGGTCAGCTCCCGCGCCCACGGCGCGGCCCTCGAGGGTCGGTTCGCGACCGCCCTCGACCTGCTCGACGCGGCGGCGCTGCGCTACGAGGGCGTCCCCGCCGCGGCGCGCCTCGGCGACGCGCGCCTGCGGGTCGAGGAGGAGGCGACGATCCTGGCGCGGACCGCCGCCGAGGGCGCGCGGGCCGAGGGAGCCCGCGGCGCGCCGCGCGCCGGCCTGGCCGCGCTCTCCGAGTGGACCCCGAGCGGCGTCGAGGCCGCCGACCAGATCGTGGAGGAGGCGCGCGCCGCGCTGCAGGCGCTGCTCGCGGCCGCGCGCAGCTCGCGCGAGGAGGCGAGCGAGCGCGCGCGCGAGCGCCTGGAGGCGGCCCTCGAGGAGCTGCCGGCGCTGCTCGAGCAGCGCCGCTACGGCGAGCTGCTCGAGCGGCTCGGGGCCCTCGTCGCCGGCCTCGGCGACGCGGCCGAGGAGCACGACGTCGAGGAGCTGGCCGCCCGCCTCGAGCGGCTGCGGCGAGAGGCCACGCTGGCGGGGCGGGTGATCGAGGGGGTCCTCGGCGCCGGCGCCGCGCTGAGCGGGTTCGAGCTCGAGGTGGAGGGGGTCCGGGGTCGGGTCGAGGCGATCCGCGAGGGCGCCCTGCAGCTGCGGGTCGGGCGCGGCGGGGTCGTGGTCCACGAGGTGCGCACACTCCCCGCGGCGGCGCTGGCGGCGCTGTTCGCGGCCACGCCGGCCGGCCGCGGCGCCGAGGGCGCCCTCGCCCGGGGCGTGTTCCTGCTCGTGGAGGGCGAGCGCGAGGCGGCCCTCGAGGCGCTGCGCGCGGCGGCCCGCGCCGAGGCCGACCTCGGCCCGTTCACGGGCGACCTCGAGCGCCTCGAGCGCGAAGCCGCCGCCACGGCCGAGCGGCCGGCCGAGCCCGAGCCGGAGGAGCGGGTCAAGGACGACGGGCGCATGGTCCTGATCCCGGCCGGCAGCTTCTTCATGGGGATCGCGGCCAACCGGATCGAGGAGAGCCGCTTCGACGAGATCATCGGGCGCGAGGTCAAGCTGTCGGCGTTCCGGATCGACAAGTACGAGGTCTCCAACCGGCAGTACGCGCAGTTCCTGGCCTGGATCGAGCGCAACCACCGCCGAGCCCACCGAGCCTGCCATCCGCTCGAGCCCAAGGACAAGGACCACACCCCGCTCATGTGGGGCGACCCGCGGTTCGCGGGCGACGCCCACCCGGTGGTCGGGGTGGACTGGTTCGACGCGTACGCGTTCGCGCGCTGGGCCGGCAAGCGGCTCCCGACCGAGGCCGAGTGGGAGCGGGCCGCCCGCAGCGTCGACGGCCGCACCTACCCGTGGGGCTCGACGTTCGAGGGCGCGCGGCTGCGCTGGGCCGAGCAGGTGTTCGGACACCCGGTGCGCACGCGCCCCGACCTCGAGGCGTTCGTCGAGCACATCAAGGCGGCCACCACGCCCCTGACCGCCCGGATCGACGCCGGCGCGGAGGGGCGCAGCCCCGAGGGGCTGCACCACATGGCGGGCAACGTCCTCGAGTGGACGGCCGACTGGTACCACCGCGACTACTACGTCGAGGCCGCCCGGCGCCGCGAGGACCAAGACCCCAAGGGGCCAGTCACCGGCGAGCTGCGGGTGGCCCGGGGCGGGGGCTGGTTCGACTACGACCCGCTCGTCCTGACCACGACCGCGCGCGAGCCGCTCAAGCCCGACACCCGGCTCCTGCAGCTCGGCTTCCGCTGCGCGGTCGACGCCGACGTACAGCCGCGCCGCCCGCGCTGAATGAGCCGACGAGGGCCGCTCTGGTCGAGTCAGCAGGTATCAGGAGCTGGCGCGCAGCGGCAGCCACTCGACGCCCCTCGAGCGGCCGGTGAGCGGGAGCGTCGAGCGTCGCGCGACCGCCCGCTCGCGGGCCCGGCGAGCCGTGCCCCGGGCCGGCGGACCTGGTACCGTGGCGGCGTGGAGCAGCCCCGCCAGCAGCGCGACGCCACCGACGCGGCGATCGCCGAGGACGACGCGGCGATCCCCTTCGGGCAGGCCCTCGTGGCGCGCGGCCTCGTCTCGTCGGCCGAGGTCGAGCGCACGGTGGCGCTCCAGCAGCAGCTCGCGCGCCGGGGCGTGTTCCTCCGCCTGGGGGAGCTGCTCGTCGCCCGCGGCGTGCTCGACTCGGAGACGGTCGCCAAGGTGCTGGCCCTCCAGGGGACCACGATCCTGGTCTGCCCCCAGTGCCTCGCGCAGTTCAACGTGGTCGCCTACCACGCCGGCCGCGAGTTCCACTGCTCGCGCTGTCGCGAGGTGCTGCGCCGCCCCAACCAGCTCGAGGACATCGCGGTCGAGGACACCCTGGTCCACTCGGACTGGGCCGAGGCGTTCGAGCTGCGCGAGGGGCACACCTTCGGCAACTACGAGATCCTCGGCCAGATCTCGCGCGGCGGGATGGGGATCGTCTACAAGGCGCGCCAGCGCGGGCTCGAGCGGGTGGTGGCCCTCAAGGTGGTCGCCGACCCCGACGCCGACGACGAGACGCGCGAGGCCTTCCGGCGGGAGGCGCGCGCGGTCGCGGCGCTCCGCCACCCGAACGTGGTCGCGATCTACGAGGTCGGGCGCGTGGGCGAGGTCGACTACTACAGCATGGAGTACGTCGAGGGACCCCAGCTCCAGCTCGCCGCCGCCGCCGAGGGGCTGACCGAGCGCGAGCTGGTCGAGGTCCTGGTGCAGGTGTGCGACGCGGTGGACTACGCCCACGGCGAGGGGATCCTGCACCGCGACATCAAGCCCCAGAACATCGTGCTCGGGCGTCGCCGCCACCCGGTGCTGCTCGACTTCGGGCTCGCGGGCGCAGAGCGCGCCGCCGATCGGACCGAGCCGATCATGGGCAGCCCCGCCTACCTGCCGCCGGAGTACATTTCGGGCGACGGCGGCTACGACCGCGCCGGCGAGGTGTACGCCCTGGGCGCGACGCTCTACACCGTCCTGGCCGGCCGCCCCCCTCACTCGGGGATCGACACCGTCCAGATCCTGCGGCGCGTCCGCCAGGAGCGGCCGACGCCCATCCGCTCGATCCGCCGCTCGATCGACCGCGACCTCGCCACGATCGTCATGACGGCGCTCGAGCCGTCGCCCGCGGCGCGCTACCCCACGCCGCGCGAGCTGGCGGCGGACCTCCGCCGCTGGCTGGCCGGCGACGAGGTCGTGGGGCGGATCTCGCCGCTCGCGCGGCTGTGGCAGCTCAAGCGCGGCAAGGTGGCCGCCACGGTCGGCCTGACCGTCGCGCTCGCGCTCCCCGTCTCGAGCGCCATGCTCTCGCTGCAGGTGCGCGACATCACCCACCAGCTCGAGGACGAGCGTCAGCAGTTCGAGCGCGAGCGCGCCGCCCTGCGCGAGGCGCTCGTCACGGCGCGCCTCGACCTCGCCCGCCAGCGCGCCGCCGCCGGCGAGCACGAGGCCGCGCTCGCCGTGATCGACCACCTGCTCGGGCTCGACAGCTTCCG
>CAZMSZ010000209.1:9055-12751 GCA_964569055.1 uncultured Planctomycetota bacterium | reverse complement strand
GCATCTTCACGAAGGCCGCCGACGTCGGCGCCGACCTCGTCGGCAAGGTCGAGGCCGGGATCCCCGAGGACGACCCCCGCAACCCGGCCGTGATCGCCGACAACGTCGGCGACAACGTGGGCGACGTGGCGGGCATGGGCGCCGACCTGTTCGAGAGCTACGTCGGCTCGATCCTGGCCGCCATGACCCTCGGCGCGGCGGCCGGCCTCGGCATGAACAACGGCGGCGCCAGCGAGCTGGCCTCCATGAGCGGCGCCGCGCTCTCGAACGCCGAGCTGGCCCTGCGGGGCCTGATGCTGCCGCTGGTCCTGGCCGGGGTCGGGATCGCCTGCTCGATCGTGGGCACGTTCTTCGTCAAGGCCGACTCGGAGGAGCACCTCTCGCACGCGCTCCACCGCGGGCTCCTGGTCGCGTCGGTGATCTTCGCCCTGGCCGCGATCGGGATCTGCACCTGGTTCGACGTGACCGTCAAGCCGGTGAGCACGCTGCTCCCCTCGCTGTTCATCAAGAACGGCGTGGTGACCGCGATCATCAGCGGCCTGGTGCTCGGGATCGCGATCGGCAAGGTCACCGAGTGGTACACCTCCGAGCAGGAGAAGCACGCGCAAGGGATCGCCGAGGACTCCAAGACGGGCGCCGCCACGAACATCATCTCGGGCCTGGCGGTCGGCATGGAGTCGACCGTGATCCCGGTGATCCTGATCTGCGTGGCGATCTGGGTCAGCTACAACGCGGCCGGCCTGTACGGGATCGCGATCAGCGCGGTCGGCATGCTGTCCACCCTGGGGATCAGCCTGGGGATCGACGCCTACGGCCCGGTGGCGGACAACGCCGGCGGGATCGCCGAGATGTCCCACCTCGACCCGAGCGTCCGCAAGCGGACCGACTCGCTCGACGCGGTCGGCAACACCACCGCCGCGATCGGCAAGGGCTTCGCGATCGGCTCGGCGGCGCTCACCGCGCTGGCGCTGTTCGTGGCGTTCCAGCAGACCGCGGGCCTGAACAAGATCGACATCACCCAGCCCAACGTGACGATCGGCCTGTTCCTGGGCGGCCTCGCCACCCTCCTGTTCTCGGCGCTGACCATGAAGGCGGTCGGCAGCGCCGCGGGCGACATGATCGACGAGGTGCGCGACCAGTTCCGCAAGAACCCCGGGATCATGGAGGGGAAGGTCGACCCCGACTACACCCGCTGCGTCTCGATCTCGACCGCCGCCGCCCTCAAGCAGATGATCCTGCCGGGCGTGCTGGCGGTGGCGGTGCCGGTCAGCGTGGGGTTGCTGCTCGGGGCCGAGGCGCTCGGCGGCCTCCTCGCGGGCGCGCTGGTGACCGGAATCCTTTTCGCGATCTTCATGGCGAACGCGGGCGGCGCCTGGGACAACGCCAAGAAGTTCATCGAGGGCGGCGGCCTCAAGGACGCCGACGGGAACACGTTCGGCAAGGGGAGCGAGCCGCACAAGGCGGCCGTCGTGGGCGACACCGTGGGTGACCCCTTCAAGGACACCTCGGGCCCCTCGATCAACATCCTGATCAAGCTGATGACGATCGTGGCGCTGATCCTGGCCGGCACCCCGTACCTGAAGCGGGTCGACGCCAGCCCGGCCGCCCCAGGCGAGCGGCCCTCGATCACGGCCCCGGCCGGCGACGAGGTCGGCCAGGCGCCGAGCGAGGCGACCCCCGCCCGCGCGGAGCAGCAGCCCGCGGCGAGCGGCGCCCCGGCCGACGACCGCCGGGTGGCCGCGCTCGAGGAGCGGATCGGCAAGCTCGAGACCGCGCAGGACCTGGCGGGCCGCCGGCTGGACCAGGCCCGCGCCGACCGTGAGGTGCTCGCCAAGGACGTGACCGCCCTGGAGAAGGTGGCGGCGAAGCTCGACACCGAGACCGGTCGTCTCGGGCGCGAGCTGGCCGATCACTCGGCCGAGACCGAGCGCGCCCTCGGCCAGCAGGGCGCCACGCTGCGCGCCCTCGACGAGGAGCTCGACCGCGAGGCGCGCGCGCTCGAGCGGGTCAGCCTCGAGCAGGCGCAGACGCTGCGGCGCGAGCTGGACGAGACCGCGGGCGCCCTGCGCCTGGCGGTCGAGGGGCTGCGCGGCGACCAGAAGGCGCACGCCGAGGGTGTGGCGGCCCGCCTCGAGGGGCTCAAGGGCGAGATCGCGCGGGTCGACCGCGAGAAGCGCGCCTCGGAGGTCGAGGCGCTCCGCCACGAGCTCGAGGCGGTGCGCGCCGCCCAGCGGGGCTCGACCGACCTCGGCGCCCAGCTCGGCCGGATCGAGGCGCTGCTCCGCGGCCTGACCCAGCCGGTCGCGCCGGGCGCGACGCAGCCGCAGTAGAGCGGTTGGCCGTTAGCTGAAGAGCCGTCGCTGGGCCAACCACGCCGGGCCCGGACGCAGGAAGCGCAGAGCGCGCAGGGACCGCAGAGTCTGCGTCCTCGGCGCCCTCTGCGCTCCGTACCTGACTGGGGCTCGTGCGGGACGGTGCCGTATCCTGAGTGAGTCGCCGAGCCTCAGCCCCAACCGCTGACCGCTCTCTCGGAGCGCCCGTGTCGAGCCCACTCGCGTTCACGGTCGAAGCCACGTGCGGAGCGGCTCGGGTCGGGCGGCTCGAGCTGCCGCACGGCGTGGTCGCCACGCCGACCTTCATGGCGGTCGGGACCCGCGGCGCGGTCAAGGCCTGCACGATCGAGCAGGTCGCCGCGACCGGGACCCAGATCCTGCTCGGCAACACGTTCCACCTCGGGCTCAAGCCGGGCGGCGAGGCGGTGGCCGCGGCGGGCGGGCTGCACGCCTTCACCCGCTGGCCGCGCAACATGCTCACCGACTCGGGCGGGTTCCAGGTGTTCTCGCTGGCCGAGCTGCGCGAGATCGGCGAGGACGGGGTCCGGTTCCGCTCCCCCTACGACGGCGCGGCGATCGAGCTGACCCCCGAGCGCTCGATCCAGATCCAGAACCAGCTCGGCGCCGACATCATCATGGCCTTCGACGAGTGCCCGCCGCACCCCGCGCCGCGCGAGGCCGTGGCGGCCGCCGTGGCCCGCACCACGCGCTGGGCCGAGCGCTCGCTCGCCGCGCACGCGCGACGCAGCGAGCAGGCCCTGTTCGGGATCGTGCAGGGCGGGGTGTTCCCCGACCTGCGCGCCGAGAGCGCCGAGGCCCTGCTGGCCCTCGACCTCCCCGGCTACGCGATCGGCGGCCTGTCGGTGGGCGAGACCGCCGCGCAGATGGACGCGGTCCTCGCGGCGACCTGCGCGCAGCTCCCGCGCGATCGCCCGCGCTACCTCATGGGCGTGGGCAAGCCCGAGGACATCGTGCGCGCCGTCGCCCGCGGCGTCGACATGTTCGACTGCGTGCTCCCCACCCGGAACGCGCGCAACGGCGAGGTGTTCACCTGGCCCCGCGGGCGGCTCCGCCTCAAGCACGCCCGCTTCGCCGACGACCACCGCCCGATCGACCCCCTCTGCGACTGCCTCGCCTGCGGCCTGGGGGTGCAGCGCAGCTACCTGCGCCACCTCCTCAAGGCCGGCGAGATCGCGGGCCTGACCTACTGCTCGGTCCACAACCTGCGCTTCTACCAGCGCCTGACCGCCCGCCTCCGCGGCGCGATCGCCGCCGGCGAGCTGGAGGCGTTCGTGGAGGCGTTCTTCGGGGAGGAGTCGAGCGCGCCTGCGGATGGCTGATGCGGGCGATCCGCAGCGCCAAT
>CAZMSZ010000209.1:0-8955 GCA_964569055.1 uncultured Planctomycetota bacterium | reverse complement strand
GGGAGGAGTCGAGCGCGCCTGCGGATGGCTGATGCGGGCGATCCGCAGCGCCAATAGTTTCTATTTCTAATTTCTTATTTCTTATTTATATTTCTTATTTCCGAAGCTCGGAAATAAGAAATATCAACAGGGAATTAGAAATTAGAAATTAGAAATGGCTGGCGGTGGGCTGACGGTGGGCTGACGGTGGGCTGGCGGTGGGCTGGCGGTGGGCTGGCGGTGGGCTGGCTTGGGCTGGCGTTGGACTGGCTTGGGCTGGCGTTGGGCTCGAGCGGTCGCTCGCTCGCTTCGCCTCGAGCCTACTCCCCCAGCGCCCGGTCCACGATCGCGTGCGCCGTCGCCGCGCGGGTCGGGCCGAGGAACGGCAGCAGCGCCTCGAGCGCGCGGTTGGTGATCTCGGCGGGGGCGTGCGGGCTCTCGCCGCGCACGCCGGGCTCGAAGTGGTCGAGGTCCTCGAGGTCGATCGTGACGACCGCGCCGGGGATCGCCTGGTCGGCGAGGGTGACCATTCCGTCGGTGGCCTGCCCCAGCCGGCGCTCGAGCACCTTCTGGTTGAGCCACAGCACCGAGCGCGAGCCGAGCTTGCGGTCGAAGGTCGAGCGCAAGACGACCGTCGGGACGCGCCCGGCGGGGTAGGGGTGCGCGGCCACGAACGCGGCGCGCGCGGCGTGGGTGAGGTCGGTCACCGCGGCCCCCTCGCCGCCGAACGCCTTCTCGAACACGACCTTGACCGTCGCGCTCAGGGCGGCGCTGCCGGTCACCCAGTCGGCCACCGGCGAGCCCGCGTAGACGGGCTGGATCGCGATCACCCCCGCCACGTGGGCCACGAGCGCGGGCTCGAGCGCCAGGGCGGCGGTGGCGTCGGTGGCCCCCTTGCTGTGCGCGAGCAGGATCACGCGCTTGCCCCGGTCCGCCTCGCGCCGGATCTCGCGGGCGATGAACGCGGCGTTGGTCGCGACCGAGGACTCGGTGCTGATCTCGAGCCGGCGCCCCTCGATCCCGCGCGCCGCGAGCGCGCCGAGGTTCTCGTCGAGGTAGGGGATCCCCACCCGGTTCCAGTTGTTGGTGGACAGGCCCGGGATCGCGAGCACCACCAGCTCGGTGAGCGTGGCGTCCTGCGGAGTCCAGCGCTGCGGGGCACCGCCCACCTCGCCGCGCAGCACGCCCGCGCCGTCGGCTCGCATCCGGACGGTCACCCGCTCCTGCGTGGGCTTCCAGGCCGCGCCCCCGCCGAACGGATCGCGCAGCCAGCGCACGAGCCCTCGCGCGAAGCCTGGGCGCTCTTCCACCACGTAGCTCCACTCGACCCCGCCGTCCGCCAGGCGCGTGCCGTCGCCCGACAGCGCCAGCGCCTCGGCGTGCTTCCCGAACCGACGGGCTTCGAGGGTCACGTGGACCCGCCCGGGCTCACCCGCCAGCGGCTCGACCCGGGCCCGGCCGGCGAGGTCGGGGCCCGCGACCCCGTAGACGACGGGGTGCTCGTGCGCGGCGGCGGGCGCGGCCAGGCACAGCAGCAGGACGAGCGAGAGGCGGGAGAGCATGGGAGACCTCCAGTGCGCTCGTCCCGCATTGCATCGGGCGGGCCAGACCCGCAACTCGTAGCGGTGGGAGATCCTTCGCGCCACGCGGCCCAAATGCGTCCCACTCCCCTCCCACCGCGGCCGGTTGCTGGCGGAACGGACGCGCGCGTGGGCGCGAACCGGAGCACACCGTTGCCAGCGCGCGGGCGACTGGTAGAATCCCGCCCCTCTTAACCTTGGGCACGGCTAGCGTTTGAGGCGGCCGCGCCCTTCCGAGCGGACGGGACGACGAATGAGGCTCGTACTCGCGCAGCAGGCGCCGGGCGCACCGAAGGATCCGGGGCCGCCCCCGGCCAGCCCCTTCGATTCGTTCCTGTTCCCCCTCATCTTCGTGTTCATCTTCGTGTATTTCTTCCTGATCCGGCCCCAGAAGCGGGAGCAGGACGAGAAGCAGAAGATGCTCGACGCGCTGAAGAAGAACGATCGCGTGGTCACCACGGGAGGGATGCACGGGACCGTCGTCAACATCAAGGACGACGAGGTCGTGCTCCGCATCGACGATCAGGCCAAGGTCAAGGTCCGCTTCCTCAAGAGCGCGATCGCCCGCGTGCTGGCCGACCCGGCGGCCCCCCAAACCGAAGAGGCGAGCAAGAGCTAGGCGTAGCCATATGTACGATAAGTTCGGCTGGAAGTACCTCCTCACCGCGGCGATCGTGGTGTTCTCGGGGGTCGCCCTCTCCTGGAGTGGGATCAACCTCGGTCTCGACCTGCGCGGCGGCGTCGAGATCATCTATCGCCTCGACTTCGGCGGGCAGCAGACCGTCAGCGCCTCGACGACCGAGGACACGGTCAAGGTGCTCCGCGAGCGCATCGACACGCTCGGCATCAAGGAGCTGAGCATCCGCAGCCTGGGCAACGACAAGGTCGTGATCCAGGTCCCGAGCGCGACCGACTCCGAGATCGAGAAGATCAAGGGCCAGATCGAGCGCGCGGGCAAGCTGCAGTTCAAGATCATGGTCACCGACCAGCTCAGCGACGCCGCCAAGAAGGCTGAGATCGAGCGGATCGTCCGTGAGAAGAAGCTGGGCACCTGGCAGCCGCACGACCGCTACGACGTGGCGACGTGGCACTCCGTCCGCGGCGCCTCGGCGGCCGAGGAGACCGACGCCGGGGAGTACGCGCTGCTCTACAACTACACCCCCTCGGGCAAGCCCGAGTTCGTGGACGGGCAGCACCTCGCCACCGCCTACCCGACCATGGACGACAAGGGCCGCTCCGCCGTCGGCTTCGAGTGGGACTCGGTCGGCCAGAGGGCGTTCTACGACCTCACCGCCAACAACCGCGGCAAGATCCTCGCCGTGGTGCTCGACGGCGAGATCCGCTCGGCGCCGCAGATCCGCTCCGCGATCGGCAAGCGCGGCATCATCGAGGGCGGCGACAAGGGCTGGGACGAGAAGGAGCTCACGACCCTCATCGTGATCCTCAAGGCGGGCGCCCTGCCGGCCAAGCCGATCCTGGCCTACACCAAGCGCGTCGGCGCGCAGCTCGGCGCCCAGGCCGTCGAGATGGGCGGCATCGCCATCGCGGGCTCCATGCTCGCGATCGTGCTGTTCATGATCTTCTACTACCGGTTCCGCACCGGGCTGGTGGCCGACATCGCGCTGGTGCTGAACATCTTCTTGATCCTCGGCACGATGTCGGTCTTCGGGGCCACGCTCACACTGCCAGGCATCGCGGGCATCCTGCTCACGGCCGGCATGGCGGTCGACGCCAACGTGCTGATCTTCGAGCGCATCCGCGAGGAGTGGGCGCGCGGCGCGGCGCTGAAACAAGCCATCCAGGCCGGCTACGACCGCGCCTTCTGGACGATCTTCGACGCCAACCTGACCACGCTCCTCACCGCCGTGGTGCTGATGTGGGTGGGCACGGGCCCGATCAAGGGCTTCGGGCTCACGCTCACGATCGGCATCGCGATCTCCATGTTCACGGCGCTGTTCGTGACCCGGTTCGTGTACGGGTTCTTCGTGGTCAAGGACTTCGTCAAGACCGTCGACTACCGCCAGATGTTCCCCAAGCCGAACATCGACTACTCGCGCTACTTCGTCCCGGCGACCGCGTTCTCGGTGATCCTGATCGTGTCGGGCTGGCTGGTGTTCCTCTACCGGGGGGACGAGGCGTTCGGCATCGACTTCACCGGCGGCACCGTGCTGCAGATGCGGCTCGAGCAGCCGCTGAAGAGCGCCGAGGTCCAGGAGCGGATCGCGGCGCAGTTCGAGAGGCTGGGCAAGCCGGCGCCGCAGGTCGAGATCCAGGCCATGGGCGAGGTCGTGGGCGGCCGCTCGCGGGAGTGGCAGCTCCGCACGCGCATGGTGGAGGCGGACATCGCCCAGGCCCCGCAGGGGAGCGCCGAACAGGAGACCAGCGCGCTGCTCGATGCCGTGCTGCCGCGGGCCCACGCCCAGCAGCAGCCCGACGACACGGCGCCGCCCGCGGCCGAGGGCGAAGGCGGCCAGCCCGCCGCCGACCCCGCGCCGGCCGGCGAGCAGCCCGCGCCGGCCGGTGAGCAGCCGGCGCCGGCCGGTGAGCAGCCCGCGCCGGCCGGTGAGCAGCCGGCGTCCGACGAGGCCGAGGGCGCTGCTGCGGCGGCCGCCGAGCGCGCGCAGGACTACTTCGAGCAGGCGATCCGCGGCGCCTTCGGCGACATCCTGGTCGAGGCGTACCCCGAGCTCGACGGCAAGCCCTACGAGACCACGCCGCCCGAGAACGGCAAGGTCCGCGTCCGGTTCAAGGTGAACCTCGTCCCGCTCGCCAAGGGGCTCCGGGTCCAGAAGATCGACATCACCGAGCAGCTCGTCGAGACCACGCTGCCCAAGGCGTTCCGCGAGCTGGCCAGCCGGACCGACACCAAGAACGCCGAGGGCAAGACTCGTCAGGAGCTGCTCGAGCTGCTCGCCGGGCCGGCGCCGATTCCCGGGAAGGAGCCCGTCCCCGGGTTCGAGGTGGAGATCCTCCCCGACACCAACGCCGAGGACGGCCTGACCCCCGTGCTGTTCACGACGGCGGCGATCGAAAACGCCCCCAAGCGGGTGGAGGACGTCGTCGCGACCTTCAAGGAGGCGCTCGAGAAGGTGCAGGAGTACGAGGGCGTGTCGTTCGCCCCGTCGCAGGCCTTCCCGAACATCGACACCGTCGGCGCCGCCGTGGCGAGGAACCTGCAGTCGAAGGCGATCGCCGCCACCTTCTTCTGCGTGGTGTTCATCTGCCTCTACATCTGGCTGCGGTTCGACATGTGGTCGGGCGTGTCGGCGATCGTGGCCCTGGCCCACGACGTCCTGGCCCTGCTGGCGTTCCTCGCCATCCTCGACTGGATCCTGTCGGTGACCGGCTCGACCTTCGACGTCAAGTTCAGCTTGATCACGATCTCGGCCTTCCTCACGCTGATCGGCTACTCGATCAACGACACGATCGTGATCCTGGACCGCATCCGCGAGGTGCGCGCCACGACCAAGACCAAGGAGTACACGGTCGAGATCGTGAATGACGCGGTCAACAGCACGCTGGCCCGCACCGTGCTGACCTCGCTGACCACGTTCCTGGTGGTGTTCGTGCTGTTCGCCGCCAGCTTCGGCGGGCTGACGTCGATCCAGGGCTTCTCGGCCGCGCTGTTGTTCGGCCTCTTGATCGGCTGCTACTCGTCGGTGTTCGTGGCCGCGCCGCTGCTGATCCTCGAGCCGCGCAAGGTGTTCAAGGGCCTGGGCGCGCTGGCCGCGTTCCTGCTCGTGACGCTCATCGCCTCCAAGGTGTTCCTCTGACCCGGGGTCGTCGCCGCCGCCCGGTGGCGACGGCCGGCTCCAGCCGCTAGAAGAACGGTGGACGCGGCGGGTGCGCCCGCCGCCGAAGGAGCGAGGTGGGTCAGGAGATCGAGCGCGCGCGCGCCCTCCTCTCGCGGCTGACCCGCGAGAAGGTGCTCCCGCCGGCGGAGGCGGCCCAGGCCTACGAGGCCTGGGTCGCCCACGGCGAGGACGTGCCCTTCTCGCGCTTCCTCCTCGACCGGCGACGCGTCGATCCGGAGGTCCTGCGGCGTCAGCTCCGGCTCGACGCCGTGCAGGGCATGCCGCACCCCGAGCGGTTCACCTACGAGCGGTTCGAGGACCTGCTCGTGGGACAGCTCGGGATCGAGGCGGGGCTGCTCGGCGCCAAGCTGCTGCAGACCGTGCGCAAGGTCCAGGACAAGAAGGCGGGCGAGCACAAGCTGCGGCGGCTCGCGGAGCTGCTCCCGCGCGCCAACTTCGACCCCGAGCTGCTCGACATGCTGCTGCAGCACCTGCACGAGCGGGTGATCCTGTGCCGCGGCTGCCTGGGCCGCTATCCGCGCAAGGACGCCGCCGTGGTCGAGCTCGAGTGCCCGCGCTGCGGCGAACGCATGCGCGCCGCGCCGCTCGAGCCCTCGCAGTCGGGCGAGCTGCCTGAGGCGCAGCGGGCCGCCCTCCTCGCCAGCTCCGAGGCGGTGCTCGAGACGATCCCCGTGCAGGCGCGCGAGCGGCCGAGCGCCGCGCGGCGAGACGCGGGCGGGAGCTCGGGCGCGGGCGTGATCGTGGCCCTGGCCGGGACGGCGCTGATCGTGCTCGCCACGGTCGGGGTGCTCCTGCTCGGTCGAGCCGACCGCGGCCGCGCGCGCGCGCCCGCGGAGCGGGCCGCACGGCCCGCTCCGCCTGCGGAGCGCTCGCCCGACCCGCCGCGCTCCGAGCCTGTCGGCGGACCGGCCGCGGCGGGTCCCACCGTGGGAGAGGTGCGCCGCCGCGAGCCCGCCCTCCTCGCCGCCGGAGACCTCGACCAGCTCGTGGCGCTGTGGCGCGACGTGCGGCCCGCTCCGGGGGAGGACGCCCAGGGGGTGGCGAGCGTGCGCCTGGCCCGGCTCGAGGCGCTCGAGCAGCTCCGCGGGCAGGTCGCGCGCGCCGCCGAGCTGTTGGATCAGGCGCGGGCCGCGCCCGAGGACGCCGCGCGCTGGTCCGGGCTCGAGGCGCTCCTGGCCGAGGCCCAGCTCGACCACCCCGTCCTCACCGAGGCGGCCCGGGCGCTCGAGGGGTGGGCTGAACAGCGACGCGCCGGAGCGCGCCGCGCGGCCGAGGAGCGGTACGCGGCGGCCTGGGCCGCCGTCGGCGACGCGGCCTGGGCGCGCCGCGCCGAGCGCGCCCGCCGGGCCGGCGTGCTCCTGGGCGTCGAGCTCGAGGGCGCGGCCGGCGAGCCGGTCCGCGTCGTGTCGCTCGGCGCCGACGGGTTCACCGTGCAGAGCCCCAAGGGCGAGCGGCGCTACGGCTGGCTCGACCACCCGACCCTGGCGCTGCGCGTGCTCCAGGCCGCCGCCGGCGAGGAGCTCGGCGATCAGCGGCTGCTCCTGCGCGCCGCGCTCCTGGCCAAGGACCCGCTCGCGGCGCGCGAGGCGGCCGCGCGGCTCGGCGCGCCCGACGTCCTCGACCCGGCGCGCGTGCTCGCGTTCGCGGCGACCTCGGCCAGCGCGGCGCCGCTCGCGGGCGAGCGCACGCGGTTCGCGTTCCCGACCGCCTGGGTCGGCCACGACCTGCGGGCGGCCGACGGGGCGGAGCTGCGCGCGATTGGCGAGCGCCTGGCGCTGGCCGGCGAGCGCCCGCGGTTCAGCGGTCCCGAGGTCCCCCTGGCCGCGCCGTCCGTCGACGGCGCGCCCTTCGAGGTCGCGGTGCGGGCCGAGCTCGGCGGCGGCGAGCAGCCCGCGCTGGGCCTCACGCTGCACGGGCCCGGCTCGGCCCGCACCTACGTGGCGCGCTGGGGCGCCGAGGGCTGGAGCCTCGAGCTCGACCTCGGCAGCGGCAGCAACCCGATCGCGCGCGGTCGCCAGGTCGGCCCGCCCGGCGGGCGGGCCTGCCTGCGCTACGACGGGGCCACGGTGACCTTCGAGCTCGAGGGGGTCGCGCTCGGCAGCGCGCGCGCGTCCGGGCGGTTCGAGGCGGTCTCGCTGCGGGTCGAGGCGGCGCGCGGCCCGCTCGAGGTGCGCTCGCTCGCGATCGAGGGCGACCTCGACCCGGCCTGGCGCCGCCGCAGCCTGGAGCGGTACGCTCTGCACGTCGACCGCGCGCTCGACCTCGCCCCCCCGCCCGCCGCGGCGCTCGCCGCGCCCGCGCTCGAGGAGCAGGCGCCGGCCGCGGCGCGCGAGCGGCTCGCGGAGGCGCGCGCCGCCCTGGCGGGCGAGCGCTTCGAGCGGGCCCGCGCCGCGCTCGACGCCCTGGCGCGCGAGCAGGCGGGCGAGCCGGCCGTGGTCCACGCCCGGGCGCACCTCGCGCTCTGCGAGGGGGACGCCTGGACCGCGCGGTCGCTGCTCGAGCCGCTGGTCTCCGACGAGGTCGCGCGAGCGCCCTCGTTCGCGCAGGCGGAGCTGCAGGCGCTGCTCGCGCTGGCGCTCGCCCACGGCGCGCCGACGCTCGCCGCCCGCAGCGAGGCCCTCGGCGAGGCGGCGCGTCAGGCGCGGCCCGACCTCGCGGCGGTCCACCTGGCGCGCGTGCGCCGCGCGCTGCGCGCCCCGCGGGCGCCCGACGCGCCGGCCCTCGACCCCGCCGCGCTCGGCCGCGAGCTCGACCTCGCGCTGGCGCTCGGCCGCGCCGACCCGCTGGTCCGCCGCGAGGCGGCTGCCCTGCGCGTCGCGACCCGCCTGCGCGCGGGCAGCGCGCCCAGCCCGGCCGGTCACTACGCCCTCACCGCCGCCGCCGGCGATCCCGAGCTCGCGGCGCGCCTCGACGGCTGGGCCGCCGAGCTCGCCCGCGGGCTGGGCGCCAAGACCCCCGGCCGTCCGGCGGTGAGCGCGGCCGTCCTCGCCCCCGCGGACCACGCCGCCCTCGCCGACGGCGCGGGCGCCCGCTACGACCCGAGCTCGGCCCTGCTCCTCCTGCCGGCCGGCGCGAGCGCGCTCGACGCCCCGCTGGCGGAGGCGCTCGCCCGCGCCGAGCTCCGCACCCGGCACGGCGCGCCGCCCCCGTGGCTCGAGGCGGGCCTGGTCGCCTGGCTCGCCGGCGCGCTGCAGGAGCGCGCGCAGCCCGAGGGCGCCCTCGCGCTCCTCGAAGGCCGCCCGGCCAGCGCCAGCGACTGGGCCGCGCTCCTCGCGGCGCCCGCCCGCGCGTTCGCCGAGGACCCGCTGGCCAAGGCCCGCGCCTGGGCCCTGGTCGAGCTGCTCGGCCCCACCCGCGCCCGCGCGCTCCTGCGCGACGTGCGCGCGGGCGAGCTGTGCGCGGGGACCCCGCCGGGGATCGTGGCGGAGCAGCTCCCGAACGAGCTGCGGGCGCTGCTGGAGCGCCGGCGGAAGGGGTAGCTGCCGCTCCCATGAGTCCGCCTTGCGGGCTTGGGCTGTCGCTCATGGCCCGACTCCTGGCCGGGAGCTGCAAGAGCTCCGACAGGAACGCGGAGCCGAAGA
>CAZMSZ010000208.1:0-12834 GCA_964569055.1 uncultured Planctomycetota bacterium | reverse complement strand
GCTCTCGTGGCGCTTCCTCGAGGCCTGGTTCCTCGGCTTCGGCCGGCGCTTCCGCTACGCACCCCCTCCGGAGACGCCCGCCGGCGCGACGCAGCCCGCTGGAGCGTGACCCGAGCGGTGCGGGAGCGTTCCTCGCGCGCTCCCGCGGCGACGCCGGCTCGCATGGCGTCCACCCCTCGCAGACGCGCTGCCCGTGCGTCGCGCGAACGTCAAGACATCGCGCGTGGGTCGGGTGCCGGTTGAGCGTGACCCGTTTTCTTCTTAGGGTTGGCGCCCTCCCCTACGCCCGCGAGGAGCGCCCCTGCGCATGATCCGCTGCCCGACCCCGCTCGCCTCCTCGCTCGCGGCGCTGCTCCTGATCGCCGGGCCCGCGCGCGGGCAGGAGCAGGCGAAGCCGTCCGAGCCTGCGCCGCCGCTCGCGGTGATCAACGCGCGTGTCGCGGGGCACGCGCGGCCGGTCACGATCCAGGTCAGCGGCGGGAAGATCCGCTCGATCGGGCCGAGCCGCGGGGCGCCGCGGGCGCCGAACCTGCTGGTGATCGACGCGGAGGGCGCGCGGGTGGTGCCGGGGCGGATCGACGCCTTCGCCTCGCTCGGCAACCCCGACGCGCTCGGGCGGGCGATCGACGCGTTCGACCGCTACGACACGCGGACGATCGAGCAGGCGCTCGCGGCCGGCGTGACGGCGGCGCTCCTCAACCCGCGCCGGAGCGTGGGGGTGTGCGGGGTCGCCAGCCTGATCAAGCTCCGGCCCGGGGTCGCGGTCCGTGACCTGATCGTGGTGGAGGAGGCCGCGGTCTGCTCCAGCCTGGGCCTGGGGGCCGAGGGGCCCGCCGCGCGGGCCGAGCACGCGGTCGCGCTGCGCAAGCAGCTCGAGGGAGCGCGCACCTACCGCGACGCCTGGCTCGACTACGACGACGCCCTGGCGGAGTACGTGAAGGAGCTCGAGGAGAGCGCCAAGAAGGACGAAGGCAAGGAGAAGGGGAAGGGCGCGTACGTCGAGGACGCCGACGCGTTCGCCCCGCGGCCGCGCGGGCGCCGCCGGCCCACGCCGCGCCGCCCGGCGGCCAAGGACGCCAAGAAGGGCGACGCCAAGCAGGACGGGCCCAAGAAGCCGAAGCGCCCGCCGGTCGACCGGACCAAGGCCCTGCTGGTGCGCGTCCTCGAGCGCGAGCTGCCGCTGCGGATCGAGGCCCACCGGGTCGAGGACATCGCCAACGCGCTCGAGCTGCAGCGCGAGTTCGGGTTCCGGCTGATCCTGGAGGGCGCGACCGAGGCCCACCGCCTGGGCGAGGTCCTGGCCGAGCGCGAGGTCCCCGTGGTGTTCGGGCCGCTCCTGCGCTCCACCCTCGGCGGCGGGTTCTACCCGCCCGAATACCGCCCCGACACGCCGGCGCTCCTGCGCGAGGCGGGCGTGACGGTCGCGATCGGGAGCGACACCTGGGAGGCGATCCCCACCCTCCCCGCCAACGCGGCCGCCGCCTGCGCGGGGCCGGGCAAGACGCTCGACCCGGCCGAGGTGGAGGCGACGCTCACCACGGGCGCCGCGGAGGTGTGCGGGGTGAGCGACCGCCTGGGCCGGATCGCGGTCGGCTACGACGCCGACCTGGTGGTGCTCGAGGAGCTGGGTCTGGGCGCGGAGCGCGCGAAGGTGGTGGTCGTGGACGGTGTGATCGCGTTCCAGCGAGGGACCCCGTGAGGCGCGCGGCGCTGGCGGGCTCGCTGCTCCTGCTCGCCGCAGCGCCGGCCGCAGCGCAGACGGTGGTGCTCCGCCCCGGCAAGGTGGTGGTCGCGCCCGACCGCGCGCCGCTCGAGCGCGCGGCGCTGGTCCTGGCGGACGGCAAGATCGCCGCGGTGGGCGAGGCCGCCTCGGTGCCCGAGGGCGCGCGCGTGATCGAGCTGCCCGGCGCCTGGGCGGTGGCGGGCTTCGTCGACGCGAGCTGCGCCCTCTCGCTGGTGGGCGACCGCGACGAGGTCGCGGAGGCGATCCAGCCCGACGTCACCGTGCGGCCAGGCGTCAACCCGCGCCACCGCGACTTCGCCGAGGCGCGGGCGGCCGGGGTGACCACCGCCCTGATCGTGCCGGGCGACCGCGCCCTGTTCGGCGGCGAGGGCGCGCTGGTCAAGACCACGGGCGAGGCCTGGGAGCCCGCGGCCGGCGCGCCGGTCAAGCTCGCGCTCGGGCCCGCGGCGCTCGTGCCGGGTCGCGCGCCCACCTCGCGCCAGGGCGCGGTGTCGCTGCTCCGCCGCGCGATCGCCGCGGCGCACGCCCCCGACCCGGCGGCCGCCGAGCAGCACCACGCCCTCGGCCGGTTCGCGCGCGGGGCGGTCCCGGGGGTGTGGTCGCTCGGCAGCGGGCTCGACCTCGAGACCGCGGCCGAGCTGATCGACGCCTTCGGGCTGCGCGCCCTCCTGCGCGTCGTCCCCGAGCTGACCGTGGACGAGCTGCGCGGCCGGCCGCTCGCGGGGCGGACGCTGGCGTTCGGCCCCTACCGACACGGCGCGACCACCCCCGACCAGCTCGCGGCGCCGGCCTTCGCCGCCGCGGCCGGGGCGCGGGTGGCGTTCGTCAGCGAGGCGCCCGCCACGCCCGCCGCGGGGCTGCGCCTCTCGGCCTGCCTGGCCGCGGCCCACGGCCTCGACCCGGCCGCCGCGCTGGCGGGCCTGACGGTGGTCCCCGCCGAGGCGCTCGGGATCGCCGAGCAGGTCGGGACCCTCGAGGTCGGCAAGGACGCCGACGTGGTCCTGTTCGACGGCCCCCCGCTGGCGCTCACCAGCCGGGTGCTCGCGGTCTACGTGGGCGGGCGCGCCGTGTTCGTGCGCGCCGAGGAGGAGCGTCCGTGAGCCTGCGCGCGACCTGGCTCCCGCTCCTCCTGGCGCTCGCGCTGCCGGCCGCCGCGCAGGACGCGCCGCCGCCGGCCGCGCCGGCCCCGCTCGCCCTGCGCGGGCGGGTCCACCTCGGCGACGGGACGCCCCCGATCCCCGACGGGGTGGTCGTGCTGCAGGGCGGGCGGATCGTGGGGGTCGGCCCGTTCGACGGCACGACGCTCCCGGCCGACGCGCAGCTGATCAGCCCGCCCGGCGCCGAGCTGACCCCGGGCCTGATCGACGCCTCCTCCACCGTGGGCGTGACCACGCCCGAGTCGTGGGCCGAGCACGGGGCCGAGGTCGTGCCGCACCTCTCGGTGCTCGACGCGGTCGACCTGCGCGACCCCGGGTTCGCGCGCCTGGCCGCGCGGGGGGTGACCGCCGTATGCCTGACCGCCGGGCCCGAGAGCGTGATCGGCGGCCGGGTGGCCGTCGTCAAGACCGCCGGGCGCGCGCGGGTGGTCGTGCGCGAGGGCGCGGTCAAGGCCAACCTCGGCCCCGAGGCCTGGCGCCGCGGGCAGCGCAACCGCGGCCCCTGGGGCCCGATCACCTTCGCCACCCGCCGGCCGACGACCCGCATGGGCGCGGTGTGGGTGTTCCGCGACGCGCTGGCCCGCGCCGCCGACTTCCCCGCGCCCGCGGGCGAGGTGCTGGCCGAGGTGGTCGCGGGCGAGGTCCCGCTGCGGGTGCAGGCCCGCACCCGCGGGGACATCGAGACCGCGCTCCGCCTCACGCGCGAGGCGGGGGTCGAGCTGGTGCTCGAGGAGGGCACCGAGGTCCGCTACCTGCTCGACCTCGTGGCCGCGCGCCGCGTGCCGGTGATCTTCGGCCCGCTGTTCGACCTGCCGCTCGGCGCGCGGGCCGACTACGGCGAGGCCGAGGACCCCGCGCTCTACACGCCGCGCCTGCTGGCCGAGCGCGACGTGCCGTTCTGCCTGACGGCGGCCGACCTCGACGGCGAGGCCGACCTGTGGGGCCAGGCGCTGATGGCCGTGCGCTACGGGCTGACCCCGGCCCAGGCCCTGGCGGCCGTGACCAGCGCGCCCGCCGCGCTCCTCGGCGCCGAGACCGGCGAGCGGCTCGGCCTCCTGGCCGAGGGGCGCGACGCGGACGTGGTGGTGTGGAGCGGCCGACCGCTCGAGGCGACCAGCCGGCCGCTGGCGGTGCTGGTCAACGGAGAGGTCGTGGCCGGGGCCCTGCCCGCGGCCGGGACCACGGCGCGGCCGGGCTTGGCGCCCGGCCCGGGCAAGCAGTTCTAGTGCGCGTCGATCGGCGCGATCGCCCGGCGGGCCCGGGCGCGAGAGGGACCATGGACGCGAACACGAGGGCCGCGCGCCTGGCGCGGCGAGGGCTGTGCGGGCTGGCGCTGACGCTGGCCGCCGCCGGGGCGGCCGCCGCCGGAGACGTGGTGCTGATCCGCGGCGGGCGCGTGCTCCCGGTCGAGGGTGAGGAGCTCGCCCGCGGCGACGTGCTCGTCAAGGACGGCGTGATCGAGGCGGTCGCGCCCTCGCTCGAGCCGCCCTACGACGCGCAGGTGATCGACGCCACCGGCAAGGTGGTGTTCCCGGGCATGGTGCTGGTCCACACCAGCCGCGGCCTCGACCGCGCCAACGAGAACGTGCCGGTGGCCCCGTTCCTCGACGTGGCCGACTCGCTCGACCCCTCCAGCCTGGCCTTCGAGAACGCGCTGCGCGACGGGGTGACCTCGCTGCACGTCAGCCAGGGGAACGACACGGTGATCGCCGGCGTCGGGCGCGTGGTGCACCCGCTGGGGCTGACCGTCGACGCCATGACCGTGAAGCCCGCCAGCGCGATCAAGCTGGCGGTGGCCGGCAAGTCGGGCTTCGACCGGGTGCGCCAGCGCGCGCTCCTGCGCGAGACGTTCGCCGAGCTCGACGACTACCTCGACGCGCTGGCCGAGCGCCGCTACGAGGAGAAGGCCAAGGAGGACGGGCGCGAGGTCACCGTCTCGCCCGAGGAGGCGCGCAAGGAGGGGCGCGCCCTGTTGCGCGACGAGCACATGGACGAGCGCCACCGGCGGCTGTTCCAGCTGGTCCAGGGGCGCCTCGACGCGTTCGTCTACGTCGAGCGCGCCCAGGACGTGGCGTTCGCGGTCGAGCTGGCGCGCGAGCGCGGCTTCCTGGCCCGGACCACGTTCCTGGTGGGGGCCGAGTGCTTCAAGGCGGTCGACGAGCTGAAGGCCGCCGGGCGCCCGGTGATCCTGCCCCTCGAGCTGGTGTGGCGCGAGCGCGACCCCGAGAGCGGCGAGGAGCGCGAGACGTTCGTGGCGGCGCCGTTCGCCGCGGCGGGGATCCCGTTCGCGCTCCAGACCAACCCGCGCGCCAGCTTCGGCGAGCGGTTCTTGTGGTACCAGGCCGCGCGCTGCGTGCGCGCCGGCGTCGACCGCCAGACGGCCCTGCGCGCGATCACCAGCACGCCCGCCCAGATCCTCGGGCTCGGCGAGCGGCTCGGCTCGATCCAGCCCGGCCGCGACGCCGACCTGCTGCTCCTGAGCGGCGACCCGCTCGCGATCGAGACCCACGTGGAGACGGTGCTGATCGGCGGGCAGGTGGTCTACGAGCGCGCCAAGGACTTCCGCCTGCGTCGCCTGGCCGGCGCGACGGCCACCGCCAGCCAGGAGCCCGACGAGGGCGACAAGGCCGCGGACGAGCCGGCCGAGGGCGAGGAGAAGCCCGCCGAGGGCGAGGAGCCCGAGGGCGGCGACGCGCCCGAGGACGAGCAGGACGGCGAGACGCCCGACACGCCGCGCGAGGACGGCGAGGGCCAGTGAGCGCGCTCCGTTCACGCGGGCCGGCCGCCCTGGCCGCGCTCGCGCTGCTGGTCCTCGCCCCCACCAGCCGCGCCGACGAGCTGCGCGGCGACGCGGTGTGCGTGCGCGTCGGCCGCCTCCACACCGGGCGCGAGGTGCTCGACGACGCCCTGATCTACGTGCGCGGCGGCAAGGTCGAGGCGATCCTCAGCGGCGCCGAGGCGCAGCCGCCCGTGGGGGTCCCGCTCGTGGATCGGCGCGAGCTGGTCGCGATCCCGGGCCTGGTGCTGACCCAGCTAGCGCTGCCCGGCCAGGGGGGCGACCGCGAGCAGGACACGGTCAGCGCCCGGTTCCGCGCCCTGGACGGGTTCGACGCCTACCGCGACTACCGCGAGCTGTTGGCGCAGGGCGTGACCGCGGCCTTCGTGCACCCCGGGCGCGGCCGGCTCGTCACCGGCGAGGGCGCGGTGGTCAAGCTGGCGGGCGCGCCCGAGGAGCGCGTGCTCGTGGCGCGCGGCGCGCTGTGCGTCGAGCTGGGCGACGCGGCGCTCGGCCCGCCGGCGCGGGTCGAGATCCCGATCCCCTCCTCGTCGGACGTGCCGATCACCCCGGGCGAGCCGCAGCGGCCCACCTCGCGGCTGGGTCTGGTGCCCGAGCTGCGCGCCGCGATCGAGGCGGCCCTGCGCTACGAGGAGGCGCGCGAGCGGCTCTGGGCGCGCGAGCGCCCGGCCTTCGAGCCCGACCTCGCCGCGCTGGCCGAGGCGATCGTGGCGGGGCGGCTGCGGATCGACGCCCGGCGCGCGGGCGACCTGCGGCGCGTGGTGGCGCTGGCGGCCGAGCTCGAGCTGCGCCCGGTGATCGCCGGCGCGACCGAGGTCCACGCGGCGCTCGCCGAGGTGGCCCGCCTGGGCAGCCCGGTGATCTTCGAGATCCCCGTGACGCTGCGCGGCCAGCCGACGACCCTGGGCGAGAACCCCGACCGGCTCCGCCCCCGCCTCGACACCCCGCGCGCCCTGGCCGCGGCCGGCGTCCCGTTCGCGCTGGCGCCGGCCCCCGGCTCCGAGCGCGAGCTGCGCCTGCTCGCCGGCTTCGCGGCCCGCGGCGGGCTCTCGCCCGAGGCGGCCCTCCACGCGATCACCCGCGGGGCGGCCGAGGTGCTCGGGGTGGCCGAGCGGATCGGCAGCCTCGAGCCCGGGCGCGACGCCGACTTCGTGCTGTTGACCGGCGCCCCGCTCGCGACCGCCAGCGAGGTGGTCGAGACGTGGGTCGACGGGGTCCCCCGCTACCGCGCGCCTCGCCGCGAGGGGACGGTGATCGTCCGGGCCGGCACGATCCACACCGCCGCCGGCCCGCCGATCGTGAACGGCGAGGTCCTGATCGAGGACGGGTCGATCGCGGCCGTCGGCTCGTCGGTCCCCCACCCGCGCGGCGCGCGCCTGATCGACGCCGGCCCGCAGGGCGTGGTCACGCCCGGGTTCATTGACGCCTACGGCCACCTCGGCCTGGAGGGGCAGGGCGGCGTGGTGCGCGGCAACGCGGAGCTCGAGCTCGGGCTCGGTCGGGCCGGGCCCTCCTTCCTGCGGGTGGCGCGCGCGGGCGTGACCACCGTGGTGCTCGCGCCGCACCGCCTCCACCGGCAGGGCTCGCCGCTGCTCGCGCTCAAGACGGCCCCCACCCGCTCGCTCGCCGACGACCTGCGCGGCGGGCTGGTGCTCGACCCGGTGGTGGGCGTGGTGTTCGACCTGCGCCGGAGCGACCCGCTCGCGGTGCCGGGCACGCTGCGCCAGCGGCTGGCGCAGGCCAAGGCCTACGCCAAGCAGTGGGACAAGTACGAGGCCGCCCTCGCCAAGTGGCAGGCCGAGCAGGAGAAGAAGGCCGCCGAGCAGGCCGCCGAGGCGGCCAAGGCGCGGCGCACGCGCCGCCCGGGCGAGGCGAAGTCCGCGCCCGAGGAAGAGAAGGACGAGGCCGAGGAGGCGAAGGACTCGGGCAAGGACGAGGGCCCCACGGTCGAGCAGGTCCCGGCCGAGGCCGACCCGATCTCGGGGACCTGGGTGTTCACGCTCTCGGGCGGGCCGTTCCCCCCGCGCAAGGGCGAGCTGCTGCTCGAGCTCGACGCGGACAAGCAGACGGTGCGGGGGATCGCGCGCGAGGAGGGGGGCGCCGGCGAGCAGGTGCCGGTCACCGGACGGCTGGCCGGGAACCGGCTCACCCTGACGCTCGACGTGCAGACCCCGTTCGGGCCGCCGCAGGTCGAGGCCGACGTCGAGGAGGACCTCCTGCGCGGGACCGTGCGCCTCGGCCCCGTGACGCTGAGCTTCGAGGCGAACCGCACCGCCAAGGCGGTCCCCGAGCTCAAGCTGCAGCTCAAGCGCAACCGCGGGAAGGACGGCCGCCCGGCGCCGCCGCGGGCCGACCCGGGGCTCGAGGCGCTGCGCCGCGTGCTCGCGGGCGAGGCGGTGCTCGCGGTGTGGGTCGACCACCCGCGCCTGGCGCTCGAGGTGACCGAGACGCTCCGCAAGGAGCAGGTGCGCGCGGTGCTCCTCGGCCTGTCCGACGCCGACCTCGTCGCGGATGAGCTGCGCGCGGCCGACGTGGGCGTGCTGCTGCGCCCCGAGGCCACGGTGTGGCGCGACGGCGAGGAGCTCTCGCCGGCGGTCGCGCTGGCGGGCCGTGCGCCGCTGGCGTTCATGAGCGAGGCCGAGGACGGCGCGGCCGAGCTGCCGCTGCGGGCCGTGGCGGCCGTGGCGCGCGGCCTGGGCGAAGGGCAGGCGCTGCTGGCGCTGACCCGCGACGCGGCGCGGCTGCTCGGGCTCGAGGCACGGGTCGGCAGCCTCGAGGTCGGCAAGGACGGCGACCTCCTGGTGTGGAGCGGCCCGCCGTTCGAGGCGACGAGCCGGCTGGAGGCGGTCGTGATCGGCGGCCGCGTGGTGCCTCGTCACGAGGAGGAGCGATGAGCCGAGCTCGGCTGGGGACGCTGGCGCTGGCGGCGACGCTGGTCGCGGGCGTGGGGGCGGACGCGGCGCGCGCCGACGAGGGCGGGTCGACCCCGCCGGTGACCGCGATCCGCGCGGGCAAGGTGATCACCGTCGACGCCCAGGACCGGGTCGTGAACGACGCGGTGGTCCTGATCGCCGACGGCCGCGTGACCGCGATCGGCCGCGCCGACGAGGTCGAGATCCCGGCGGGCGCGCGCGTGATCGACGCCCGCGGCCGGTGGGTGGTGCCGGGGCTGGTCGACGCCCACAACCACACCGCCGGCTCGCTCTCCGACCTCAACGACGGGGTGTGGCTGACCAACCCCGGGCTGCGCACGCTCGATACCCTCGACCCCGAGAGCGAGGACCTCGAGGCCGCGCTCTCGGGCGGGGTCACGACCGTGCTCCTGATCCCGGGCAGCGGCAACAACATGGCGGGCTTCGGCACGGTGACCCACACCGCGGGCCCGACCGGCGAGGCCATGGCGCTGCGCGCCCCCGGCTCGCTCAAGATCGCGCAGGCCGGCAACCCCGAGCGCTACTGGTTCGGCGTCGGCCGCAGCTACATGAACTGGAACCTGGGCCAGACGCTCGAGAAGGCCAAGGCCTACCACGAGGCCTGGAGCGCCTGGGAGGCCGCCGCGCGCGAGCAGGGGGCCGAGGCGGCCGGCCCGCCGCCGGCGCGGGACCTGACCTGGGAGGGGTTCCGCG
This sequence comes from uncultured Planctomycetota bacterium, assembly GCA_964569055.1. Taxonomy (GTDB): domain Bacteria; phylum Planctomycetota; class J058; order J058; family J058; genus JAWLGW01. The sequence continues at coordinate 3,510 of CAZMSZ010000208.1, read as the reverse complement.
GGCTGTTCGAGCGGCGGTTCCCGGTCACGGTCCACACGCAGATGTACCAGGTCGTGCTCAAGACGATCACCATGCTCCACGACCGCTTCCAGCTCCGCGTGGTGCTCGACCACTCCACGTTCGACGGCTACAAGACCGCCAGCCTGGTCAAGGAGCGCGGGATCTACACGATCGTCGGGCCGCGCCAGTACTTCTTCGACCGCACCGAGCGGCGGATCAACGGGGTGGCCCAGAAGTACTACGAGGCGGGGATCCGCAAGCTCGGGATCAACACCGACGCCCCGGTCGTCCCCGAGGAGGAGCTGACCCTGCAGGCCGCCCTGGGCGTGCGGTTCGGGCTCGACCCCTACGTGGCGCTCAAGGCCCTGACGCGGATCCCGGCCGAGGCGCTGGGCCTGGGCGACCTGCTCGGCTCGCTCGAGCCCGGCAAGCTGGCGGACCTCGCGGTGTGGACGGGCGACCCGCTCGACCCGCGCTCGCGCTGCCTCAAGACCTTCGTCGCCGGCGAGCTGGTCTACGACGTCGTGGCGCAGGACGGGCGGTTCTAGTGGCTGGCCCGCTGCGCTCGGCGACCCCGACGCTCGCCGTCGCCCTCGCCCTCACGCTCCTCACCGGCGCCGCCCGCGCCGAGGAGGGAGCCGACGACCTGGTCGTGATCCGCGCCGGGGCGGTGATCACCGTCTCGGGCGAGGAGCTCCGCCCCGGCATGGTCGTGATCCGGGGCGGCAAGATCGAGGCCGTGGGGGCGCGGGTCGAGATCCCCCCGCAGGCGCGCGTGATCGAGGCCTCCGACGAGACCGTCATGCCCGGGCTGATCGACCTGCGCAGCCGGTTCGGCCTCACCAACTACGGCCGCAGCGGCAACCACGCCGACCTCGACGTGCTCCCCGAGCTGTTCTTCCGCCCCGGCGAGCTCGAGCCGCTGCTCGAGGCGGGCTTCGTGGCGGTGGGCCTGGTGCCCGCCGGGCGCGGCGTGCCGGGCCGCGCCACCGTGATCCGGCCGCTCGACGGCCCCCTCTCCGAGATCGTGGTCCCGGGCGCGGGCTACCTGCGGATCACCCTGAGCGGGCTCCCCTCCGACAAGCAGACCCTGCGCGCCGCGTTCGCCGAGGCGAAGCAGTCGATCGAGCGCGAGGAGAAGGCGCGCAAGGACTGGGAGGAGAAGCAGAAGAAGGCGGCCGAGGCCAAGAAGCGGCAGGAGGCCGAGCGGAAGAAGCAGCAGGAGAAGGAGACCGAGCAGCCCAAGCGCGAGGGGGCCTTCGCCCAGAAGAAGCAGCGGGGCGCCGCCAAGCCCGCCGCGAGCGAGCCGGCCAAGTTCGTGCCGCCGCCGGTCCCCGCGCGGGCGCGCCCGTTCGTGGCGATCCTGAAGGGCGAGGAGCAGCGCGGGCGCGTGCTCTTGGAGCTGGGGCGGGCGAGCGACCTCGTGCACCTCGAGGACGGGTTCGGACGGCACGAGCACTTCGCGCCGCTGCTGTTCCTCGACAACGACGAGCAGAGCGACCTGTACCTCGGCCTGGAGCGGCTGGCCAAGGCGCCGCTGGTGGTGCTGCGCCCGCGGATCAGCATGGAGCCCTACACCGCGACCCGCCGTAACCTGCCCGCCGAGCTGGTGCGCGCCGGGGCGCGGATCGCGTTCGTGCCGCTGTCCGACGGGGCCGAGGGGCACGCCGAGCTGCTGGAGGCGGTGGCGTTCCTGGTGCGCGACGGGCTGCCGCGCGCGGCCGCGCTGGCCGCGGTCACGCTGCACGCGGCCGAGGCGCTCGGGCTGGGCGCGGAGCTGGGCGCGATCGAGCCGGGGCGGCGGGCCGACCTCACGTTCTTCGACGGCGACCCGCTCGGGCCGAGCCCGCGGGTCAGCCGGGTCATGATCGAGGGCGAGCTGCGCTTCGAGAGGGGGAACCCGTGAGCGCGAGGAGCTGGTGCCTGGCGGCCTTGCTGGCGGCCCTGGCCGCCGGGCCCGCGGCGGCGCAGGTCGTGGACGAGGCGCCGTTCGACTGCTGCGGCGGTGACCTCGAGCACGAGCACCCGCCGGTGGAGGAGCGCGCCCCCGAGGGCGAGGAGGAGGAGGCCGCCGAGGCCGAGCCCGCCGCGAGCGAGGAGGAGCCCGCCGCCGAGGAGGAGGACGACGACGGCGACGACCGCTGGCTGGCGGTGCACTCCGGCTGGGTCCACACCGTCACCGGGCCGGTGCTGCGCGACGTCACGATCCTGGCGCGCGACGGCAAGATCGTGGCGATCGGCGCCGACGTGGCCGTGCCCGCCGGGGCCGAGGAGCTCGACGCGCGCCGGTTCCACGTCTACCCGGGGCTGGTGGCCCACGACTCGAGCGGCCTGGTCGGCAACCCGGCCGAGGACTCGACCGACGTCTACGGCCTCAACCTCGTGCTGGGCCTGTCGGCCGGGCTGACCACCGTCGGCGCCGGCGGGCAGGTGGTGAAGCTGACCTACGGCACGCTCGAGGGCCACGTCGTGGCGCGCCGCCAGTTCGTGTCGCTCAACTGGAGCACCGCCGAGTCGCGCCGCAAGCTGCGCGCTCAGCTCGAGCAGGTGCGCAAGCACCTGCGCGCCAAGGAGGCCGCGGCCCAGGCCAAGGCCCGCGGCGAGGAGGCCGAGGAGGTCAAGCCGCTGCGCGGCCACCTCGAGCAGCTCGCCAAGCTGCTGAGCGGCGAGCTCTCGGCGCAGGTCAAGGCGAACGGCGCCCGCGAGCTGAGCGAGCTGGCCGAGCTGGCGATCCAGTACGGGTTCAAGGTGGAGGTCCTGGGCGCGACCGAGGGCTGGACCGTGGCCTCGCTGCTGGGCCGCGCCCGCTGCTCGGCGGTGATCGTCCCGCGCGCCCGCCACGGCGAGGACCCGCGCCTCGAGCGCCCCAACGGCTGGACGATCGAGAACGCCGCCCGGCTCCACGAGGCGGGCGTCCCGGTCACGATCATGAGCGCCAACACCGGGATCGGCACCTGGGGCCTGGCCGGGCACGACCTGTTCACGCTCTCGCTCGAGGCCGCCTACGCCATGCGCGGCGGCCTGGACGCCGAGGCCGCCCTGGCGTCGATCACGCTGATGCCCGCCCGCCTCCTCGGCGTCGACCACCGCGTCGGCTCGATCGAGGTCGGCAAGGACTGCGACCTCGTGATCGCCCCCGGCGACCTGCTCGACTACCGCGTGCTCCCCGAGTGGACCGTGGTCAACGGCCGGATCGCCTACGACAAGGACAAGGAGACGCTGCTGCGGCACATTCGCCCGCGCGACCTCCAGGGCGAGAACCTCGAGATCCCGCAGCTGTGGCCCCGCCGGCCCGGGCCGGAGCCGGCGCACCCCGAGGGGAGCTGAGCGGAGGAGCTCCATAGCGCAACACTTCGCCGATGGGTGACTTCGGGCGCTCGTACGACGTCCGGCGGCCCGGGCGCGACGGCCTCTCGCGCTGGGCAGGCTCAGCGGTGATCCTGTGCGCGGGGCGCGGCCCTGGGAGGGGAAGCCGTGAGCGCGAGTGACGAGGCGCCGCCGGCGCGCGGG
>CAZMSZ010000207.1:0-12893 GCA_964569055.1 uncultured Planctomycetota bacterium | reverse complement strand
GGAGTCGGAGTCGGAGTCGGACGCGACCTTCGCCGCGCGCCGCGCGCATGCGCGCGCATGAGCGCGCGCGGGGGGGCGCATGCGCAACTCCAAAAAGCCCAACGGCCCGCGCGCGTGGGCGCGGGCGGCACGCCTCCTGCACAGAGGCTCACCGAACCGCACGACGGAGGTGGAGCCATGGCGACGGCGCGAGTGGAGCGGGCGACGGTCGAGGGGCGGCGCGCTCGGAAGGGCTATCGCTACCGCGAGATCCTGGCGGTCTCGAGGCGGGTGGCCTGGGAGCTCGACGACGTGCTCACCGAGGCGGAGGAGCTGGAATTCTCGCGGCCGTTCCTGCCCGAGGCGCTGGCGCGGACGGGCGAGCTGTCCGACCTGCTCTCGCCCGACGAGCGGCGCACCCTGAACCAGATCGCGGGCAACGCCTACCTCTACACGTTCGGGCTGGTGGAGGAGCTCATCCTCCCGTTCGTGCTCGACCACGCCCGGCCGCGCCTGCGCGACGACGACTACCGCGTGCGCGCGCTGCTGCAGTTCGCGAGCGAGGAGGCCAAGCACATTCAGCTGTTCAAGCGGTTCTCGCGCACGTTCGCCCGCGGCTTCGCGGCGCCCTGCGAGGTGATCGGGCCGCCCGAGGAGGTCGCGGCCGCCGTGCTCGGACACCACCCGCTCGCCGTGGCGCTGCTGATCCTGCACATCGAGTGGATGACCCAGCGCCACTACGTCGAGGGCGTGCAGGACGACGTCGAGCTGTGCCCCAGGTTCAAGAGCCTGCTGCGGAACCACTGGCTGGAGGAGGCGCAGCACGCCAAGCTCGACACGCTGATGGTCGAGGCGATCGCCGCCACCTGCGAGCCCGCCGAGCTCGCCGAGGCGATCGAGCAGTACCTCGCCATCGGCGCCTTCCTCGACGCGGGTCTGGCCCAGCAGACCCGGTTCGACGTCGACGCGCTGGCCCGCGTCACCGGGCGCGCGTTCACCCCCGCCGAGCGGGAGCGGCTCGAGGCCGTGCAGCACCAGGGCAAGCGCTGGACGTACCTGGGCTCGGGCATGACCCACCCCGAGCTGGCGCGCACCCTGGCGCGGATCTACCCCGAGGGCCTGGAGCGCGTCGCCGCGCTCGCGCCCCAGTTCTGCTGACCCCCCCGACGTCCCGGAGGTCGCGTCCGCCGTGGGCGCGGCCTCCGGGGCACCTCCCCGAACCGTCCCTCTCCGGCCCGGAGTCGCGCCTGCGTCGGGCGCGGCTCCGGGCCGTCCTTCCGAGACCTCGAGGACGACATGCGCACGAGCGCCTCGCTCCCTCTGCTGGTCGCGCTGCTCGCCGCGCCGGCCGCCGCGCAGGAGGCACCCCGGCTCGGCGAGCCGGCCAGCTCCCCCGAGCGCGACCGCGACGTGGTCGAGGCCGCGCTCGCGGTGTGGCCCGAGGCGCAGGCGCTCTACGGCCAGCGGAGCGCGGGCTGGGAGGAGGAGGTCGCGCCGTCCTACCGCGACTGGCTGGCGTGCGGCTCGCTCGGCATGCCCCGCACGGCGGCCCGCGCCACGCTCGCCAGCCGGGCGCTCGCGGACGACCGGGTCCTCGCCGCGCGCTCGCGCTGCGCCGACGACCTCCGGCTGCGCGCCGCGCTGAGGGAGCTCGAGGCCGCCGGCGCGGCGGCGAGCGCTCGGCTGTGCGCGGCCGCGAGCGCGCTGCTCGACGACGCCGAGCGGGTGGGCGCCGCCAGCGATCCGCGCTTGCTGCCCGCCCTCCACCGGCTGCGCGAGGTGCTCACGGGACCCGGCGCACGGGCCCCCGAGCAGGCGGCCGCGCTGGCCCGCCTCGACGCCCTCCTGGTCGCGATCGAGCGGAGCGCGGCCCGTCGCGCGGAGGCCCGGCTCGAGCGCCACCGGGCGTGCCACGAGGCGGCCCTGCGGGTGTGGCCCCGCTGGGTCGCCGACCTCGCGCCGGACTCCGCGACCGCACCCGAGCGGGTGCTCGGCCAGCTCGAGGCGTGGCGCGGCCGGCGGCTCCTGCTCGAGGGGGGCCTCCGCTTCCCCGGCCCGCGCCACGCCCAGTACTTCGCGGTCGGGTTCCGGAGCGGCCAGCCCGTCGCGTTCTACCTGGGCGAGCGGATGGTCGCCGCGATCGCCGCGGCCGAGCTCGCCATCGGCCACGGCTTCACGCTCGGGGACTTCACCCTCGAGGCGGTCGTCGGCGAGGTCGTCGGCGCCTGCGTGGTGCCCCGCCAGGACGACTCGCGGGTCCCGGCCGTGCGCGAGGCCCTGGCCGCGCCCCTCCTGCGTGTGGTGGCGCTCCGGGCGGGCCCGTTCGCGCTGTCGCTCGAACACGGCTCCAACTTCAGCGAGGTCCTCGAGCTTGCGGACCACGCGGGGGCGATCCTGCCCGTTCCCGAAGCGGAGCCAGGAGACGGTCTCGGTCACCTCGTCGCCACGCTCCTGGCGCTGGCCGCGTGCGGCGCGCTCGCGCTCCTCGCGGCGCGCCGCGAGCGGGGCAGCGCCGTCACCCCACGCGCGGGCCGAGGCCCACGCGGCGCCCGGATCGGGCGCAGCTCACCAACCCTTCCCTGGATCGACTGGAGGACACCATGAGCGCCGACTTCCGCGCGCTGCTCGCCGCCTTTCTGCTCGCCTCGACCGTGGCCACGCCCGCGGCCGGGCAGGACCTCCGCGCCGCGCAGCGGCACCTCCGCAGCGCGCGCACCCACGTCGACACGCACCGCCTGGAGCGAGCCGGCGAGGAGCTCGACCGCGCGGAGCGGGCGCTGGCGGGCGCCTCGGGCGAGGAGCACGCCGCGCTGGCGGCCGAGCTGGCGGCCATGCGGGTGGCGCTGGCCGAGGCCCTGCGCGAGCGGACGGCCGACTCGCTGGTGAAGTCGATCGAGCGCCAGCTCTCGGCCGCAAAGACCGCCCTCGAGGACGGGCAGCGCGGCCGCGGCGACCCGGCGCTCGGCGAGGAGGTGGAGCGACGGCTCGCGCAGGCCGAGGACACGCTGGCGCAGCCCGACGCGGTGCGCACGATCGAGGAGGCCACGCGCGCCGAGCTGCGCGCGCGGGTCGGCGCGCTGCGCCAGGCCGCGGCGCGGGCGGTGGCGGACATTCGCGTCGCCCGGGTCGTGGAGCAGCTCGAGAAGGCCGAGGCGGCCCTGGCCGGCGGCGACGCGCGCGAGCAGGCCCTCGCCCCGCGCTATCTCGAGTACGCGGCCTCGGCCCTGGGCGAGGTCGCCGTCGGCGAGGCGCGGCGGGACGAGCTCGCGCGCCGGCTGGAGGCGCTGCGCGACCGGAAGGACGCCGGCTGGGCCAGCGCGGAGCGCGAGCGCGTGGTGGGCGCGGCGGCGCGCGCCTGGGCCGAGACCCAGGAGTACTACGGCGGGGACAGCGTGGGCTGGGAGCAGGAGGCGGCGCCGGCCTACGAGGACTGGCTGGCGAGCGGCGAGCTGCGCATGCCCCTCACCGAGGCGCGCGCCGAGCTCGTGATCCGGACCGTGGAGGACGAGCGGATCGCGGAGGCGGCGCGCCGCTACCCCGACGACCCGCGCTCGACCGCCGCGCTGCAGGAGCTCGAGGCCGCGGGGGAGGCGGCGAGCGGCAAGCTGTGCTCGGCCGCGGGCGCGCTCCTCGACGCCGCCGAGCGGCCGGGCGCGGAGGAGGACTCGCGGCTGGTCCCGGCCCTGCGTCGACTGCGGGAGGTGGTGGCGCGCTCCGGCGGGCTGGCGCGCGCCCAGGCCGCGACCTTGGCGCGGATCGAGGCGCGCCTGGCCGCCATCGAGCAGGCGGCGGCGAGCGCGGCCGAGGCGCAGGCGGCGCGCGAGGCCGCCTGCCGCGCGGCGGCCGCGGAGGTGTGGCCGCGCTGGCTCGAGGCGCTCGACCCCGAGCCCACGATCGACGCCCTCGCCGCCTCGCGCGACCCCGACGCCTGGGAGGGGCGGCGGATTCGGCTGGCGGACCGGCCCAACCGCGCCGGCTGGGACTACGAGCAGGGCGACTACGTGCTGGTGACCCCGATCGAGGGGCACCCCGTGGCCTGCGTCCTGAGCGACCAGCTGCGCGCGGCCCTCGCCGCGAGCGAGGCCGCGACCGGCCTCGCGTTCGACCCGCAGCAGATCGAGGACCTCGTGGGTGTGGTGGCGGGGACGTGCCGCGTGCAGGCCATGGAGTACTCGCAGCTCACGCAACAGCACCACGCGACCTTCAGCTACACCGCGCCGCTCCTGCGCGTGATCGCGCTCCGCGCCGGTCCGTTCGCGCTCTCGGTCGAGCACGGCAGCAACCTCGCCGAGGTCGAGGGCCTCGACCCCGCGGCGGCGGCCGCGGTCGCCGGGGCGGAGGAGGGCGCGAACTTCGGCCGCGTGGTCGGCTGGCTGATCGGCTTCGCCCTGTGCGCGGGCGTGGCCCTGGTCGGGGTCGCCGCCGCCGCCTCCCTGTATCTGCGCCAGGAGGAGGTGAAGCTCGCCCTGGGGCTCGCGACCAAGTCCGCTCGGCGGCCGAGCCAGCCCGCGCCGCCCCGCGCCGGGTGAGGGCCTCTCAAGCCCGCACCCACTCCAGCTCGGGTGGCCGCTCGTCGGCGTCGGCGAGCACGGTCGCGCCGTCGCGCGAGGAGAGCGCGACCGGGGCCTCTCCCGTGCGCTCCTCGATCGCGGTCGCCAGGGCGCGCGAGTGGGTCGTGATCCACAGCTGGCTGGAGCGCGCGGCGTGGGCCAGGAGGTCGGCCAGGGGCTCGGTCAGGTCGGGGTGGAGGCTGGTCTCGGGCTCGTTGAGCGCGAGCAAGGCCGGCGGGCGCGGGCTCAGCAGCGCGGCGACCAGGCACAGGTAGCGGAGCGTCCCGTCGGAGAGCTCGTGCAGCTCGATCCGCCGCTCGAGGCCGCGCGTCTCGAGGGCCAGGGTCAACAGGCGCCCCTCCCGCTCCGGCTCGACGTGCAGCCCGACCACGCCGGGCAGCGCGCGCGAGACCGCGTGCTGGAGCAGCTCGGCGTCGCCGTTCTCGAGGATCGTCTGGAGCGCGCAGGCGAGGTCGGCCCCGTCGTCGGCCAGCACCGGCGTCCACACCGCGACCTGCGGGCTGCGGACCGGCGAGCCCGCGTCGCTGCGGAACTGGTGGTAGCAGCGCCAGCGGCCGAACGCCTCGCGCAGCCGGCTCAGCTCGGGGTAGCGGTGCGGGTCCGCGAGCTGGGCCAGCACCGACTCTCGCCGGTCGAGCTGGAGCGGGTACGTGACCCGGCGCCCCTCCTCGTCGCGGGCGTGGGCGGTGTCGACCTTGCGCTCGAGCAGCGTCGTGGTCGGCTTGCGCTTGGCGCCGGTCCACACCCACTCCTCCTTGACCTCGGGGTCGCGCGCGAAGGCCGTGTCGCGCGGGACGGGCAGGCCGAGCGCCAGCGAGTAGGAGAGCTCCTCGAACGCGGCCTCGAGCGCCACCCGCACCGGCGGCTCCTTGCGGGCGGTCCGCCGCCGCTTGCCCGCCCACAGGATCGAGGGCATGCCGCCCTCGTGGGCCAGCGCGCGGGCGAGCCGCCCCTGCGCCGCGGCCTGCAGCAGCGGTACCACGCGGTAGAGGTTGCTCTTGCCCACCCCGTTGGCGCCCACGATCACGTTGACCTGCCGCAGCGGCAGCGCGAGCTCGCGGATCGAGCGGTAGCCGGCGACGCGCAGGTGGATCAGGCGCACTCGCCCAGGGTAGCTCCCCTACCGGGGGACGGGGGCCGTCTGCCACTCCTCGTAGTAGGGCCAGTTGCCGCCCGCGTCGCCGGGGAGCGTCTGGCCGAACTGGTACTGGAACGTGCGCCCCTCCAGGAAGCCGCGCGGCACCCAGAACTCGACCTCTTCGGGCGTGAGCTGCACGCCGTCGAACGTGAACGTCTCGGTGTCGCGGGCGCCCGCGTGCGCCCGGACGCGCAGCGTGTAGCGCGCGCCGGGGAGCGGCGGGCGGTCGAGGGTCGCGAGCAGGAGGACGAAGTCCTCCTCGACCTCGGCCACCCCGCCGCCCAGCGCGGGGAGCGCCTCGAGCAGCGCCGCCTCCTCGGCGGCCAGCCGCTCGAGGAGCAGCCTCCAGGCCGCGTCGACCTGCTCGAGGCCGTAGCCCGCCGCCTGGAGCGTGTCCTGCCAGAACGGGAGCGGCGCGAGCCCCCTGGGCGCGTCGGGGCGCGCCATGGCGCGCAGCACGCGCCCAGGGGCCTCGGGGCCGCCCACCTCGACCAGGGCCGCCACCCAGGTCTCGCCCAGCGCGTAGACCGCGTTGGTGTCGCGGCGCGCCGACCACGCCTCGTCATCCGCCAGCTCCGCGAAGCGCGCCCGCTGCCGCCGCCACACGGCGAGCGCGGCCTGGCGCGAGCGGCGCCGCTCCTCGGGGTCGGGGACCAGCTCGAACGCGAGGTACTCGGCCAGCCCCTCGGCGAAGAACCGGGTCGCGCCCGCGTTGTCGCCCATGCGTCGGTCGGACTCGCGGAACTGGAACGCGTGCACCGTCTCGTGGTGGAACACCCGCAGCAGGCGGCGCTCGTCGGCGGCGCCGACCAGCCCGACCCGGATCTTCTGCCACGACGCGATCCCGGCGTGGTCGCCGCTGGTCTCGGTCAGGTCGGCCACGATCGGCGGCCCGTCGGCCGCGCCGAGGGCGGCCCGGACGGCCTCGTACGCCGCGTCCGCCCCGCCGATCAGCCCCAGCGCGCGCTCCCGCAGGTTGACGGGGTAGCGGAAGCGGTAGTGCGCGGTCTCGGCGTCGGCGGTCTGGAAGGCGACGTAGCGGACGGGCTCCTCCTCCTCCTCTTCGTCCGTCGAGGCGCCGATCGCGATCAACAGGCCGAGCAGGGACCCGATCACCAGCGTCGTCCCGCAGCAGCCGACCACCGCCCGCGCGCTCCCGCGGTGCGCCGCGGCGTACAGCTCGCCGAACCGCTGGGCGGGGCCCATCCACAGCGCGTAGGCCAGCGCGAGGGAGACGAGCGCGAACCCGGCGTGGAGGCCGAGCTCCTCCCAGGGCAGCACGAGCGTCGCGCCTTCGTAGCGCAGCGCCAGCAGGCGGGTCGGGTCGAGCCACACGAGCTGCGGCGCGCGCTCGCGCACCAGGAGCGCGGCGAACCCGGCCATGGCGACCGCGATCAGCCCGAACTTGCGCGCGAACGAGAGCAGCAGGCCGTGGCACAGCACGATCCCCGCGAACGCCCCGTGGAGCAGCGCCAGGCGCAGCGCGACGGCGGCTCGCCACTGCTCGCCCGTGAACGACTGCGTGTTGGGCAGCACCAGCAGCGCGTGCACCCCCTGCTCGAACGCCACCCCGCTCCCGAGCACGATCGCGCCTGCCAGGAGCTTGGCGAGGAAGATCCCGCCGCGGGGGATCGGCAGGCAGTACAGCAGCTCGATCGTCTGCTCGTCGTGCTCGCGCGGGAACGCGCTGTAGGCCACGACCAGCCCGAGCACCAGCAGCACCAGCGCGTGCCCCGCGCCGGCGCCGGGCAGGATGTCCGGGTTGAGCGCCGTCCACGTCTGCTCGTCGGGTCGCGCCGAGAGCGGCGTGAACGCGAGGTCGAGCACGCCGAGCACGAACAGGACCAGCACCCACACCGGGAGCAGCCCGCGCAGCTCCTTGCGCAGCAGCGCGCTCACTCGATCACCCGCCGCTCGGCCGCGAGCCGGAGCGGGCAGCCGAGCGCCTCGCTCTCGACCTCGAGCGCCACGAACACCCGCGTCCCCTGTCCGTAGCGCGTGAGGCGGTGCTGCGCCTCGGCGGCGCCCTCGGCCCACAGGTGCTCCTGCCGCCGCAGCGCGCGCGGGTCGAGCTCGTGGTCGAAGGGCGAGAGCTCGAGGTGGAGCAGCGCGCAGGGCGTCCCCGCGCCCGGCGGGCGCGCGAACCGCAGCGCGTACTCGAGGTGGCGGATCGTGCCCTGGCCGGCGCGGACCTCGAACGCGCCGCTCCCCTCGGGCACCCGCGCCAGGAGGTCGGCCACGGCGGGGCGCGCCCGCAGCGCCTCGAGCTCGGCGTTCCAGGCGGCGAGGTGCTCGGTGAGCGGCAGCCCGGCGGCCTGCTCGAACACGGCCGGGAACGGCGTTCGCCAGGTCCGCAGCGTCTCGCTCGCGTCCTCGGGGACCTCACGCCCGTAGAGCGCGCGGGCGAGGGCCTCGACCGCGGCGCGGCCGCGGCGGCGCTCGAGCGCCCACAGCCCCGAGGCGGCCAGGCCCTCGGCCACCGGCAGCCCGAGCCGCTCGCGGGTTCGGAACCAGCGGACGAGGTCGGCCTCGGCGAGCGGGGCGGCGCGGGTGGCCCAGGCGGCGCGCAGCAGCGCGCGGTCCTGCTCGGGCTCGCGCGCCTCGTCGCGCTCGGTCCACCAGCGCGCGAACCCGTCGAGGACCCAGGCCTGCGGCTCGAAGCCCGCCCGCTCGCCGGTCGCCTCGCGCAGCACGCGCGCGAGCGCGAAGGCGCGGAAGCCGCGCTCGTCCCACTCGGCGCCGCGCCGGAAGTTGGCGCGCAGCAGCACCCCGTCGTTCTCCTCGAGGTAGGCCTGCTCGAAGGTGCGCCCGTCGAGCTGCTCGTGCAGCGCGACCCGCAGCACGGCGTCGATCGGCCGCCCGAGCAGCTCCTCGAGGGCCGCCACGTCCGCCTCGAGCACGGCGAGGAGCGCGTCCGCGTCGTCCTCCGCCTCCTCGTGCAGGTAGAGCACCTCGAGCGGGGCCTCCTCGCTCGCGACGACGAGGTCGTCCTCGTCGAACTCGAGCGGCGCCTTGTGCCGCCGCTCGTCGAGCACGGCCACGCCCACGATCAGCCCGAGGATCACCATTCCGCTCAGCGCCTTCTCGCGCTGCGACATGGGGCGGGCGAGCACCTCGGCCACCGAGCCCTCGTGGATCAGGCCGAGGACCAGCGCGATCCCCAGGCACACGCCCGTCGCCGCGAGCGCCTCGAGCAGCGCGTCCACCGGGAAGTGCGTCCGCTCGCCCGGGAGCGTCTCGAAGTCGATCAGCGCGAACGGGCCGAAGCGCGAGAGGTCGACGTCGGTCAGCCCGACCAGCAGCCCCGCCGCCAGGCCGGTCGTGAGGTACAGGGGGATCCGCAGCTTGCCGAGCAGCCCCATGGCGAACAGGTAGCTCCACAGGCAGGCCACCCAGCCCAGGCTGCGGGTGACGAGGATCGCCAGGAACCGCGCATCGATCGGCTCGCTCTGCGAGGCGAACAGCGCGAACGTGGCCAGGGCGCCGAGCGCCACGGCGGACAGCGCGGCGAGGCCGAGGGCGCATTTCACGGCCAGCAGCTCGGGGCGCCGCACGGGGAGGGCCTCCAGGAACAGCTGCGTGCGCCCGTAGTACTCGTGCACGACCAGCCGGTTGCCGAGCACGACCCCCGCCAGCGGGACGAACACCCACAGGTAGAACGTGTAGCTCTGCAGGAGCGAGACGCTGCGCCGGGCGAGGAGCCCGCTCACCAGCAGGAGCAGGAGCGCGCCGCCGAGGACCATGGCCAGGGCCAGGCCGGCCCACAGGTGCTCGCGCAGCTCCTTGGCGACCAGCGCGCGCAGCCGGCCCACCGGCTAGGCCCCCGCGCGCAGGGGGCGGCGGACCTTCTCCACGAAGATCTCCTCGAGGTCGGGCACCTCCACCGACCACCCCTCGCCGGGGGCGAAGCCCTCGAACCGCTCCGGCGCGTCGGCCTCGACCATCACGAGCCGCTCGCCGGCGCGGGTGCGGTCGGAGACCAGCGCCAGCCCGCTGGCGGGGTCGGCGAGCGCCGCCGGCAGCGCGACCTCCCCCTCCGCGGGCGGGTGGCGCAGCAGGCGGACGCGCGCCGCGAGGTCGGCCACGCTCCCCTCGTAGAGGGTGCGCCCGCCGTCCACGATCCCGACCCGGTGGGCGGCGAGCTCGATCTCGTCGATCAGGTGCGTGGAGAAGAAGGTCGTGCGCCCCGAGCGCTCGGCTTGCTCGCGGACCATCTCCAGGAACTCGCGCCGCGCGACCGGGTCGAGCCCGGCGGTCGGCTCGTCGAGCAACAGCAGCGGCGGTCGGTGCGCGAGCGCGAGCGCCAGACCGACCTTGACCTTCATGCCGCCCGAGAAGGTGCGCACCTTGCGGTCGGGGGGCAGCTCGAGCTGGCGCAGCAGCCGCTCGTACTCGGCGCCGTCCCAGGTGGGGTAGAAGGCGCCCACGAAGCGGCCCAGCGCCCGCGGGCTCATCCAGCCGTAGAAGTGCTGCTCCTGCGCCACGTAGCCGATCCGCTGCCGCAGCGCGACCCGGTCGGCCCGCGAGGGCTCGCCGAACAGGCGGACCTCGCCGCCGTCGGGCCGGGTGATCCCCATCAGGATCCGGATCGTGGTCGACTTGCCCGCGCCGTTGCGGCCCAAGAACCCATACACCTCGCCCTCGCGCAGCGAGAGGTCGAGCCCGCGCAGCACGGGGGTGCGGCCGTAGGACTTGGTCAGGCCGCGCACCTCGAGCACCAGCGGACGCTCGGGTTCGAGGCCGGGCGAGGTGATCTCTTCGCTCGGGTCGCTCATGGGGCGACACCTGTATACCAATCCTGCCACGGGCTCGCCCCGCCTTCGAGCCGCGCCGGCTCCGCTACCATGCTCGGCCCATGGACCCTGGAGCTCGGGACATCCTCCGCCGCGCCGTCGTCCGCCGCGAGCTGCTGCTGCTGGTGCTCCTGCCCCTGTGCGCCTTCGGCGGGGCCGTCGCGGGCATCGCCGCGGAGGCCGTCTATCGCCGGAGCGGCTTCTCCTCGCTCTTCTTCCTGTTCGCCATCTACTGGGGGATCTCGATCCCGGCGGGCCCGGCGCAGGTCGGCGCGCGCCTGATCGGGCGCCGAGTGACCGCACGCCGCGCCCACGAGGTACCTTGGAGGCATGGCGCTCGAGGTCCGCTACTGGGACGACTTCCTCTGACCGTGGTGCTGGGTGGCGGCCGGGCGCCGCCGCGCGGTGGCGCGTGAGCTGGGGAACCGCGTGCGCTGGGTGCGCCGCGCGTTCCTGCTCCTCCCCGGCCAGGGGGAGCGCCCGGTCTACGACGCCTACGTGATCTCCCACCGGCGCGCGGCCGCGGCCGAGGCGCCCGATCTCCCGTTCGCGATCCCCGAGCCCGGCCACCCGTATCCGCGCTCGAGCCTGCCTCCGCAGCTCGTGGCGCTGCGCGTGCAGGACCGTCAGCCCGAGCGGCTCGAGGCCCTCGAGGACGCCCTGTTCGCGGCCGTGTTCGTGACCCTGGAGGACGTGGCCGACCCCGCAGTGCTCACCCGCTGCGCCGAGGCCGCGGGTGTCCCCGACCCGGGCGAGGAGATCGCCCGGGCGCTCGCCGACCGGGACCTGCGCCTGCGCGCCGCCCGCGAGCACATGGAGGCGGTGTCGGCCGGGATCCGCGGGATCCCCGCGCTGCTCGCCCCCGGCGCGCCGCCGATCGTGGGCGCGGTCCCGCTCGAGACCTACCGCGCCGCGCTCGGCCGCGCGCTCGCGGCGACACGGCCCTGACTTCCCTCCGTCCGGCGGTGCGTTAGGATTCCGGCTCCGGGCGGTGGCGCAGTCTGGTAGCGCGTGTGGTTTGGGACCACAAAGTCGCAGGTTCAAATCCTGTCCGCCCGATATTTGACCCCTCTTGCGCAAATGTGCGAGAGGGGTCGCTTCGTTCATGGCCGCGCGCCGACCTCGCGCACGGTGAATCGTCAGCGCGTGGACCGGCTCTCGACCCAGCGATAGCCCTGACCGAGCCCTAGCGGCGGCCGCGACGGCGTGGTGCTGCGCTCGCCCCGCTCAGCCCCCGCCCACCGCCGCGCGCAGCGCCTCCAGCTCGCCCGGGTCGAGCCAGGCGCCGCGGCAGTCGGGGCACACGTCGATCGGGACGCTCGTGCCGGGGTAGGGGAGCTCGAGCAGGGTCTGGCCGGGGCAGCGTACGCAGCGCAGGCCGCTCGACTGGCCCTCCTTCACGCGCAGCTTGCGCGACACGCCCAGGGCGCGGGTCAGGTCGCCGCTGTCGAACCAGCGGCCGTCGCAGCCCAGGCAGCGCTCGAACCGCACGCCGCGCTCGTCGTCGGGGCGGATCTTGCCGCCGCAGCGCGGGCAGGCGGCGCGGGCCACGGCGCCGCGGTCGAGGTCGTCGAGGAGCACGGCGGCGCGGTCCTGGAAGCTGACCTGGTCGGCGGGGAGGAAGCGGGCCACGTCCGCCTTGAGCGCCTCGAGCTCGCCCTGGTCGAGCCAGATCCCGCGGCAGGTCGGGCACACGTCGACCGCGACCTCGGTCTCGGGGAACGGCAGCTCGACCAGGCCGTCGCCGCAGCGAATGCAGGCCACGTACGAGGGCTTGCCGGCGGCCGCCTCGATCCGGCGGTAGACGCCGAGCAGCACCGTCAGCTCGCCGGCGTCGAACCACATGCCGGCGCAGCCCGAGCACACCTCGACCACCTCCCCCTCGCGCTCGACGTGCCACAGCTTCGCCTTGCACTTGGGGCACACGAAGCGCTGCTCGCCCGCGACCTCGGCCTCGGTCAACAGCGCCGCCGCGCGCTCGGCGAGGTCGGGCTCGTCGTGGGGCACGAGCTCGGCCACCTTGGCGCGCAGCAGGTGGAGCTCGCCGTCGTCGAGCCACACGCCCTGGCAGCGCGGGCAGCAGTCGAGCTCGACCTCGGTGCCGGGGAAGCGCAGCTCGCGCATCTCGATGTCGCCGCAGCGCAGGCAGAACACGCCCGCGTTCCCGCCGGCGTCGGCGTCGAGCCGGCGGTAGAGCTCGAGCATCACGGTCAGCTCGCCCGGGTCGAGCCACAGCCCGCGGCAGCTCGGGCACAGCTCGACGGTCATGCCACCGCGCTCCACGTGGAGCAGCTTGCTCGTCACGCACTTGGGGCAGCGCTGCACGCCTGGCTCGACCTTCACGTAGCCCCTCCTCGCTCGCGCTCCAGGGTGGACGGCGACCGGCCGGCGCGCAACGGCGCCCGCGGAGCC
>CAZMSZ010000206.1:0-12928 GCA_964569055.1 uncultured Planctomycetota bacterium | reverse complement strand
GATGTATCCGAAGCCCGGCTACACCAAGCAGGACGTGGCCGACTACTACCGCGCGGTCATGGACTGGTTCCTGCCCGGCGTGCTGGACCGGCCCACCTCGGTGATCCGTTATCCGGACGGCATCGACAAGCCGTCGTTTTTCCAGAAGCACATCCCCTCCGGCGGCCTGAAGCACGTCGGCAGCGTGAAGCTGAAGGAGGGCGTCGAGATGTGCATGCCGGGCGACCACATCGAGATGGAGATCGGCCTGATCTCCCCGATCGCCATGGAGGAGAAGCTCCGCTTCGCGATCCGCGAGGGCGGGCGCACCGTCGGCGCCGGCGCCGTCGTCAAGATCCTGCAGTAGGGTCGCGACAGCCCGATAGCCGGCTGAGGCCCCCAGGTCCCACGGTCGGGCCCTGGGGGCCACGCGCGTTGAAAACCGTATGGCCAGGGTGGCCTGGCCGAGTGCAGCTCCGATCACAGTCGAGGTCGAGTCGTGGCCAAGAAGTCCAAGTTCGCTCGCGGGTACGTTACGCTGGAGTGCGAGGTCTGCGCGCAGCGGAACTACCGCACCTCCAAGCGGCTGTCCGGCGGCCTGGCGAAGCTCAACCTGAAGAAGTTCTGCAACACCTGCCGGAAGCACCAGCCTCACAAGGAGCGCAAGAAGTAGCGCTCTGGCGGGCGCGCCGCCGCGCCCTCCGAGGGGTGTAGCTCCAACTGGCAGAGCGACGGATTCCAAATCCGTAGGTTCAGGGTTCGAATCCCTGCACCCCTGAATCCCGACACCGAGGCGAGCTAGGAACCGAGACGATGGCCCTGGAGCTCTACAAGCCGGAGGAAGCGACCCGCTCGCGCGGGGGGATCGCCGTGCTGTGCGGCGCCATCCTCCTGTACGGGGTGTTCTCGCTCTACGAGTACCTCGCGGGCGGCTTCTGGCAGATGGACCTGACCCGCGGGGCGATGGGCGACGAGTTCCCGATCGGCCCGCGGGACCTGCTGTGCGGCGTGCTGGTGGTGGTGTGCGCCATCGGGATCTACGCGCTCTGCAATCACCGTCGGGTGGTCGACTTCCTGATCGACACCGAGGCCGAGATGCAGAAGGTCTCGTGGCCTCCGCGCAACGAGGTGATCTCGTCGTCGATCGTGGTGGTCCTGTGCGTGATCATCCTGGCGGTCTACCTAGGCGTCGTCGACTACGGGCTGGTCCTGGTGCGGGACAAGGTCCCGTGGGACAGGCTGTGGGGCTAGGCGGGGGCGTGGCCACGATGCAGAAGCAATGGTTCGTGCTCCGCGTGGGCACCAACCGGGAAAACCGGGTCAAGAAGCAGCTCTGGAGCCGGATCCAGACCTCGGACCTGCAGCACCTGATCAGCGAGCCGCTGGTGGTGACCGAGCGGCAGACCGAGATCAAGGGCGGCAAGCGCCGCACGGTGGAGCGCAAGGTCTACCCCGGCTACGTCATGTGCCAGATCGCGATCGACGACGAGGGCAAGATCCCCGTCGAGGTGTGGCACCTGATCCGCGACACGCCCGGTCAGATCAAGTTCGTCGGGCTCAGCCCCGACGAGCCGGACAAGCCGACCCCGCTCGAGCAGTCCGAGGTGGACAAGATGCTCCAGCAGGTCGCGCGGCTCGAGGTCGAGGACGAGGCGGTCTCGATCGACTTCGAGGTCGGCGAGACGGTCCGCATCCGCGAGGGCTCGTTCGAGAACTTCGAGGGCACGGTCGAGGAGATCCAGCCCGACAAGGGCATGGTCAAGGTCTCGATCATGGTCTTCGGCCGCCCCACCCCGATCGACTTCGAGGTGTGGAAGGTCGAAAAGGTTGAGCAGTAATGGCGAAGGAGATCAAGGCCAAGATCAAGCTCCAGTGCCCGGGCGGTCAGGCGACGCCTGCCCCGCCGGTGGGCCCTGCGCTCGGTCAGCACGGCGTCAACATCGGCCAGTTCGTCAAGCAGTTCAACGACCGGACGAAGGACGCCAACGGGCTCATCATCCCCGTGGAGATCACGGTCTTCGCCGACCGGACCTTCACCTTCATCACCAAGAGCCCGCCCGCCAGCGTGCTGCTCAAGCGCGCCGCGCAGGTCGCCAAGGGCTCGCAGGTCCCCAACCGCGACAAGGTCGGCAAGGTGTCCCGCGCGCAGGTGATGGAGATCGTCAAGACGAAGTACGAGGACCTCAACGCCTTCGACGAGGAGGCGGCGTACCGCATGGTCGCGGGCACCGCCCGGTCGATGGGCATCGAGATCGAGGGTTAGCGCCGTGTCCGACACCGACGACAAGCAGGACGAGATCCGCGCCCGCGCCAGCGCCGCGCGCGACACCGCGGCGGCGATCGAGGCCGCGGCCGCGGCCACGTCCGAGAAGAAGCCCAAGGGCAAGCGCTACAACCGCCGCTTCAAGCCGAGCAAGCGCTACCGCGCGCTCAAGCAGCGCCGCGGCGAGCGGATCGAGCGCCGGCCCCTCGCGGACGCGATCAAGCTGGTCAAGGAGTTCAAGAGCACCAAGTTCGACGAGAGCGTCGAGCTCCACGTGCGCCTGGGCGTGAACACCAAGAAGTCGGACCAGCAGATCCGCGGGACGTTCGTGTTCCCCCACGGGATCGGCCAGTCGAAGCGCGTGGTGTGCTTCGCCGAGGGCCCGGCGGCCCAGGCGGCCAAGGAGGCCGGGGCGCTCGAGGTCGGCGGCGAGGACCTCGCCAAGAAGATCCAGGACGGCTGGCTGGAGTTCGACGTGGTCGTCGCCCATCCCTCGATGATGCGCCACGTCGGCCGGCTCGGTAAGATCCTCGGCCCGAAGAAGCTGATGCCCAACCCCAAGGAAGGGTCGGTCACGCCCAACGTGGCGGAGGCCGTCCGTGAGTTCCGGGGCGGCAAGGCCAAGTTCCGCGTGGACGACGGCGGGAACCTCCACGTCGTCTGCGGGAAGAAGAGCTTCGGCGCCGACCAGCTCGGCGAGAACATCGCCGCCTTCATGACCTATCTCAAGACCCTCAAGCCGCAGTCGGCGCGCGGGACGTTCATTCAGAGCGCCTCGGTCTGCTCGACCATGAGCCCCGGCGTCATGATCGACGTCGGTGAGTACCAGGCCTAGGGCGAGCGCGAGAACGAGGCAGCCATGTCCAAGGTGCTCAAGTCCCTGATCCGTGACCAGCTGAAGGACCGCTTCGAGAACGTCGAGGGCGGCGTCTTCATCAGCACGCAGGGCCTCGACAGCGAGAAGACCTACGCCTTCCGGGCCGCGCTGAAGAAGCAGAACGTGCGCTACACGGTGCTGCGCAACGCGCTCGCGCGCGATGCCTTCACGCAGTTCGGCTACCAGGCGGCCGAGCTCGACCGGGTCCTGACCGGCCCGGTGGGCGTGGCCTACACCACCGACGAGGGCTCGGCCACCACCGCCGCCCGCGTCGTGTCCGAGTGGAAGCGCGACACCCGCGACAAGATCGTGGCGTGGAAGGGCGCCTTCCTCGAGGGGCAGGTGCTCGGCCCCGAGGAGGCCGAGAAGCTCAAGGACGCGCCGACCAAGGACCAGGCCCGGGCGATGCTGCTCGGGATGTTCCAGGCGCCGATCACTCAGTTCATGGGGACGATCCGCGAGCCGTACGCCCGCGTCGTCTACCTCCTCAACGCCTTCGCGGACAAGCGCAAGGACGGCGGCGAGGCGGCGTAAGGCTTCGGGTTCACACATTTCCCCGCACGGAGCGGGATCGCGACGCGGTCGCTCGGACCCGTCACGAAGATCAGTTGGAGGATTGAGATGGCTGTTGCCGAGATGGTCGAGAAGGTCAAGGGTCTGAGCGAGGATGAGCGCAGCGAGTTCTTCACCCAGGTCCTCGAGGGCATGAGCGTGATCCACGTGCTCAACCTCGTGAAGCACCTCGAGGAGAAGTGGGACGTCAAGGCCTCGGGCGGCGGCGGCATGATGATGATGCCGATGGCCGGCGGCGCGGCGGCGGCCCCCGACGAGGAGGTCGAGAAGACCGACTTCGACGTCGTCCTCAAGGACTCGGGCCAGAAGAAGATCGCGGTGATCAAGGAGGTCCGTGCGATCACGGGCATGAACCTCAAGGACGCCAAGGAGCTCGTCGACAAGGCGCCGATCACCATCAAGGAGAAGCTGCCCAAGGACGAGGCCGAGAAGGCCAAGGCCGCCCTCGAGGAGGCCGGCGCCGTCGTCGAGCTCAAGTAGCTCGATCCGCCTCTTCCTCCCTGCCCGTCTGGGGGCGGCGTCCGACGGCGCTGCCGGAGCCGCCCCCGACCTGGCGTCCTCCGCGTTCGAGCTCGCTCGTCCGCGTGGGCGCCGCCGAGGCAGGACGACAATCCGGTAACGTACGCTTCCGAGCGGGACGCGGTGTGACGCGTCCTCCCGGCGGCGGGCGGCACGATGACGGTCTAAGGCGCGAGCCGACGATGTGCTGCCCCCGCGAGGGAGGGCGAAGAACGCCCGCCCGCTCGCCTTCGTTTTGGGTCCTCGCCCCGCGCTCTGGCTCGAGAGCGCGTCGGCGGGGGACGCGCTGAGGAGAACGACATGGACGTCAAGCGGTTCGGCAAGGTCACGGAGGTCATGGCGCCCCCCAACCTCATGGAGCTCCAGACCAAGAGCTACGAGGAGTTCCTGCAGGCCGACGTCCCGCCCGACGAGCGCGAGGACCGGGGGCTCGAGGCGATCCTCCGCGAGATCTTCCCGATCACGCCCGACGACGGCGGCCGGACCCGCCTGGACTACCTCGGCTACGAGCTCGGGCGCCCGCGCTACTCGGCGGACGAGTGCCGGATGCTGCGGCTGACCTACGGCATGCCGTTCAAGATCCGCGTGCGCCTGATCCGCGGCGAGGAGGAGCTCGAGGAGGTCGTGTACCTCGGCGAGATCCCCAAGATGATCGGCGGCGGCGAGTTCATCGTGAACGGCGCCGAGCGCGCGATCGTGAGCCAGCTCCACCGCTCGCCCGGCGTGGACTTCGACAAGGAGGTCCACTCCTCGGACCGCGTGCACCACAAGGTGCGCATCATCCCCGAGCGCGGGAGCTGGATCGAGCTGCTCGTCTCGCGCAAGGACACGCTCACCGTCCGCATCGACCAGTCGGGCAAGTTCCCGGTGACCACCCTCCTCCGCGCCCTGTTCGAGCGCTACGACAGCAACGAGGAGATCATTCGCCGCTTCTACCCGACCTCGACCGTGAAGCTCGGCGGGAAGGGCGCGCTCGACAAGGTCACCGGCAAGGTGGTCGTCTCCGACGTGGTCGACCCCGAGACGGGCGAGATCAAGCTCGAGGGCGGCGGCGAGATCACCGAGCGCCTCGCGCAGGAGCTGCGCGACGAGCTCCAGCTCAAGGAGATCGAGGTCATCGACGAGGTCGGCGACTGGCTGATCCTCAACACCCTCAAGGAGGACGCCACCCGCTCGCACGAGGAGGCGCTGCTCAAGATCTACCTGCGCCTGCGCCCGGGCAACCCGCCGCAGGTCGACAAGGCGGTCAAGCTGTTCGACGAGAAGTTCCGCAACGACAGCAAGTACCGCCTCGGCCGCGTGGGCCGGTTCCGCATCAACCGCAAGTTCAACCTGACCGTCCCCGACGACCAGCAGACGCTGACCGAGGACGACTTCGTGGCGGCGATCAAGTACCTGATCGACCTGCGCAACCCGCAGTCGGGCGCGGAGCTCGACGACATCGACCACCTCGGCAACCGGCGCATCCGCACGGTCGACGAGCTGGCGGCCGAGGAGTTCCGCAAGGGCTTCCTCAAGCTGAAGCGCACCGTGCGCGAGCGCATGTTCGGCCTCGAGGAGCAGAACCTCACCCCGCGCTCGATCATCAACAGCAAGACGATCAGCTCGGCGATCGACTACTTCTTCGGGCGCGGCGAGCTCTCGCAGGTGGTCGACCAGACCAACCCGCTCTCGCAGCTGACCCACGAGCGGCGGCTGTCGGCCCTCGGCCCGGGCGGCCTCAACCGCAAGCGGGCCTCGTTCGAGGTGCGCGACGTCCACATCTCGCACTACGGCCGCATCTGCCCGATCGAGACGCCGGAAGGCACCAACATCGGCCTGATCGCGTCGCTCTCGATCTACGCGCGGCTGGACGAGTACGGGTTCCTGATCTCGCCCTACCAGGTGGTCAAGGGCAGCAAGCTCACGGGCGAGCTGAAGTGGCTGCGCGCCGACGAGGAGGACACCCTCACGCTCGCGCCCGCCGACACGCCGATCGATCCCAAGACCAAGAAGATCATCGGCACCCACATCATGGCCCGCAAGCGCGGTGAGTTCGAGCTCGTCGACAGCAAGGAGGTCGAGTACATCGACATCTCGCCGCGACAGCTCGTGGGCGTCTCGGCCTCGCTGATCCCGTTCCTCGAGCACAACGACGCCAACCGCGCGCTGATGGGCGCGAACATGATGCGGCAGGCGGTCCCGCTGGTGAAGCTCGACCCGCCGCTCGTCGCGACCGGCATGGAGCGGGTGGTCGCGCAGAACAGCGGCATGGTCGTCGCCGCGCAGCGCGGCGGCACCGTCACGCGCGTCACGGGCGACCTGATCGAGATCGACAACGACGACGTCTACCACCTGCGCAAGTTCGTCGGCCTCAACGAGCGGACCTGCCTCAACCAGCGGCCGATCGTGCTGCCGGGCGAGAAGGTCACCAAGGGGCAGGTGATCGCCGACGGCGCGGCCACCAAGCAGGCCGAGCTCTCGCTCGGGTTCAACGCCCTGGTCGCCTTCATGAGCTTCGACGGCTACAACTACGAGGACGCGATCGTCGTGTCCGAGGAGCTGCTGCACGTCGACGCGTACACCTCGATCCACATCGACGAGTTCGAGATCGAGATCCGCGAGACCAAGCTCGGCAAGGAGGAGTTCACCCGGGACATCCCGAACGTCTCGGAGAAGGCGCTGCGCAACCTGGCCGAGGACGGGGTGATCCGGATCGGCACCCGCGTGGCCCCAGGCGACATCCTGGTGGGCAAGGTGGTGCCCAAGTCGAAGAGCGAGCTCTCCCCCGAGGAGAAGCTGCTCCACGCGATCTTCGGGCGCATGGGCGAGGACGTGAAGAACGACTCGCTCGAGGTGCCCTCGGGCGTGGCGGGCATCGTGATCGCCGCGCAGAAGTTCACCCGCAAGACCCACCTCCCCGAGGAGGAGCGTCAGCGGATCAAGCGCGAGATCCGCAAGCTCGACGACGAGTACGACGCGCTGATCAACGCCCAGATCGAGCGCATGGTCGAGGCCTTGCAGGACGTCGCGGGCGGCGACGTGCGTCGCAAGGACACGGGCGAGCTGATCGACGGCCAGCTGCTCGCGTCCCTCCCGCCGCGTGAGATCCGCAACTTCCTCAACTTCCGCGACCTCGAGTTCGACGGCCGCCCGACCAAGAAGAAGTTCCGCGACACGGCGAACCGCTACTGCGACCGGATCGAGGACCTCGACTCGGAGCGGGAGCGCAAGAAGAACCGCCTGCAGCGCGGCGACGAGCTGCCGACCGGCGTGCTCGAGATGGTGAAGGTCTACGTGGCCACCCGCCGCACCCTCTCGGTCGGGGACAAGATGGCCGGGCGCCACGGGAACAAGGGCGTGATCGCCAAGGTCCAGCCCAAGGAGGACATGCCGTTCCTCGCGGACGGGACGCCGGTGCAGATCCTCCTCAACCCGCTCGGCGTGCCGTCGCGCATGAACGTCGGCCAGATCTTCGAGACGCACATCGGCTGGGCCGCCAAGAACCTCGGGTTCCAGGTGGTCACGCCCGTGTTCGACGGCGCCTCGGAGGCGCAGGTCCGCAAGGTGTGCGTCGTCGCCGACGCCTACCGCGCGGGTGAGCTGACGTTCGAGGCGGCGCGCGAGCAGATCGACCAGGTCGTGGAGGGGACCGACTCGATCCCGGACCAGGTGTGGCAGGACAAGACCTGCAAGATGCGCCTGTTCGACGGGCGCACGGGCGAGCCGTTCGACCAGGAGGTCACGGTGGGCTACATGTACATGATGAAGCTCCACCACCTCGTGGACGACAAGGTGCACGCCCGCGCCACCGGCCCCTACTCGCTGATCACCCAGCAGCCGCTCGGCGGCAAGGCGCGCTTCGGCGGCCAGCGCTTCGGTGAGATGGAGGTGTGGGCGCTCGAGGCCTACGGCGCCGCGAACATCCTGCAGGAGCTGCTGACCGTGAAGTCCGACGACGTGGACGGTCGCACCAAGATCTACGAGTCGATGGTCAAGGGCGAGAACGTGCTCGAGCCGGGGACGCCGGTCTCGTTCGACGTGCTCATGAACGAGATCCGGGGGCTCGCCATCAACATGGAGCTCAACCGGAACAAGCTGCTGCCGCCGCTGAGCTGAGCGGCGGCCGCTCGTCCGTCCCTTCTCGAAGTCCAGATAAGCGTTAGCGTTAAACCTTAAGTCGCAGGAGTAGACACATGGATCGACCGAACTTCCTCGGGGCCGGCGGCAACGGCTTCGACTTCGGGCGTCGCAACGAGATCGAGAGCGTCACGATCCGCCTGGCCTCGCCGGACGACATCCGGCGCTGGTCCTACGGCGAGGTCAAGAAGCCCGAGACGATCAACTACCGCACCTACCGCTCGGAGAAGGAGGGCCTGTTCTGCGAGCGGATCTTCGGGCCGGAGCGCGACTGGGAGTGCTTCTGCGGGAAGTACAAGGGCATCAAGCACAAGGGCATCAAGTGCGACCGCTGCGGCGTCGAGATCACGCACTCGCGCGTGCGCCGCAAGCGGATGGGCCACATCAACCTGGCCGCGCCCGTCGCGCACATTTGGTTCTTCAAGGCCATGCCGAGCCGGCTGGGCTCGCTGCTCGCCAAGAAGACCTCCAGCCTGGAGCGGGTGATCTACTTCCAGGACTACATCGTCACCGACCCGGGCGACACGCCGCTGGCCGAGAAGCAGCTCCTCACCGAGGAGGAGTACAAGCGCTACCGCGAGCAGTACGGCGACGCCTTCGAGGCGGGCATGGGCGCCGAGGCGGTCAAGAAGCTGCTCGAGCGGCTCGACCTCGAGACCACGCTCGACCAGCTCTACGTCGAGCTGCGTGAGACGACCTCCAAGCAGAAGATGAAGGAGATCATCAAGCGCCTCAAGACGGTCAAGGCGCTCAAGGACTCGGGCAACCGCCCCGAGTGGATGATCCTCGACGTGATCCCGGTCATCCCGCCGGACCTGCGCCCGCTGGTCCTGCTGGAGAGCGGCAGCTTCGCCACCTCGGACCTCAACGACCTCTACCGGCGGCTGATCAACCGCAACAACCGGCTCAAGAAGCTGCTCGACCTCAACGCCCCCGAGGTGATCATCCGCAACGAGAAGCGGATGCTGCAGCAGTCGGTCGACGCGCTGTTCGACAACAACCGCTGCCGCCGCCCGGTGCTCGGCTCCAACAGCCGGCCGCTCAAGTCGATCACCGACATGATCAAGGGCAAGCAGGGCCGCTTCCGCGAGAACCTGCTCGGCAAGCGCGTCGACTACAGCGCCCGCTCGGTGATCGTGGTCGGGCCGGAGCTGAAGCTCCACCAGTGCGGCCTGCCCAAGAAGATCGCGCTCGAGCTGTTCCAGCCGTTCATCATCCGCCGCCTCAAGGAGATGGGGCACGCCGACACGATCAAGTCCGCCAAGAAGATGCTCGAGCGCAAGGACGACGAGGTGTGGGACATCCTCGAGGAGGTGATCTACGAGCACCCCGTCCTGCTCAACCGCGCGCCCACGCTGCACCGCATGGGCATCCAGGCGTTCGAGCCGATCCTGATCGAGGGGAACGCCATCCGGCTCCACCCGCTGGTGTGCGCCGGCTTCAACGCGGACTTCGACGGTGACCAGATGGCCGTCCACCTGCCGCTCTCGCTCGAGGCGCAGGTCGAGGCCTGCACGCTGATGCTGGCCACCAACAACATCTTCAGCCCCGCCAACGGCCAGCCGATCATCGCGCCCAGCCAGGACATGGTGCTCGGCGTCTACTACCTCACCGAGAGCGTCGACGGCGAGATGGGCGAGAACCTCGACCACGTCTACGCCGGCCTCCACGAGGTGTTCATGGCGTGGGAGCAGAAGAAGATCATGCTCCAGACGCGGGTCCGGGTGCGGCTGCCCGAGGGCGTCAAGGTCATGACCGTGCAGGGTGACGGCGAGCGCGAGCTGCAGAAGCTCGACAAGAGCCGGATCGTCCAGACCACGGCCGGGCGCTGCGTGTTCTTCGACATGCTCCCGGCCGGCATGCCGCTCTACAACTATCCGCTCAAGAAGTCGCGGATCAGCGAGATCATCGCCGACTGCCACAAGTTCCTCGGCCGCGACTCGACGCTCAAGCTGCTCGACGACCTCAAGGACCTCGGCTTCCGGCACGCGACCCTGGGCGGGATCACGTTCGCCACCCACGACTGCCGCATGCCCGAGGCGAAGGCCCAGATCCTCGAGGATACGCAGAAGCTCGTCGACAAGCGGCAGAAGGACTACGAGCGCGGGATCATCACCGAGCTCGAGCGCTACAACCAGATCATCGACTGCTGGACCGAGGCGACCGAGAAGGTCGGCGAGGCCATGATGGTCTCGCTCCGCAGCGACAAGCGGAAGGACGGCAAGCGCTACCTCAACCCGATCTTCCTCATGACGGCGTCGGGCGCCCGCGGCAGCGCGCAGCAGGTCCGCCAGCTCGCCGGCATGCGCGGCCTGATGGCCAAGCCGTCGGGCAAGATCATCGAGACGCCGATCCGCGCGAACTTCCGCGAGGGCCTGCACGTGCTCGAGTACTTCTCCTCGACGCACGGCGCGCGCAAGGGTCTGGCCGACACGGCGCTCAAGACCGCCGACTCGGGCTACCTGACCCGCAAGCTGGCGGACGTGGCCCAGAACGTGGTCGTGAACGAGCGCGACTGCGGCACCATGCAGGGCATCACCAAGGGCCCCGTCATCCAGGGCGACCGCATGATCGTGCCGCTCTGGAAGCAGATCTTCGGGCGGACCGCCTGCGACCCGATCGCGGACCTCGTCACCGGCGAGACCGTCGTCACCAGCGGTGAGCTGATCACCGAGGAGAAGGCGCGCCGGATCGAGGAGATCGTCGGCCGCAAGGGCAAGATCCGCGTGCGCTCGCCGCTGACCTGCGAGACGGCGATCGGGGTGTGCGCGTTCTGCTACGGCCTCGACCTCTCGACCAACAGGTACGTCGAGGAGGGCATGGCCGTCGGGATCATCGGCGCGCAGTCGATCGGCGAGCCGGGCACCCAGCTCACCATGCGCACGTTCCACATCGGCGGCGTCGCCACCGCGCTCCGCTCCGACCCGCAGATCCGCGCGGCCAACCTCGGCACCATCCGCTACGAGCGCATGAACGTGGTGATGGTGGGCGAGCAGATGGTCGAGCTCGAGGGCAAGGGCCGGATCCACATCCTCGACAAGCGCTCGCGCGTGCTCGAGACCCACGAGATCCCGCTCGGCGCCGTGGTGTGCGTGACCAACGGCGAGGAGCTCAAGCTCAAGGGCAAGAAGATGCCCACCGTGTTCGAGTGGGATCCCCACATGGAGCCGATCCTGGCGCTCAAGGGCGGCGTGGTCAGCTACGAGGGCATCATCGAGGGCGTCACCTTCAAGAAGGAGATCGACCGCAACACCGGGATCGAGCGCAAGGTGATCGTCGAGCACAAGGGCGACCACCACCCGATGGTGCTCGTGAGCGACCCCGAGACCGGGGTCACCCTCTCGAGCTACCCGATCCCCGAGCGGGCGCACATCGAGGTGTCGGAGGGCGACAAGATCGTGCCCGGCACCCTGTTGGCCAAGACCCCGCGTGAGCACGGCGGCACCCAGGACATCACGGGCGGTCTGCCGCGCGTCACCGAGATCTTCGAGGTCCGCAAGCCCAAGACGGTCGCGGTCATGGCCGAGATCGACGGCGCGGTCGAGATCGGGCCCAAGAAGCGCGGCAAGGGCACGATCATCATTCGCAGCGAGTCGGGCGACGAGCGCGAGCACACCTACCAGCACGGGCGGCGGCTCAAGGTGCACACGGGCGACCGGGTGCGGGCCGGCGACGCGCTGACCAAGGGCTCGTTCATCCCGCACGACATCCTGCGGGTCTCGGGCCCCGAGGCCCTGCAGCAGTACCTCCTCAACGAGGTGCAGAGCGTCTACCGCTCGCAGAACGTGACGATCAACGACAAGCACATCGAGACGATCATCATGCAGATGCTCCGCAAGGTGCAGGTGGTCGACCCGGGTGACGTCGAGTTCCTGCCGGGGCAGATCGTCGACAAGTTCGAGTTCCGCTACGGGAACGAGGCGATCCGGCGCCGCGGCGGCAAGCCGGCCACGGCCGAGCCGCTGCTGCTCGGGATCACCAAGGCGTCGCTGTTCAGCAACTCGTTCATCTCGGCGGCCTCCTTCCAGGAGACCACCAAGGTCCTCACCGAGGCGGCCCTCGCCGGCCGCGCGGACGAGCTGCTCGGCCTCAAGGAGAACGTGATCCTCGGGCACCTCGTGCCCGCGGGCACGGGCCACAAGGCCTACAACGACAAGGTGGTCGAGAAGCTCGTCGAGCCGGAGGAGTACGCCGTGACCGAGGAGGAGGAGACGACGGGGGTCACCTCGGCGCTCGACGCCCTCGGCGGCAGCCTCCCGCTGAGCGGGCTCGACTAGCAGCGGGGCACTCTCGCGACGACGAGGCCGCCGGGCGTCCCCCGGCGGCCTCGCTCGTTCCGGAGGCCACGCTTCTCGGGCTCGCTATCGGCTCCGCTTGGCCGCTCTCTGTGGCGCGGCGGAGGGAGGAGTCCAGCCCGAGAACCAGAAGAGAGGACAGGAAAGCAGGAAAAACAGGAAAGCAGGAAGGGTGGTTGGACGCATGGGAAGCGTGGGAAAGGCAGAAGCGAGCGGCCGGTGGCGCGGCTCGGCGTGAGCGGGCGGGATCGGTGCACCCGGAGGAGGGCGGGGGGGCGCCGTGCTCAAACAGCGTGCGCGCTG
>CAZMSZ010000205.1:0-12968 GCA_964569055.1 uncultured Planctomycetota bacterium | reverse complement strand
GGTGAACTTCTAGCGGCGCGCCTCCGGCGCGCCGCTAGAAGTTCACCCCGAGGCCGAACTGCACGAAGATCAGCTCGACCTCCTGCTTCGAGTCGGACAGGGTGAAGTCGCCCTTGTGGCCGCCGTCCACCTCGCGCGGGGTCTTGACCTCGTTCGGCAGGGACCACTCCACCGCGGCCGTGAGCTCGAGCAGCGGTCCTATGTGGAGCGTGAAGCCGGTGCTGACGTGGTGCTCGGCGATCGTGGGCTGCTGCGGCAGCACCGTCTTGCTGGGGACCGGGTTGCTCCCGTAGTTGTAGCCGCAGCGCCACACCAGCGACCAGGAGGGGACGCCCTCCACGATGTCCGCGCCCTCGTAGATCCGGAACGAGGCCCCGAGCGCGATCACGTGCTGGTTGCGGTAGTGGAGCGGCACGCGGACCCGCACGGCCGGCGAGGTCAGGATGTCGAGGTTCGGGTTGTCGCCGTTGTAGAGCCGGGCGCTGAAGTGGTGGAACGCCTCGCTCCAGTGGATGAACGTGTAATCGATCCCAAGCGACACCCAGGGCGCCGGCCGGACCGCGATCCCCACCCCGACCATGCGCGGGAAGAACACGTTCTGGATGCGCATGTCGTAGTTGCCGGCGAAGCCGAGGTTGGGATCGATCGCCGGATCGAGCGCTTGCAGCAGCCCGAGGTTTCCGGCGGTGAGCTGCTGGACGTGGTCGTTGGCGTCGACCCGGGAGCGGCCGAAGTAGTCGGTCGTATGGCCGCGCTCCTGGTACATCAGGCCGATCGAGACGTAGCGCGTGTTGAACATCAGGCCGATCCGGCCCGAGAGCCCCCAGCTGCCGTTGTTGTTCTCGAGGTTGGTGCTCGCGTCGTCGACGTCGGCGATCGTGATCACGTGGCGGGTGAAGTTCGGCAGGAGCGTGGCCGCGTTCTCGAACTCGTCGGCCAGGACGCTGTTGTTCTGGGCGATCCCGCCGTCGAGCTCGAACTGCGAGTAGAGCACCTGCAGCGCGAACCCGAACGAGAGGTAGTCGGTGATGCGGTAGGCGAAGGAGGGCGTGATCGCGAGCGAGATCACGTCCGTCTCCCAATCGACCGGGCGGGAGAACACGGTCTCCATGTCGGCCATCTTGATCTTGCCGCCCGTGACCGGGAAGCAGCCGAAGCCGAGCTTGAGCCGGCTCCCGTACAGCTCGGCGTCGGTCGGCTCGACGTCGCCCGCGTCCTCGCCCGGCGGGTCCAGCGCCTGCTCGGCGTCGGCCTCCTCCTCGTCGCGCAGCCCCCAGTTGCCGAGGTCGAAGATCGGCGCGATCTCCCAGTCCTTGCCCGGGTCGAGCACCACCCCGAACGAGTAGGTCGGCACGGCGAAGAACACGCGCTCCTCGTTCTCGAAGGTGCCGTTGGCGTTGGTCCACTCCACCCGCGGGAACAGCAGCGCCCAGTTGTTGTCGTAGCGGTTTCCCCAGGTGAAGCCCATGCCCGCCGGGTTGGTGGCGGGGCCGGTCGCGTCGTCGGCGTAGGCGTAGTCGACCCCGCCGCGCCCGGCCGCGCGCGCGCCGTAGGAGGTCGGCTTGGGCCCGTTCGTGGCCTCCGCGGGCGCGGCCGCGGCCAGCGTGAGGCCGAGGGCGAACGCCGGCGCGGCGAGTCGAGACGAGAGCGGCACGGGCGACCTCCCCAGGATCCGAGCGCGGACACCTTAGGCGGAGCGCGGAGGGCGTGTAAAGGGCCTCCGCGCGCCGGCCGCGCTCGAGTGGCTGGTGGGGCTCGACCGATCGGGCTGGTATAGTCCCCGCC
Organism: uncultured Planctomycetota bacterium; assembly: GCA_964569055.1. GTDB lineage: Bacteria > Planctomycetota > J058 > J058 > J058 > JAWLGW01. The sequence goes on along the minus strand of CAZMSZ010000205.1, from coordinate 11,183 downwards.
TTCAGGGAGGGGAGGCGCCATGGCCGTCGAGATGCGTTACGGGGACTACGTCAAGGAGAGCTTCGAGGTCGTCAAGGCGAACCTCGGGCCGTCGGTGGTGATGGCCCTCGTCATGGCCATCCCGGTGCTGGGCTGGGTGGCGATCTTCAACTGGCTGGCCATGTTCAAGGCCGCGCGCGCCGAGGGCAAGCCGATGGACATCGGCGGGCTGTTCAACTTCGAGAACGCGGCCGACAAGATCATCACGCTGCTGCTCCTCTGCTGCGGGTACATGTGCTGCGTCGTCCCCGGCATGCTGATCGCCTTCGCGCCCTGCATCATCGCCGACAAGCCGGGCACCCCCGCCATGAGCGCCGTCAAGGCGGCGCTCGAGTTCGGCAAGGCCAACGTCGTCCCGATGATCGTGCTCGGGCTGGTGGTCGCGATCGTGCAGAGCCTGGGCAGCGTCGCCTGCGGCGTGGGCATCCTGATCACGATGCCGATCGCCCAGGGCGCCCTGTTCCTGGCCTACGAGGACCAGCGCGCCGCCGTCGAGGCCGCCGCCGCCCAGGGCGGCGTCAGCCTGTAGCGCTCACGTCGCGCGCCGGGGCGGGCATAATCTCGCCATGAACGCGCCGGCCGAGCTCGACGCCATCGCGAGGCCTCGCCCGCTCGGGCCGCGCCTGGTCGCGGCCGAGCGGCCGGTGCGGACCGGCGACCGGGTCGAGCTGGTGCTGCTGCTGGCGGTGCTGCTCCTCGCGGCGCTCACGCCGGCCCGCGACGGCGCGGGCGGGTTCAACGCGCCGTTCAAGGAGCAGCTCGACGCCGCGCTCGGCGGCGGGATCTGCATCTTCCGGCGGGTGACCGACATCCCCTGCGGGGGCTGCGGGCTGACCCGAGCCTTCGTGCAGCTCGCCCACGGCGAGCTGCGCAGCGCGCTGGCGCTCAATCCGACGGCGCCGCTGGTGTTCGCGTGGGTGGTGGGCAAGCTCGTCGAGTGCGCCGCCTTCAACTTCACGGGGCGTCGGCTGCTGCTCGGGTTCTCCAACGCCTGGCGCTGGCGCTTTTACCTGGCGCTCGGCAGCGGCGTGGCCGCCCTGGCCGTGCTCCGGCTCGGAGCCGCCGCGCTGGGCTACCCACCGGCGGTGTGAGTTCGGATTCTTCGGCCCCTCGCCAACACCGGTCTCCCACACCGAACCAGCCGAGAATCCGCCCGGATCTGGGAGCCCACATCCTGACTCGCGAAACGCTTCTGGAACCAAATCGTTCCAGTTTCGCTCCATAGCCACGCACCGAATCGCGTAAGCCGCTAAACAATCACAGCTTCCGCCACGTGGCCCATCGCCGATCGCGGTCTCGGCTTTGCTCGACCCGGCCTCCAACGCTCAGGAAGAGGTCGGACCATGAGGTTCACCACCCGCAATCGAACCCAGAAGATCGGCGCCTGGCTGCTGGTCCTCTCCCAGCTCACCTTCGCCGCCGGATGCAACCGCGGCGGGACCGCGAGCAGCGTCCGCTCGAGCCAGGCGAGCACCGCCGCCGGCTCGACCGCCGGCGTCGACATGGGCGAGATCCTCTACGGGGTGATCCACCACCAGGTGGCGGCCGAGGGCGACTCGATCAAGCTGGCCGCCCTCGAGGCCCGCAAGGCCGACCTGGTGGCCGCGATCAACCAGATCCTGCCGGGCTCCCAGACCAGCGCCAACGTGCAGGCGCTGCTGCCCGGCCTGATCGGGCTGTTCGACGACGGCTCGGTCGAGGCGGCGGCGGGCGACGTCGACGCGATCGTGGTCGACCTCATGAGCGACTCGGTGGCCCTGGACGGGCTCGCCAAGCTCCTGGCCGGCAACGGCGGCGCGCGCGCGGCCTCGTTCGAGAGCCGCGCCACCAACATGCTGATCAGCAGGCTGCTCGCCTACCCCGAGCTCGAAGACCTCGTGCGCGGCGCCATGCAGCTCGTCGAGCAGAACGACGGGGTCGACGAGCAGGGCGACCCCAACGGCGAGCGCAACCTGCTGCGCGAGCTGCAGGGCACGCTGTCGCGCGCCCTGCTCGGCTTCCAGCCCTCCCCCACCGCGGCCAGCTCGGTCGGCAGCAGCCTCGACGCCCTCGCCGACGCCCTGCTCGAGGAGCAGCCGATGCGCGCCTTCAACGCGCTCGGCGCGCCGGCCTGGGGCGTCCGCCTCGACGTGCACGGCAACCCGGCGGTGGCGGCCGACCCGGCGACCGGGCAGCTGCCCGCGCCGTTCGTCGACGGCGACGGCGACGGCGCGGCCGACGTGGACGCCGATGGCCGCCCGGTCGACGCCGCGGGGGCGCCGATCGAGATCGCGCCCTTCGGCAGCGACGGGGCCCGCGACGCCGATCAGCGCGCGCTCGCGCCGGGCGGCGCGCTCCTCTACCAGTACTTCGACGTCAAGCGCACGATCCTCTCCGAGCTGGTGCTCCTGACCGGCGAGGTGCTGCAGAAGGACGTCCCGGCCAAGGCGGTCGACGTGCTCGACGCGCTGGTCGACCGCGTGCACCACTCCAACGGCACCGCCGACCCGAGCGACGACTACGAGACCCTGACCCCCGACAGCCCGATCATCGACCTGGCCCACGCGCAGTTCGAGGTGGTCAAGCGCTCGCCGATCCACGACCTCCTGCGCGGCCTGGCCGCGGTGGTCAAGAACGACAAGGCCAAGTTCGGCGCCATGGTCGACGACCTGATGGTCGCCATGAAGCGCGCCAGCCAGGCGGCGCACGGCACCCCGGCGGCCGGCGCCAACCAGGCCATGCTCAACGACCTGCTCCCGCTGCTCGAGGACGCCATGCGGCCGCGCGGCCGCACGATCTCGGCGGTGCGCTCGCTGCTGCAGGCGTTCAACACCAAGCAGAAGCAGCTGCGCAACCTGCCGATCGGGTTCGCGCGCATGATGAAGTACCACGACTACCGCAATCGGATCCTCGCGGACGCCACGCACAAGAGCGCCATGCAGCGGATCCTGGAGATGATGGAGCGCGCCAACAAGTGCAACGCGGTGGGCATGGGCAACATGGCCGAGTTCTACCTCAAGGCCATGGCGGGCGATCAGAAGGTCCTCGGGATCACGGTCCACATCGGGACGATCCACTTCCTCCTGCAGATCGGCTTCCTGCGCAACCTGCTCTGCTCGGGGATCAGGGCCGAGGACGTCAACGCGCTCAAGGACTTCAACGACTCGGGCGCGCTCGACGCCATGAAGCCGATCTGCGAGGTGTTCAGCGACCGCGGCGAGATCCCGCTGCTCAAGGACATCATGCTCGGCCTCGGCGCGCACTACGAGCAGGCCATGCGCCCCACCGAGCCGCTGGTCGTGTCGATCCTCGAGTCGGGCGCGGTCGAGAAGCTGTTCGAGGTGATCGACGACATGACGCAGGTCAGGGTGCCCGGCTCGAACGAGGTCGTGGCCGACGTCCTCGCCGACACCCTGCAGGCGCTGGTCGACAGCTCGACCCCGGTCTACGACCGGCACAACCGGCCGCACAGCTCGCTGGCCCACATGCTGCTCGAGCCGATCGACGCCCTCTCGCAGCGCGCCCGGCAGCGGCAGGTCGAGGCCCAGCTCGACGAGGTCATGGGCGACCTCGCCGACGTCCTGCTCCAGACCTACACCGACGCCAACGGGCGCGAGCGCTGGAAGTGGCAGGGCATGGGGCGCGGCATGGGCGGGATCCTCGAGTTCCTGGCCGACGCGATCCCGCAGGACCAGGTGGACCGCCAGCGCTGGGCGGCGCAGCACCAGATCGACATCGAGCGCCTGCTGTCGGGCCGCGACGCGGTGGTGGTGATCGACCTGCTGCAGACGATCGCGCGCTCCCCCCAGAAGGACGTGATCAACCGCGGCCTGGCCAACCTGTTCACCCCGCAGCCGAGCGCCCAGTTCGACGTGTTCGGCGCGGTGCTGGTGGTAGTGGCCGAGATGCTCGCCAAGAAGCCCAGCGCCGCGGGGGTCGACGAGCAGGCCCTGGCCGACGTGCTCCACTTCTTCGGCCGCCAGCTCGACCCGAGCCTGGGGCGGGTGGACGGGATCGTGCGCCTGCTGCGCGGGCTGGTGGCGGCCGACGACAACCTGTTCTTGCTGCACGTCCTCCGCAACGCGTTCGACATGGGCCCGAGCGGCACCGAGACCGCGCCGTTCGAGGTGATCCAGTCGGTCCTCTCGGACGTGAGCGCCGCGGGCGCCGGCGGGGCGAGCGGGCCGATGACCGCCGCCGAGCTGCGCGACCTGCTCCAGAAGGTGCACGACTTCATCAACGACGCGCAGGACGGGCTGGCCGCGATCGTGAACCGCGTGAAGAGCCGCTCCGGGAAGCCCAAGTCCAAGGCGGCCTAACCAGGCTCCCCTCGCGCCGTCCGCCATCCGGAGAGGCCCGTAGCGCTCGAGGCAGGATCGGGCTATCGTCGCCGGTTCACCGGGACCGAAGGAGAAGGAGGCAGCGACATGCGCAGAAGCGTCGGAGCGCTGGCCCTGGCGGGGTTCGCCGCCGGGTTGGCGGGCCTGGCCCAGGCGGGGCCGGGCGCCAAGCCCACGATCCAGTGGGCGAGCAGCTGGGAGGAGGCGGTGGAAGAGGCGACGGCGCGCAACGTGCCGATCTTCGTCTCGTTCCACCAGGACGGCTGAGCCCCCTGCAAAGCCATGGAAGAGGGTCTCTTCCATAACCAAGTCTTCGTGGATCACGTCTCCGAGTTCGCCGTGGCCGTCGTCGGCCACCGCGAAGCTCACGAGGAGGTCGAGCAGGTCGACCCCCGCACCGGCGTCAAGCGCACGGTCTGCCCGGTCTACGGGTCGATCCCCTGCCAGGCGCACCAGACTTCGATGAGCCAGGCGCGCGGGAGCTTCGACTTCAGCGGCGTCCCGGCCAGCTTCGTGTGCGACTCGAGCGGGAAGCTGGTCTCCAAGGTGTCCGGCATGGCGCCCCAGAAGTTCATCGAGGCGCTGAACGAGGCCCAGCAGAAGATCGGCAAGGCGCCGCTGCGCGGCTCGCAGGTCATGAAGATGGAGCGCGACCTGCTCAAGGGCGACGTCGCGCTCCGCAAGGGCAAGTTCGGGGACGCGCTCGAGAGCTACAAGGAGGTCGCGGACGACGAGGATGTGCCCGAGTTCGTCCGCAAGAAGGCCAACAAGCGCGTGGAGGGGGTCGTCCCGGCCGCGCTGAAGGCCATCGAGGAGGCCAAGGCGCTCGACGGGTCCAAGGCCAAGCGGGCGCTCAAGAAGCTCGCGAGGGAGTGCGACGACATCGAGGAGGCGAAGGCCGCCGTCGAGGAGGCGCTCGCCGAGCTCGAGGCCGAGTAGCGGACCCGCGAGGTCCACCTCACCCGAGAGCCCCGGGGCGCGAGCCCCGGGGCTCGTTCACGTACAGCCGCCTTCGCCCCGTAGAATCGCGGCCGTGAGCGGCAGGTTCATCGTGCTCGAGGGGATCGACGGGGCGGGCAAGTCGACCCAGCTCGCCCGCCTGGCCGAGCGGATCGCGGCGAGCGGGCGGCGCGTGGTCCGCCTCGTCGAGCCGACCGACGGGCCGCACGGGCGCCAGATCCGCGAGCGCGCCCGCCACGGCCCGCCGCTCGCGCCGCGCGAGGAGCTCGAGCTGTTCCTGGCCGACCGCCGCGAGAACGTGCGCGACAACGTGCTCCCCGCGCTCGAGCGCGGCGACGTGGTGGTCCAGGACCGCTACTACCTCTCCACCGCCGCCTACCAGGCCGCCCGCCCCGAGCTGGGGCTCGCCCCCGAGGACGTGGTCCGGCTGCACGAGTGGGCGCCCGTCCCGGACCTGGTGCTGCTGCTCGACCTGCCCGTGGACGAGGGCCTCGGCCGCGTCGGGCGCCGCGGCGCGGAGGACGCGTTCGAGGACGCCTCGCTGCTGGCGCGGGTGCGCACCAACTTCCTCGCGCTCGCCGCGCACGACCCCACGATCCAGCGCGTCGACGCGGGCGCGGCGCCCGACGCGGTCGCGGCTGCGATCTGGGAGCGGGTCGCGCCGCTGCTCGAGGACGACGAGGAGCGCCCATGAGCCCCGCCCGCCCCGCCGCCTCAGCGACCCTGCTGCTCCTGGCCGCCGCGCTCGCCGGCTGCCCGGGCGGCGGCTCCGCGACCGAGGCCCCCGCCGGCGAGGTGGTCGTGTACTGCGCGCTCGACCGCATGTTCTCGCAGCCCGTGCTCGAGGCGTTCGAGGCCGAGACGGGGATCCGGGTCCTCGCCAAGTGGGACACCGAGGCGACCAAGACCACCGGGCTGGTCCAGGCGATCCGGGCCGAGGCCGGGGCGCCGCGCTGCGACGTGTTCTGGAACAACGAGGTCAGCCAGACGATCGCGCTCGCCAGCGAGGGGCTGCTCGAGCCCTACGTGAGCCCGGCCGCCGAAGGGCTCCCCGCCTGGGCGCTCGCCCCCGACCGGACCTGGACCGGCTTCGCCGCGCGCGCGCGCGTGCTCCTGGTCAACACCGAGCGCGTCCCGGCCGACCGCCGCCCGACCTCGATCCGCGCCCTGCTCGACCCCGCCTGGCGGGGGCAGGTCGGGATCGCCAAGCCGCTGTTCGGGACCACCGCCACCCACGTCGCGGCCTTGTTCGCGCAGCTCGGCGCCGACGAGGCGACGGCCCTGCTCGACGGCATGAAGGCGAACGAGGTCGTGATCTGCGCGAGCAACGCGGACATCAAGAACCGCGTGGCCCAGGGCGAGCTCGCCTTCGGCCTGACCGACACCGACGACGCCAACCTCGCGCTGCAGGAGGGCGCGCCGGTCGAGGTCGTGTTCCCCGATCAGGAGGACGGCGGCCTGGGGACGCTCCTGATCCCCAACTCGGTCGCGATCGTGAAGGGCGGCCCCAACGGCGAGGCCGCGCGCAAGCTCGTCGACTGGCTGCTCCGGCCGGCGATCGAGGAGCGCCTCGCCGCCTCGCGCTCGGTGCAGGTCCCGCTGCGGAGCGGCCTGGCGCGCGCGAGCTGGATCCCGCCCGAGATCCGCACCCCCGACGTGGCGTGGCCCGACGTGGCGGCGGCCTTCCCGGCCGCGCGCGAATACGTGGAGCGCCGGTTCCTGGCCGAGTAGCCGTGCCCCGCCGCTGGGCCCACCTCGCCCCGCTCGCGCTCGCGCTGGCCACCCTCGCCCTGACCTGGCTCGCCGCGCGCGGCCTCGCCGACCCCGCCCCCGCCGCGGCCCTGCGCACGGTGCTCCTCTCGGGCCTGGCCGCGGGGATCGCCCTGGCCCTCGGCCTGGCCTACGCGCTCGCCCTCGAGCTGGGCCGCCCGCCGGGGCGCCGGGCGCTCGTGGCGCTCGGGCTGCTGCCGCTCCTGCTGCCGCCCTACCTGGGCGCGGTCGGCTGGGTCGAGCTGTTCGGCCCGGCCGGCTGGGTGGCGCGCGCGCTCGGGCGCGAGCTGCCCCGCGGCCCCTCGCTCCTCGCCCCGGGCTGGGTGTACACGCTCCCGAGCGCCGCGCTGCTGCTGGGCGGCTGCCTGTTCTCGCTCCCGCTCCTGGGCGCGCTCGCCGCGCTGCGGCGCGTCCCCGCCGGCGCGCTGGAGGCCGCGCGTCTGGCGCGCGGGGCCGCGGGCGAGCGGCGCCTGCTGCTCGCGCTGGCGCTGCCGGGCGCGCTCCCGGGCGCGCTGGCCGTGGTGGCGCTGGTCGCGGTCGAGCTGGCCGTCCCCCAGCTCCTGCGGGTGCAGGCCCTCTCCGAGCTGGTGCACGCGCGGTTCGAGGCGGAGGGCGACGTCCACGGCGCCCTGCGCGCGGCCCTGCCCCTGGTGACGCTGGGCGGCGGCGCGGCGCTGGTGGCGCTCACCGCGTGGCTGCGTCGCCCCCCGCTCCCCGAGGCGCGCCCGCTGGAGCGCCCCGCCCCGGGCCCCGGCGCGCGCGCCCTGGCGTCGATCGTGTGCACGCTCGCGCTCCTGCCCGGCCTGCTGGGGCCGCTGATCGCGCTGGCCCTGGGCCTGCTCCGCGCGCGCGCGCCGGGCACCCCAGGCGGGCTCGCGCGCACCTGGCACGTGATCGGGCTGGCCTGGGGGATCGGCGCCCGCGACGCCGCGAACAGCCTCGGGGTCGGCCTGGCCGCCGCGGCGATCGGAGCGGCGCTGGCCCTGCTCCTCGCCTGGCCGCTGCGCCGCGCCGGCCCGCGCTTGCTGGCGCCCGCCGCCGGGGGGGCGCTGGCGTTGGCCGCCCTCCCGCCCTCGCTGCTGGCGATCGGCTTGCTGCTCGCGCTCTCGCGCCCCGCCCTGACCTCGCTCCTCGACAGCCTGGGGGTGGTGGTCGCCGCGGCCCTGGCGCGCTTCCTCCCCCTCGCCGCGCTGCTGGCGTGGGTGGCGCTGCGGGCGGTCCCGCCGGCGCAGGAGGAGGCGGCGCGCCTGGCGGGGCGCCGCCCGCTCGCGGCCCTGCTGCCTCAGGTCGCGCCCGCCCTGGCCGCAGCGGCCCTGCTCCTGCACGCCCTGACCACGACCGAGTTCGCGGCCGCCGCGCTGCTCGCGCCGCCCGGCAAGCCGCTCCTGGCCGTGTTCGTGGTCAACGAGGCCCACTACGGCCAGGGCGCCGAGCTGACCGGGCTGTGCGTGCTGCTGCTGGCGACCGTGGCGCTGCCGGTGCCGCTCGCGCTCGCGCTCGGCGCGGCCGCGCGGAAGGGGTGGCGCCGGTGGGCCTGAGCGAGCCGCGCGGCGAGGCGATCCGACTCGAGGCGCTCGGCCTGAGCTACGGCGCGCGCGCCGCCCTGACCGACGTCTCGCTCGAGGCCGCGCCCGGCGACCGCCTGGCGGTGATCGGCCGCTCCGGCGCCGGCAAGACCACGCTGCTGCGCCTGGTCGCGGGCCTGGCCGCCCCGAGCGCCGGGCGCGTGCTCATGGGCGAGCGCGAGGCGTCCGCGCCCGGGCGCGTGCTCGTCCCCCCCGAGGCACGCGGGGTGGGCTTGGTGTTCCAGGAGCTCGCCCTGTGGCCGCACCTCGATGTGGAGGCCACGCTGCGCTGGGTGGCTCGTGGGACGCGCCACGAACGGCGCGAGGCGGCGCGCCGCTGGGCCGCGCGCGTCGGCCTCGGCGAGCGCATGGGCGCGCTCCCGAGCGCCCTCTCGGGCGGCGAGCGCCAGCGCCTCGCCCTGGCCCGCGCCCTCGCCGCCGCCCCCCGCACGCTCCTCCTCGACGAGCCGTTCGCCCACCTCGACCCGCCGCTCCGCGCCGAGCTAGGCGCCGAGCTGCTCGCGCTCGCCGCCGAGGAGGGGGTCACGCTCCTGCTCGTGACCCACCAGCGGGCCGAGGTGCTCGAGCTCGCGCAGCGCGTGGCGGTGCTGGAGGCGGGCGCCCTGGTCGAGCACGCCCCGCTCGACCAGCTCCTCGCGACCCCCCGCCGCGCCGAGACCGCCCGCCTGCTCGGGCTGGGCAACGTCGTCCCCGGCGAGCCCGGCGGCCCGGGCCGGCTCCGCACCGCCCTGGGCGAGCTGGCGCTGGCAGGCGAGGCCGCAGCCCGCGCCGCCCTGGTCCGCCCCGAAGAGCTCGAGCTGGTGTCATCCGAGGAGGGCACGCGCGCGACCGTGCGCCGCGCCGCGGTCGGCCGCCCCGACGCGCTCGCGAAGCGCTTCGACGTGGTCGTTGCCGTGGGCGAACTCGAGCTGCGTGTGGCGCATGACGAGCCGGTGCTGGTCGGGCAGGAGGTGAGCGTGCGGGCGCGCAGGGGGCCGTTCGCCGGGCTGGAGTGATCGGGTCGACGTCGGCGCCGCAATCGGTGGGGAAGCTCCCAGGTGTGGACCGAGAGAGGAGACGTGGAGCTATCAGCGACCTGGTCTCGCGCCAGCACCGACCGACCCCGAACGACGAGGCGTGGCAGCTACAGCGACAGCATTGACTCCTGTCTGCGTGGCGAGCACCTCCTCGGAGCCCCCGCCCCATCCGAATTCGCGCGGCGATCGTCGGAGCGGCGCCACGACCGAGAATCTCACCACGGGGCGAGCGTCCGAACGGGCCCCGAACCACTCATCTCCTCTCGCGAGGCGGGGCAGTCGACCCGAGCCACGCCCCATCCGAATTCCTCGGCGCTCCAGTCGAGCGCGGGCCGCCCCCATCAACCAGCCGAGGAATTCGGGCGGTAACCTGGCGCTCATGGCGAAGCGCAGCGCGCGTCCGACCAAGACGCCCTCCCCCAGCGAGATCCCCGAGCGGTCCGGGCTCAAGCAGCGGCGCGCGACGAACCCCGTCGGCGACGTGGTCAAGCTCGAGGAGCGGCCGTTCGTGTTCACCTCGGAGTTCCAGCCCACCGGCGATCAGCCGGCCGCGATCGAGGGGCTGGTGCGGCACATCGAGGGCGGCGCGCCGCACTCGACGCTGCTCGGCGTGACCGGCTCGGGCAAGACGTTCACGATCGCGAGCACGATCGCGCGGGTCAACCGGCCGACCCTGGTGCTGGCGCACAACAAGACGCTCGCCACGCAGCTGTTCCAGGAGCTGCGCGACTTCTTCCCCAAGAACGCGGTCGAGTACTTCGTCAGCTACTACGACTACTACCAGCCCGAGGCGTACATTCCCTCCTCGGACATCTACATCGAGAAGGACGCCACCCAGAACGAGCGGCTCGACCGCCTGCGCCACAGCGCCACGCGCAGCCTGCTGACCCGGCGCGACGTGATCATCGTGGCCTCGGTCTCGTGCATCTACGGCCTCGGCTCGCCCGAGTCGTACTACGGAATGAAGGTCGCCCTGCGGCGGGGCGACACGCGCGAGCGCGACGACATCCTGCGCGCCCTGATCGCGATCCAGTACCAGCGCAACGACGCCGACTTCCGCCGCGGCACCTTCCGCGCCCGCGGGGACGTGATCGACGTGATGCCGGCCCACGAGGACGCCTCGGCCATCCGGATCGAGCTGTTCGGCGACGAGGTCGAGGCGATCACCGAGATCGACCCGCTGACCGGCGAGGTCAAGGGCGAGCTCGAGGCGGCCGAGATCTACCCCAAGAGCCACTACGTCACCCCCGAGGAGATGCTCGAGCGCGCCTGCCACACGATCTCCGAGGAGCTCGAGGAGCGGCTGCGCGAGCTGCGTAACGAGAACAAGCTGCTCGAGGCGCAGCGGCTCGAGCAGCGCACCCGCTACGACCTCGAGTTCCTGCGCGAGGTCGGCACCTGCAAGGGGATCGAGAACTACTCGCGCCACCTCACCGGCCGCGACCCGGGCGAGCCGCCGCCGACGCTGCTCGACTACCTGCCGGAGGACGCGC
>CAZMSZ010000204.1:8871-13085 GCA_964569055.1 uncultured Planctomycetota bacterium | reverse complement strand
CCGCGGCCGCACGCACCGAGCCGCAGCGCGAGGCAGCAGCTCGACGGTCCAGTCGCTTGGTGCATTCGGTTCGCCCGGGGCCACTTTGCCACGAACGGCGGGGGCAGGGCCACAGCCAGGGGGCGCCCGCTCGGGGGAGGCGTTGCGGTACCGTACCCGCTGCGTAAGGTCGGCTCCGGGAGGTGGCCGCATGGAGGATCCGCTCGTTCCGTCGCCAGACGTCGAGTGCCCGCGCTGTGCCGAGATCATCAAGGCGCGCGCCAAAATGTGCCGGTTCTGCAACCTCGACCTGACTGCCCCGGCAGCGGCTGCAGCGCCGCCGGGCCCGCTTGCACCGGGCCCGGCCGCAGCGCGCGTGCGCGCGCGGTCTTCCGGGCGGATCAAGCGGACGAACGGCTCGAAGCCGGTCAGCCCGCGGCTGAGGAGAGAGCCGAGCGCCCTCCCGGCGATCGTCGGGGGCGGCCTCCTGGCCATGGCCTCGATCGCCGGCTTGCTCTATGCAGTGGGAGACCCGGCCAAGCTCGGGTTCGGGACGGGGGCCAAGTCCGTCGCGCCAACCCCCCCGCTCGCGAAGAAGCCCACCGAGGAGAAGCTCCCCGAACGACGCGCGGAGGAGCGCCGACGGCTCGAGGAGGAGCGCGCCCGCGAGGTGGCAGAGCGAGATCGCCGACGGGCCGCCGAGCTCGCCCAGGAGGCCAAGGCTCGAGCTAGGGAGCGCGAGCGCGCAGACCTCAAGCGCCGCTGGGAGGCCGCAGTCGACCAGGCAATTCGAGACCTCTCGTCCACGCCCGTCGCGGAGCGATTCCTGAAGGCCGAGAACGTCCTGCGCAACACCGTGCTCCACCCCGATGCGCCGCCTGCCGCCCGGGTTCAGGCCGAGGCCGCGCTCGGGCGGGCGGCCGTGCTCCGGCAGCACCTTGCCGACAAGCTTTCGGCGCACGCGTTCGAGCGTGGCCGCGCAGGGGACTACGACCGGGCACTCGCCGCACTCGAGGAGGTCCGCTCGCTTGGCGCCTCCGTCTCGGCGCAGCTTGCTGAACTCGAGCGCCGCTGGCGCGCTGCCCTCAAGCAGGCCGAGGCCGAGGTGGCGTCGCCTCCGCCCGGAGAGCCGCAGGCAAAAGCGAAGGTAGACCCGGACCGCTCTGAGCGGCGTGCCGAGCTCGAGTTGGTCGCGCGCCGCGCGCGAGAGTGGATCGCCCTCCAGAGCGAGCTGCGTCAAGACTGCCCAGCGTGCATGCCGAAGTACGCGACCGCCAAGGTCAGCGAGGGGACGATCGAGTGCTCCACGTGCCGGGGCACCGGCGTGAGCGCGTGCCCTCGCTGCGCGCGGCACAAGTTCACTGACGTCTGCAGCCGATGCCAAGACACGAAGCAGGTGATCTGTACCGCTCGGGACTGCAGGGACGGCGTCGTTGACTGCGATCGGTGCATTGATGGTTACCGAACTGAGCCCGCCCAGCAGCTGCTCACGTTCTTGCCGCGGGCGCTGCGCCGCAAGGTCCGGAGCTCGGCCGACGCTATCGAGCTGCACACAAGCCCGCCCAACTGGTTCGCGCGCTATCTGCTCGAGGGCCACACGGGCTGGAGGATCGATGAGCTCACCGTCGAGGCGGAGGGAGACCGCGTCGTAGCGGAGGCCAAGCTCCACACCGGGCTGGTGAAGGCGATCCTCGTCACGCGCTGGACAGTCGAGGGCGGCGATGCCTATCTCTCAGAGCTCGACTAACTCTAGTACTTACCTGCGCACGCCTGACCGACGTGGCGGCCGCCCGCAGGGACGTCATGGTCTGGCCGGCCGCTGGCGGTTAAGGTTCGGCCCGAAGGGAGGGGGGCAATGCGGGGACGTGGTTGGCCGGGCCTGGCGCTCGGGGCGGCGGTCGCGGTCGCGGTCATGGCCGGGAGCGCCGGGGCCGAGGACGAGCAGGACAAGATCGACAAGGCGGTCAAGAAGGCGCTCAAGCAGGCGGTCGGGACGTGCCAGGCCTGGTTGCGCGCGCGCCACCCGGACCGGCTGTTCAGCAAGGGGACCTCGCGGCCGGCGCAGGAGGAGCTGCGCGGCCGGGCGGCCGTCTCGGCGCTGCTGTTGGTCGGGTCCGACGAGTACAGGCGGGCCGTCAAGCCGAGCGAGCTGATGAGCGCGCTGGAGGCCGACCGCCTGACGTGGCTCGAGCAGCCGGTGGGGGTCGACTGGTTCGAGATCCAGGACGCCGTGGCCCTGCGCGATGCGGTGGAGATGACGATCCGGGTCCGGTTCTTCACGGGCGGGCGGGAGGAGACCACGATCCGGCAGACGTTCGTCAAGCAGGACAAGCGGTGGGTCCTCCCGCTCCGGCCGCCGCCGCCGCTGTTCGCGAGGGGGCGGCTGGCGTTCTACGGGCCGGTGGAGTCCGACGACGTGCTCGACCCGGGCGGCGGCCGCTCGGCGCTGGCGATGGCGCGCGCCGCCGAGGCGCTCGCCGCGCAGGGGCTCAGCCGCGACGAGCTACTCGAAGGGCTGGGCGAGGACGCGGCGGTGGCGGACTTCGCGGTCGTGGAGAGCGTGTCTCCGAGCAGCGATCCCGCCCAAATGCGCGTGGTCCTCCGCTGCGGGATCGTGCGGCTGGAGACGGTCCTGCCCGCCGCGGCCGTGGCGGAGCACGCGCCGGGCGAGCGCGTGCTCGTGCGCGGCACCCTCTCCGCCTGGGGTGGCTGGGCCAGGTCGGTCAGCGAGCCGGAGGGGCGCAAGATCACGTGGCGTCACGTCACGCTCCATCTCGAGGGCGCCGAGCTGTTCGAGAGCTGAGGGGGGAGGCAGCGATGCGAGCCACGGCGACGATCTTGATCCTGTCCCTCTCGTGCCTCCTCGCGCCGCGAGCGGCCTCGGCGCAGGCCGCGCGCGCGGTGATCGACACGGCCGGCCTGGAGGGGCCGTTCGAATACGGCCTGGTGGAGGAGCGGGGCGAGCACCTCGTGCTCGCGTTCAACTATCGCGGCGGGTCGGGCTGGAACCACGCCATGACGGTCCGTCTGGACGGCTTCACGCCCGTCGCGCGGTTCGAGGGTGCGCGGCTCGATTCGTTGCGGGTGTTCGAGCGCTCCGTGCTGTGGTCCGCCGGCGAAGGCAAGGCGGCGTCCGGCGAGCTGCGGGGCCTCGATGGGGCACGGCTCGCCAAGATCGAGGGGGAGCTCGCCGTCGCGGACCCGGACCTGCTCTACGCGTGGGCGGACGGCACCCTCCGCCGCTACGACGTGGCCACGGGAGCGCCGCGCTGGGAGCTCGCGCTCGGCGAGCGGTTCGCGGCGCGCGTGACCCTGGCGGCCGGGGCGAGCGGGGTGTGGGTCGGCAGCGCGGACATGGGCTCGTTCGTGTTCGTCACGCGGGACGGCGAGGAGGCCGAGTCGTACACCGTGCCGGGACCCGAGGCGGGGCACCCGGTCGCCATGGACGTGCTCACGCTGCCCGACCGCGACCACCTGGTGCTCGCGCTCGGGAGCTGGAGCGGCCGGAAGGGCGAGCTCGGCACCCTGTTCCGGCTGCTCGGCGGGCTCGTTCGACCCAAGGAGTTCTTCCTGCCCGACCCGCGCGCCTACCTGCTAGCGGCGGGGCGGCGGTCGGCCGACGTGAGCAACCTCGTGTTTCGACGGCGCGGGAAGTGGTTCGCCGCGGTGGCGGGGAGTCAGGGCCGCCGCGCGGGTGATCAGGGCACGGTCCACGCGGTCGACGTCAAGCGCTGGAAGCCGGTCGTCGACACGCCGAGCGTGAATGGGCTCGTGGGCGACCTGGGCTACGCGGAGTACCGCGAGGCGATCTTGGATCGGGCCTCCGGCAAGAAGGTGGCCAAGCTCGACCGGGGCGAGACCTGGGTCGAGATGTCCGAGCAATACGCGTACGCGTGGGACGCCGACGCCCGCCAGCTTCGGCTCCTCCCCCTCGACGATGGCGAGCGGCGCACGATCGCGTTCGCCGAGGCGGAGGAGCTGTCCTGCCTCACGCCACGCTTCGGCGACGCGCTCGCCGTGTGGACCCGGCGCACCGACGGCACCTGCGCCGTGGACGTGATCGATCCCGCCTCGGGGCAGGTCACGCGACTGGCGGAGGGGCAGGACCTCACGCTCGTGGGGCTGTCCACGCGGGTCGTCCCCGGCCGGCGGATGTGGGTCCTGGTGGGCGCGGGTCACGACCGGCGGATGAAGCTCGAGCTCTACGAGGTCGCGGGGCGGTAGCGGCGCGCAGC
>CAZMSZ010000204.1:0-8771 GCA_964569055.1 uncultured Planctomycetota bacterium | reverse complement strand
GCCCCGAGCGCCTCGCGCCTGCCTGGCCCCGCGCGGTGGGTGCTCGAGAACCGCGGCACGGCGCTGCTCGCGCTGGCCGTCCTCGCCACCTTCACGCTCGCCTGGCGCGACCCCGGCACCTCCACGATCAAGCTCCCCTTCTCCCAGGCGGTCTACGTCAAGTACGGCGGCTACGCCTGGGAAGCGGTCCGCGAGCGGGGCGAGTGGTGGCGCTTCTTCAGCACGCTGTTCGTGCCGCGCTGGGGCCTCGACGCGGTGATCTACGTGTGGATGGTGATCTCGCTGGTGCCCGCCCTGGAGCGCGCGCTCGGCACGGCGCGCCTGCTGGCCCTGGTGCTGATCGCGGGCGCCGGCGGGGTCGGGTTGGGCGAGGTGTTCAGCCCGAGCGACGCCTACATGCCCGGGACCATGATCTCGATCTTCGGGCTGCTCGGCGCGATCCCTGGGCTCGCGCTCGGGCGCACCGGCTCGCTCTCGCGGGCCGCGTCCGACCCCAACGCGCAGTCGGCCGCGTTCTGGCTCGCGCTGTGGCTGGTGGTCGGGTTCTTCATGGGCGGAAAGGGTTGGAACCTCCCCGCGATCCTCGGGGCCTCCGTGATCGCGGCGGCGCTGAGCGCGGGCCTGGCGAGCTTCGGGCGCAGCCTCCCGTTCGCGCTGGCGCTGAGCGCGGTCGGCGCGGCGGCGGGCCTGGGCGCGGTCGGGCTGGCGGCCGGCGGGCAGCGCTGGCGGGACGGCAAGCTCGTGGACCGCGGCCGGCCGGCCGGCGCGCGCTCGGGGCCGGTTCGCGGCGGGGACCCCGCGGAGGCGCCGACGAGCGGACCCTCGGAGGCGACGCTGCGCCGGGCCGACGCGCTGCGCGCGCAGTACGAGCCGGGGCTGGAGCGCTTCGGGCCGATCCCGAGCGGCGAAGGGGTGTCGGACGCCGACTACGTCGCCGTGCGGGGCTGGCTGCGGGAGCTCGAGGCCGAGGTCGAGTCGCCGACCAGCGGGATCACCGGGGAGCTCGACGACCTGCGCGTGCGCTGCCTGCTGGTGCTCGGCCAGCGCGACGCGGCCGCGCGGCTGGCGGAGGAGATGGTCGTCATGCAGGGGACGCCGCGGGCGCGCGCGCTCGCCGGGGCGGCCTCCTTCTTCAAGGGCTCGCTCGAGCTCGCCCTCGAGCAGCTCGAGGCGGCCCTGGTGGCCGACCCCGCCCTGGAGCGGGCCTGGCCCGAGGTCCGCTACTACCACGCCGCCACGCTGCTCCGGCTCGGCGGCGACGACGAGGCGACGGCGAGCTCGTTCCGGCGCTACCTCGAGCTGGTCGGCTCGGGGGACCCCCCGGGCTACCGTGTGCCGCTGATCGCGCGCGCGCGCGCCCAGCTCGAGCTGCGCTGAGGGCCGGCGTGGAGGACGCGCCGCGCGAGGGAGCGTCGCATGAGCGCCGCCGCGTGCTCTGGCTGTCGACGCTCACGATCGCGCCCCCGCTCGCGCTCCTGGTGGTGCTGGCGGTGGTCGCCGCCCGCAACGACGAGGTCGCGCTCCGGTTCGTGCACGACGAGCGGACGCGTCAGGCGGCCGCCCGCGCGCGAGACGCGCTCCAGGCGGCGCTCGCGCGGGCGGAGGAGGAGGTGTTCGCGCGGGTCGATCCCGTCCGCTGGTCCTCCCCCAGCCCTCGCGCCGACGAGCTGGAGGCCACGTTCGCGGCGGCGGGCGCCGAGCACCCCATCGCGCGGCGGTTCCTCGCGGTCGGCCTCGACGGGCAGCTCCTGTGGCCCGACCCGCGGCGCCCCTTCGGCGCGCGGCGCGACCTCCTGGGCGCGCCGGCCGAGGAGCCGGTCGGCGACAGCGTCGCCGCGTACCGGCGCCGCGCGGAGCTCCTCGCCGCCTACGACCGGGCCGCGAAGGCCGAGGACACGGAGCGGCTGGCCCAGGCGGCCGCGGGGTTCGCCGCGGTGGCCTCCGCGGCCGACGCGACGCCGACCCTCGTCGCCCGGGCGGCCTACCGCCACGGGCGCATCGCGGAGGCGCTCGGCCGCGCGAGCGAGGCGGTCGCCGCCTACGACCGGGCGGCCGCCATCGCGGTCCCGGTCCGCGACGAGCGCGGGCGGCCGGTGCGGGTGCTCGCGACGCTGCGGGCCGCCGAGCTGGTCCAGGACGGCGGCGACCCCGCGGCGGCCGCGGAGCGGGCGTCCTCGCTGCTGCGGGTGCTCCTCGCGGGCGACCGACACGACGACCTCGATCAGGAGGAGTGGGAGGAGGCGCTCGAGCGGGCGCGCGCGGCGCTCGCGGCGGCCGGCCAGCGCGAGGAGGCCGCCGCGGCGGCCGCCGAGGTCGACCTCGTCCTGCGTCGGCTGGAGTGGGCCGACGAGGCGCTCACCCTGGCTCCGGCGTTGATCGACGAGGCCACCAGCGCGCGCGCCGGCGACGTGCGGCACCACGCCCGGGTCGCGGAGCCGCCCGTGGTCCTCGCGCACCGGCTGTTCCCCGGCGCCCCCGGCGCGACGGGCCCGGTCGTGGTGGCGTTCGAGCTCGACCTCGACCGGCTCGTGAGCGACGTGCTCGCGCCGGCGGCGAGGACGCTCGACGGGGAGGAGCCGGCGGCGGTGGCGCTGGTGGACGGCGCCGGGAGGGCGCTGCTCCGGGCGGGGGTGCTCGCCGACAAGGACCGCCGTCGCGATGACGAGGCCGCCTCGACCCCGTTCGGCGCCGTGCCGCTGTGGGCGGTCGAGGCGCGGATCTCGAGCGAGCCGCTGCACCAGGCGCGGCGCAACCGGCTGGTGCTGTACGGCGGCCTGCTGCTGCTGACGGTGGGGACCGCCGCGGCCGGGACGGCCGCCATGGTGCGGTTCGTCGAGCGCTCGCTCGAGCTCGCCAAGCTCAAGTCCGACTTCCTCTCCAACATCACGCACGAGCTCAAGACCCCGCTCACCTCGATCAAGATGTACGGCGAGCTCCTCGCCATGGGGCGGGCGCGCGACCCCGAGCGGCAGAAGGAGTACGCCGAGCAGATCGTGCGCGAGGGCAGCCGGCTGCAGAAGCTGATCGAGGACGTGCTCGACTTCGCGCGCCAGGACGCCGGGCGCCACGAGTACGTCCTGGCCGAGGAGGACGTGGCCGACACGGTGGCCGAGGCGCTCGACCTGTTCCGGCACTCGGCGAAGGTCCGCGGGTTCGACCTGTACGTCGAGTTGCCGCCCGTGGGAGCGCTCCCCCCCGTCGACCTCGACCGGGACGCGATCGTGCGCTCGGTGCTCAACCTGCTGAGCAACGCGGTGAAGTACTCGGGGGACGGCCGCTGGCTGCGCGTGTCGGTGGCGCGCGAGGAGCGCGACCACGTGGCGATCGCGGTGGAGGACAAGGGGATCGGGATCGACGAGGCGGACCTCGAGCGGATCTTCGACCGGTTCTACCGGGCGGGGGACGAGCTGACGCGTGGCGTGTCGGGCGCGGGGCTCGGGCTGAGCCTGATCGACCAGATCGTGCAGGCGCACGGCGGCGAGATCCGGGTCGAGAGCCAGCGCGGCGCCGGCTCGACCTTCACGATCCTGCTGCCGATCGTGGAGGACTACCGCGAGCAGTGGCCGCCGCCCGCGCCGTCGGACGAGGGCGAGGTCGAGCTCGAGGGCGAGCCGCCGGACGAGTGAGCGGCGCCGACACGGGCTCCTTGGGCCCGACGCGGCGTCGCGGGTAGAATGCGCGGCACGGGAGGTCAGCGTGAGTGGGATCCTCGAGCGTCCAGCCCCGAAGGTGCTGGTGATCGACGACGAGCCCGCGATCTTGGCCGGGATCCGGGACAGCCTGGAGTACGAGCAGTATCAGGTGCTGACCGCCAACGATGGTCAGCAGGGCCTCAAGCTGGCGCTCGAGGAGGACCCCGACCTGGTGATCCTCGACGTGATGATGCCCAAGCTGTCGGGCTTCGACGTGCTCCGCAAGCTGCGCGAGAACCGGATCCGCGGCTCGGTGATCCTGCTGACCGCCAAGAACGCCGAGCAGGACAAGGTGCGCGGCCTCAAGCTCGGGGCGGATGACTACGTCACCAAGCCGTTCTCGGTCGTCGAGCTGATCGCCCGCGTGCAGGCCGTCCTGCGCCGCACCGACCCGCCGCGCGACCAGCTCCGGCGCGTGGCCTGCCACGACCTCGTGATCGACTTCGAGAAGCTGGAGGGGACCAAGGCGGGCCGCCCGCTCGACCTCTCCCCGCGCCACTACAAGATCCTGCGCATGTTCGTGGAGAACCCCGGCAAGGTGATCTCGCGCAACGAGCTGCTCGACAAGGTGTGGGGCTACGACCACTACCCGACCACCCGCACGGTGGACAACCACATCGTGCAGCTCCGCAAGCAGATCGAGGACGTGCCCGCCGAGCCCACCCTGATCACGTCGGTGCGCGGCGTGGGCTACAAGTTCACCGGAGAGCCGCGCCGGCTGTAACCGAGCCGCCCGCTCTCAGCTCGCGGTCTGGCGGGAGTCGAACTCCGACTTCAGGAACTGGTTCATCACCTGATACATGTCGTGGACCGTCTGGTAGCGGTCGGCCGGGTCCTTGGCCATGGCCTTCTCGACCATGGCGATCACGACCTGCGGGATGTCCTGGCGGAACTCGGTGATCGGGGGCGGGTTCTCGCTGCGGATCTTGGTGAAGAACTCCAGCGGCGTGCGGGCCACGAAGGGGGAGCGCCCGGTCAGCATGTGGTAGATCGTCGCCCCGTAGGAGTAGATGTCCGAGCGGTGGTCGGCGTAGAGCGCGTTCTCGATCTGCTCGGGCGGCATGTACGGCAGCGTGCCCAGCCCGTCGCCGGGGCGCGTCAGGCCCGAGGCGCCCGAGGTCATGATGTTCTTGGCGAGGCCGAAGTCGGCCAGCTTGGCGTGCCCGTCGCCCTGCACGATGATGTTCTCGGGCTTGATGTCGCGGTGCACGATGTGGCGCGTGCGCGCGTGCTCGAGCGCCGCCGCGACCTGCACGGCGACCCGCAGCGCGGAGGGGAGCGGGAGCTTGCCGTGGGCCTTGATCCACTCCACCAGGCTGCGGCCCGGGACGTACTCCATGACGTAGTACAGGTGCGGCGGCGCCTGCCCCTGGTCGAGCACCCGCACGATGTTGGGATGCTGCAGCTGGGCTGACGTCTGGACCTCGCGCACGAACCGGGCCCGATCCTCGTCGGTCAGCTCGCCGCGCGACTTGAGCACCTTCAGCGCGACCGGCAGGTTCCGCGCCTCCTGGATCGCGAGGTAGACCACCCCCATCGCGCCCTCGCCCAGGCGGCGGTCCAGGCGGTAGCCGGGGATCTGGATCTGCGGCGAGCAGCGCGTGCACAGGTAGCGGCCGCGGTGCTCGGCCACGAGGTGGAGCTGCTCGGGCGGGATGAACGCGCCGCAGAACGTGCAGGTGGCGCCGCTGGCCTGGCGGCCGCTCGCGCGCGCGTCGGGGCGGGCGGGGCCGCCGGTGGGGGCCACGGGCGGGGCGGCGCGGCCGGGCGGCTCGGGGGCCACGAACGCCACCTCGAGCTCGGTCCGGCCGAGGGCCACCACGTCGCCGGCGGCGAGCACGGTCTCGCGGATCTCGGCGCCGTTGACGAACGTGCCGTTCCCGCTGCCGAGGTCCTTGATCCGGGTGCTCGCGGGCTCGAACCGGATCGCGCAGTGCCGCCGCGAGATGCGCTCGTCGTAGATCTGCACGTCCGCCTGCGAGGAGCGCCCGAGCACGAGGGTGCGCGGCGGATCGAACTCCAGGACCTGGCCGCGATGGTGCCCGCTCTTGAAGGTGAGCCGGAGCTTCATGGCTCCTCGAGCAGGGTGCGCGCGGTCATGACCGAAGGCTGGGGGACCCCCATCAGGGCGAGCGCCGTGGGCGCGATGTCGGCCAGGATGCCGCCGCTGCGCGCGCGCCGCCCCTCGAGCCCGGCGCCGCACACGATGGCGTGCACGGGGTTGGTGGTGTGCGCCGTGTGCGGCCCGCCGGAGTCGGGGTCGATCATCTGCTCGCAGTTGCCGTGGTCGGCGGTCACGATCGCGCAGCCGCCCTTGGCGAGCATGGCCTCGACGACCCGCCCCACCGCCTCGTCGACCGCCTCCACGGACACGATCGTGGCCTCGAGGTCGCCGGTGTGTCCGACCATGTCGGTGTTGGCGAAGTTGACCACGAGCAGCGCGTCGTCGTGGCTCGCGATCCGGGCCACCACACCGTCGGCGACCTCGGCGGCGCGCATCCGCGGCTCGAGGTCGTAGGTCGCCACCTTCGGCGAGGGGATCAGGAGGCGCTCCTCGCCGGGGCAGGGCGCCTCGACCCCGCCGTTCCAGAAGAACGTGACGTGGGCGTACTTCTCGGTCTCGGCGCACTTGAACTGCGTGCGGCCCAGCCCGGCGACCACCTCGGAGATGTGCTGCTTCACCGCCTGCGGCGCGTAGGCGACCCCGCGGAAGGGGATCTTGGGGTCGTACTCCGTCATGCCGACCAGCTCGTACACGACGCTCTGCCCGCGGTCGAAGCCCTCGAACTCGGGGGTCGCGAGGGCGTGGCAGATCTCGCGCATCCGGTCGGCGCGGAAGTTGAACGCGATCACCTGGTCCCCGCGGCGCAGCGGGCCGAGCGGCTCGCCCGCGGCGTCGGTGATCACGGCGGGGACGATGAACTCGTCGGTCGTGCCCGCGGCGTAGCTCTCCTCGACCACGCGCAGGGGGTCGTGGGCGCGCGGCCCGCGGCCGTGCACGATGGCGTCGTAGCCGAGCTGCACCCGCTCCCAGCGCTTGTCGCGGTCCATGGTGTAGTAGCGGCCCGCCACCGTCGCGATCGCGCCCACGCCGAGCTCGCGCGTCCAGGCCACGACCTGCCGCAGGAAGCCCAGGCCCGAGCGCGGGTCGGTGTCGCGCCCGTCGGTCAGCGCGTGGATGAACACCCGCTCCACGCCCTCCCGCCGCGCGAGCTCGAGGAGCGCGCGCAGGTGCTCGAGGTGGCTGTGGACGCCCCCGTCCGAGCACAGACCCAGCAGGTGCAGCGCGCGGTCGCGCTCGTGCGCGCGGCGCACCGCCTCGAGCAGCGCGGGGTTCTCGAGGAACGTCCCTTCTTGGATGTCCTTCTGGATGCGGGCGAAGTCCTGATAGACCACGCGGCCGGCGCCCATGTTGAGGTGGCCGACCTCCGAGTTGCCCATCTGCCCGTCGGGGAGGCCGACCGAGTGCTCGGAGGCGCTCACCAGCGGGGACGGATAGCGAGCCCACAGCTCGTCGTGGCGCGGCGTCCTGGCGAGCGCGACGGCGTTCCCCTCGCGCTCCTCGCGCACTCCCCAGCCATCGCGGACGACGATCAGGACGGGGCGGATCGCTTCCATGCAGGCATGATACAGCGGGGCTCGGCGAGGCGAAGGCCGCTCGTAGCCCCGCGCGCGCTCCGCTCAGCGTGGGAGGAGCGCCGAGGACGGGGGTGGCGGCGCGGCGTCGCCGCTCACGGAGCGGAGCTCGAGCGAGACGGTCCCGCCGGGCGACACCTCGACCAGCGCGAACAGGTGCGGCGGCGCCGGCAGCGGGGGCAAGAGGAGCTCGAGCCGCCCGCTCTCGGAGCGCTCGAGCGCCGCGGCGGGGCCCGGGCGGACCGCGAGGGCGACGTTCGCCAGCACCTGCTCGGCCGTCTCCACCCCCGCGGCGCTCACTAGTACCGTCGTGGGCGCGGTCGCGTCCTCCTCGTCCGCGGCGGGCGGCGCCGGCACCGCGCCGTCCGGCCCGGCCGCGACCACGCGCCAACCGGCCCGCGGGGTGCGCGCGTAGGCCGCGCGGCCTCCGTGCCCGGCGACCGCCTCCAGGGCCTCGAGCAGGTCAGGCGCTGCCAAGTCGCCCGGCGCGAGCGCCACCAGCACCGGGGCCGCCAGCGAGCCCAGCGCGCCCACGAGCGCGTCGCGCGCCTCGGCGCTCGCCTCGGCGAACACCGGCCCGCTGACGAGCACGAAGTCGAGCTGCGGCTCGGCCGAGAGCTGGGTCACCGCCTCCAGCAGGAGCGCCTCGGCCGGCCACTCGGCGCTCGCGTCGTCCGCGCCCAGCGCGGGGCCTGTCAGGACCGCGAACCGGACCGGCGTGGGAGGAGCCTCCTCCTTCGGCGCCCCGGCGCAGCCGGTGAGGAGGAGGACGGCGCAGGAGGCGAGGACGGCGCAGGAGGCGAGGAGGTGCGTGCGCATGGAGAGATGGTAGCCGAAGCGGGCAGGCCGCCGGGGGCGATCCGCGGGAGGAGCGCGAGCTTGGATTTCGACTCCGACACCGACTCAGATTCCGATTCCTCGGATCGACCGCCGAGGAGGCCGCGAGGGCCGAGGCTGTCGCAGGCAGGCGCCACCTCCTGGACGTAAAACAATGACCGCCAAGGACGCCAAGTCCGCCAAGGCTGTCGCGAGCAGTCGGTCCTCCTCGACATATCAGCGACGGCCAGGGACGCCAAAGCGCCAAGGAGGTGCTCAGAGCACACTTCCTTGGCGCGCTGGTGCTCCTGCGCTCCTGGCGGTCCCGAGGCGGAGGGTGAGGGCCACTCTCGTGGGCTCGTGATCGGCTGGCTCCGCTTGGCCGCTCTCTTGGGCGCGGCGGAGGGGGAAATCCAGCCCGAGAACAGAAGAGAAGAGAGAAGAGAAGAGAAGAGAAGACAGGAAAGCAGGAAAAACAGGAAAGCAGGAAGGGTGGTCGGACGCAGGGGAAGCGTGGGAAAGGCAGGAGCGCGCGGCCGGTGGCGCGGCTCGGCGTTAGCGGGCGGGCTTGGGTACCCGGAGGAGGGCGGGGGGGCGCCGTGCTCAAACCAAGAGGCGATTGCCGGG
>CAZMSZ010000203.1:0-13158 GCA_964569055.1 uncultured Planctomycetota bacterium | reverse complement strand
GCGCGCCAGCGCCTCCCAGAGGCGCGGGCCCGACGAAACCCCCTGCCCGGGTGTAGGTTAGTCCTCGGCCGCCCGCCTCCTGCTCGGGTGCGAAACCCTTACGTGGGGGCGGCGTTAACCCTCGGACTGCCTGATCCCCTTCGGCTGGAGCGTTGCCTGTGGCTGCTGCCGCTCGTCCTGCTGGGTCGCTCGTTCCTCGACTCCTTTCCCTGGCGCTCTCGGGCGTGGTCGCGCTGATCGCGGTCGAGGGGTCGGTTCGCGTGGTGCGCGCGGGGCCGGCGGAGGAGGGGACGACGGCGGGGAAGGAGGGGCTGCCTTCGACGGGGGCGCTGGCCGCGAAGGTGGATCGGCTGCTCGCGGCGGGCTGGAAGGACGCGGGGGTGGAGCCGGCGGCGGAGGCGGACGACGCCGAGCTGTTGCGGCGGCTCTCGCTCGACCTCAACGGGGTGATCCCGAGCGAGGAGCTGACCCGGGGGTTCCTCGCTAGCTCGGAGCCGGACAAGCGGGCGCGGCTGGTGAGGCAGCTCCTCGACGATCCGGCCTTCGCGCGGAGCATGGGGCTGCGGTGGGCCTATCTGCTCGTGGGGCGCGACTACCTGATCCGCTCGCGCAGCATGGAGCGGGCGCAGGCGGCGCGGGCCATGCGGCGCATGAGGGGCTACGGGGGCGGTGACGGCGAGGCGGACCGTGGCGAGGGCATGCAGGCCGGCGAGGCGGGGGCGGACGCTGGCGGAGAAATGATGGACGGCGGCGCCGCGGAGGCGCCGCTGCCGGACGAGGCGCGCTCGCTGCCCGAGTGGCTCGAGGCGAAGCTCGCGCGCAACGCCTCGTGGCGCGACGTGGCGCGGGAGCTGATCGCGGCCGAGGGGACGGTGGTCGACAACCCCGCGACGCAGTACGTGTTTCGGCACTTCCGCGAGGGCAAGGCCGAGGAGGTCACCGGGAGCGCCATGCGGGTGTTCCAGGGCCTGCAGATCCAGTGCGCGCAGTGCCACGACCACCCCTACGAGGCCTGGTCGCAGCGTGACTTCTACGGGGTCGCGGCCTTCTTCGCGCGCACGCGGACCCGGCGCACGCCGCCCACGGCCGAGCAGCTCGCCATGGCGGAGCGGCGCCAGCTCGACGAGAAGGCGCGGCGGCGGCTGCGTGGGCCGTATGCGGTCGAGGACCGCGGGCAGGGGCAGATCCGGATCCCGGCCGAGCCGGGGGAGGTCGGCGCGCTGGTGCTGCCGCGCTTCCTCAACGGGAAGGTGATCAACCCGGGCGGGGGCGTCGATCGGCGCGCGGCGCTCGCCGAGCTCGTCACGGCGGACGACAACCCCTGGTTCGCCAAGGCCACCGTGAACCGGGTGTGGTCGTTCTTCTTCGAGCGCGGGCTGGTGAACCCGGTCGACGACCTCGGGGCCGTCAAGGAGACGCCCCCCGCGCTGGCGCTGCTGGCGGACGACTTCAAGGCCAGCGGCTACGACATGCGGCGGCTGGTGGAGACGATCGTCTCCACCCGCGCCTACGGCCTCTCCTCGGCGGGGCCCCTCGAGGTGCGCGACGCGCAGCTCGAGGCGTTCGCGCGGGCGCCCCTGCGGCGGCTTGGCGCCGAGCAGCTGTTCTACTCGGTGCTCGAGGCGACCGGCGCGGCCGACGTGCGCACCAGCGACCGCCGCGCGCGCCTGCGGCTCGAGCGGCGCAAGAACCGGCTCCTGCGCCAGTTCGTGACCACCTTCGGCGACGACGAGGGCGAGGAGGTGGTCGAGGAGGGCACGATCCCGCAGGCGCTGATGCGCTTCAACGGCGCGCTCACCAACGACGCCGTCCGGCCGCGCCCGGGGCACCCGGTCTACGACCGGCTGTTCCGCACGCCCTCGCTCGACGAGCGGATCGACACGATCTACCTGCGCGTCTTGAGCCGCTTCCCCAGCGAGGCGGAGCGGACCAAGCTGCGCGCGCTGCTCGGGCCCAAGCCGGCGGCCGAGCTGGCCCAGGCCTACGCGGACGTGTTCTGGGCGCTCCTCAACGGGGCCGAGTTCAACTTCAACCACTAGCCTGGGCGCGGGCGCGCGAGGCGGAGGAGAGCGGCATGAGCGCTCGGCGTGCATGCGGGTGCGACGACGCGGCGGCGGAGGCGCTGAGCCTCTCGCGGCGCGGGTTCCTCGGGGTCGGGGTCGGCGGGCTGGTGGGGCTCGCGCTGAGCGGGCCGCGCGCTCTGTTCGCGCAGGAGGCGGCGCGGGCCGCGCTGCCCGGGTTCGGGGTGGCCGAGCACTGCATCGTGCTGTGGCTCAACGGCGGGCCCAGCCAACTCGAGACGTTCGACCCCAAGCCGGGCACCGCGCAGGGCGGCCCCACCAAGGCGATCAAGACGGCCGCCACGGGCGTCGAGCTGGCCGACACGCTCCCGCGCCTGGCCGAGCACATGGACAAGGTCGCCCTGATCCGCTCCATGGCCACCCGCGAAGGGAACCACCAGCGGGCGCGCTACTACCTGCACACCGGCTACGTGCCCTCGGGCACGGTCAAGCACCCCGACCTCGGCGCGCTGGTCTGCCAGCAGCGGGCCGACACGAGCAGCGACCTGCCGCCCTACGTGTGCATTGCGGGCGCCACGCCGGGCGCGGGGATCCTGGGTGTGACCTACGCCCCGTTCAACGTGAACGACCCGCGCCGGCCGCTCGAGAACATGAGCTACGCCGAGGGGGTCGACGCCGAGCGCTTCCGCCGCCGCCGCGAGCTGCTCGACGCGCTCGACGCCTCGTTCGCCGAGGAGCGCGCCGGGCCCGAGGTCGACGGGCACCGCGCTACCTACCAGAAGGCCGACCGGCTGATGCACTCGCCGCGCCTGAAGGCCTTCACCCTCGACGACGAGCCGCAGGCCCTGCGCGCCGCCTACGGCGAGGACCGCTTCGGCCAGGGCTGCCTCATGGCGCGCCGGCTGGTCGAGCAAGGCGTGCGGGTGGTCGAGGTCCAGCTCAACGGCTGGGACACCCACCAGGACAACTTCGGGCGCACCCGCGCGCTCGGGACCCAGCTCGACGCCGGTTTCGCGACGCTGCTCGCCGACCTCGCCGAGCGGGACCTCCTCGAGAAGACGCTGATCGTGTGCATGGGCGAGTTCGGCCGCACCCCGCGGATCAACCCCAACGAGGGGCGCGACCACTGGGCGCGCTGCTGGAGCCTGGCGCTCGCGGGCGGGCCGGTCCGCGGCGGGACCGTGGTCGGCGCCACCACGCCCGACGGCATGGAGGTCGCCGAGCGCCCGGTCCGCGCCCAGGACCTCATGGCCACGATCGCCCACGCCATGGGCCTCGACGCCGAGAAGGTCAACTACACCTCGGGCGGGCGGCCGATCAGCGTGGTCGACGGCGGGGAGCCGGTGAAGGAGCTGTTCGGATAGGGCCGACTACGAGCGGACGGCCTCGTCGTGGTGCCCGAAGAACGAGCGCAGCAGGCGGTGCCAGTTCGCCTCGGCCTTGAGGCCGCCCAGGATCGAGGTGAAGCCGAACTGCAGGCGGTTGAGCAGCGCCAGGCCGCGGTGCTCGGTGTCGGGGTAGCCCTTGGTGAGCGTGACCTTGGCGCCGAGGCGCACGCCCGCGGCGGTGCGCTTGTAGACCTCGCGGGTGTAGGCCTCGTCGTAGCAGAACCGGCGGTCCTCGAGGATCGGGCGCCACAGGTACATCACGTAGTCGTAGAAGAAGTCCTTCTCCTCCTCCGACGGGTCGGCGTTGGGGTAGCCCAGCGCCGAAGGCAACCCCTCGCGGACCGCCGCGATGTCGCCCGCCCACAGCTTCTCGGCCAGCGCGCGGAACCGGCCCGGGACCTCGAGCGGGAACTCCTGCACGCAGCCGAAGTCGAGGAAGCCGATCCGCCCGTCGTTCAGGAACACGTAGTTGCCCGGGTGCGGGTCGGCGTTGAACAGGCCGTGGCGGTGGAAGCTGCCGAACACGAACTCGTACAGCACCTCGGCCGCGGCGTTGCGCGTGGGCTGGTCGCTCCCGTCGCGGAACTCGTAGTAGCTCTGGCCCTCGAGCAGCTCGGTCGTGAGCACGCGCCGGTGGCTGAACGCGTCGTGGACCTTGGGGATCACGATCTTGGGGTGGTCCCGGTAGAGCTCGCCGAACCGGCGCTGGTGCTGGGCCTCGGCGCGGTAGTCGAGCTCCTCGTGGATCTTGAGCTTGATGTCCTCGAGCGAGCGCTTGACGTCGAGCCGCCCCAGGGTCGATGCGCGCAGCACGCCCTCGAGCAGGTCGAGGTTCTTGAGGTCCGCCTCGATCACGCGGTCGATCCCGGGGTACTGGATCTTGACCGCCACCGGCTCGCCCGTCGGCAGCTCGGCCCGGTAGACCTGCCCGATCGAGGCCGCCGCGATCGGTTCGTCGTCGAAGCGGCGGAACACCTCGTCGGGCGGCTCGCCGACCTCGTCGATGAACACGTTGAGCATGTCGGCCAGCGGCACCTTGGGCGCCTTGGCCTGCAGCTTGGAGAGCACCTCCGAGTAGGCGGGGCGCACCTCGTCGGGCATCCAGTCGTCGACGTAGCTGACGATCTGCCCCGCCTTCATGGCGAGGCCCTTCATGTTGCCCAGGATCTCGACCGCCCGCCCCGCCAGCTTGCGGTGCTCGTCGAGGTCGACCTCGACCGGCTCGCCGTCGCGCTGCACCGCCCGCTTGGCGAGCTCCATGGCCACGCGCGCCGAGGTGTCGGTCGCCAGCCGCGCCAGGCGGTAGGTCCGCCCCAGGCGCGACGCGCTCGGCTTGGTCGACTCGTCCATCATGCAGGCCAGGATGCGGGATGGGCCGTTCGAATGGAAGGGCCCCGGGTTGCGGCGCGCCGCGGCTCCGGAACGCATACGGCCCCGGCGCTCGCCGGGGCCGTTCGCGAGAGGCGTGGCGCCGGGCTAGTTGCCGGCGTTCATGCCGAGGTTGTCGCCGACCGTGCTCGAGATCCCGAGCTCCTTCTCGATCTCGGCCGTCACGTCCGAGGCCTTGCCGAAGTCCTCGGCGTAGTGGTCATGGACGTGCCGCTCGGCCACCGTCTTGGAGACGTTCGGCTGGCCGGGGGCCGGGCTCGGCAGGTACTCGCCGAACAGCTCGGCCCACACGAACGCGATCGCGGCGATGGTCCCGGCGATCGACACGAACATGAGCGTCGTGGCGATCGGGTGGGACGGCGGGCGCGAGATGATCTCCTGCTCTTCGTCAGCCATGGTGCGCCTCGCCTACTGCAGCCGCGTCGCGGCGCTGTCGCCGGCCTGGATCGCCTGGCCGTCGGCGGTGAAGAGCACGCGGCAGCCCGCGCTGTCGTTCAGCACGCGCTCGACCACCACCTTGCCCACGAACTTGTCGTTGCGGTAGATCGAGAACTGGAAGCCCTGCTCGACCTGGTCGTCGGTGCCGACCGAGAGCAGCACGAGCGGCGGCTGGATGTCGCTCTTGACCGCCACCACGGTGCCGTCGATCGCGGGCACCGGCGGCCCGGGCACGAGCGAGGCGATGTTCACGCCCGCGTTCTCCACCATGGCCACGAGCAGCTCCTTCTCGCGGAGCTTCTCGCGGGTGTCGGCGTAGGTCGCGCGCAGGGTCCTGATGTCCTGCTCGAGCTCGTCCTTGAGGATCGTCAGGCGCGCCACCTGACCCTCGGCCGTGGCCCGGCGAGTGGTCGCGGTGTCGAGCAGGTTGTCGAGCTCCTCGTTGCGCTCGTTGAGGCTGGCGTTCTTCTCGAGCGCGACCTTGAGGTCGTCGGCGAGCCGACCGTGCTTCTCGAGCAGCTGCGCGAGCTTGTCCGACTCGGCGTTGTAGAGGTTGTGGTAGCGCTGGGCCATCTGCAGGCCCTGGTCGAGCTGCGTCTTGAGCTGCCGCAGCTCGCGCTCCTTGGCGGAGACGAGCTCGCTCTTGGCCTGCACGAAGCTGCGCAGCGCCTCGATCTCCTTCTGCGAGCGGGTGACCGCGGTGGAGTAGCGCCCCTTCAGCTTGAGGTAGCTGGTGCGCCAGTCGCGGCGGTGCTGATAGAGCGACGCCGTCATGCCCAGGTAGACCATGACGAGGACCGTCTGAATGACGATGAGGACCTTGGCGAGGAGGCTCATGAGCTGCGACTTTCCTCCGCGGAACGAGGCCGACCGCGCGCACCCGGTCGGTGTAGCGGCCGCATTCTAAGTGCAGTTTGGATGCGAGGTCAAGCGCGTCGCCGATGACCAACCGGTGACTGCACAGTGGGTTAGCGCCGACCATCCGAAACGGTCCAGCCGCGGCGTCCAGGTCTGGGACGGCTGGCGGCCGCGGGGCGTAAGCACTGATCGGCTCAGCGCTTGCGCTTGATCTCAGCCGCGCGGGCGAAGATCGCGTCGAGGGCGTTCTTGGGAACCGAGCCCGACTTGCGCGAGTCGTCCGCCGGCGGCGCGCTCGGCCTGGGGGCCGGCTGCGGTCGCGCCGGGGAAGGGGGCGGCGGCTCGTCGTCCTCGGCGCTGAAGCCGGTCGCCGCGGGCTCCTCGTCCTGAACGTCGGCGAAGCCGCTGGCCTCGGCCGGCTCCTCGTCCTGAACGTCGGCGAAGCCGCTGGCCTCGGCCGGCTCCTCGTCCTGAACGTCGGCGAAGCCGCTGGCCTCGGCGGGCTGCTCGTCGGCGAAGCCGCTGGCCTCGGCCGGCTCCTCGTCTTGGACGTCGGCGAAGCCGCTCGCCTCGACCGCCTCGTCGTCGACGGCCGCGAAGGCGCTCGAGCTGAAGCCGCTCGAGGCGTCGCTCCCGGCGTCCTCGGCGAAGCCCACGTCCTCGCCGGGCTCGGGCGCGCCGCTCGTCTCGTAGTCGTCCTCGAGGCCCCCGCCGCTGGCCTCTTCGCCGTAGTCGAGGTGGCTGGCGCTGGCGGCGTTCTCGGGCGAGAGGGCGTAGTCGTCGTGCTCGTCGCTGCCGAGGTCCTCGGCCAGCTCGGCGCCCATGGCGTCGCCCTCGAACGTCGAGCTCGCCCGCACCGACTCGAAGCCGTAGCTGGCGTCGTCGCCCGCCTCGGCCTGGAACTCGCCGCTCAGGTCGTCCTGGCCGCCGAGGCTGCCGGCCTCGTACTCGTCCTCGTCGGGCGCCTCGGCGGCGTAGTCGAGCTCGCTGCCGCCCGAGTCGAGCGTGCCCTCGTCCGAGGGCGGGTCGCTCGGCACCTCGTCGGCGAAGCCGCCCGTATCGTCCGCCAGCCCGGCGTCCTCGGCGAACCCGCCGTCGTCGGCGTCGTCAGGGGCGTCGTCAGGATCGTCTCCGGCCATGCCCGCTCGTCCCTCTGGCTTCGACCGAGATCATAGTTCGGGGCGGGCGGGCGCGCAAACCCTGGACAGCCATGCGCGTGCCTCGCGGCTCGAGGCCGCCGGTCCCCCCAGCGCCGCGGCCTGGACGCGACCTTCGAGCATCCCGTCCGCTCCCTTAGAATCGCGCGCCATGCTGGCCGAGCTGTACGTGCTGAGCGGCCGCGACGCGGGCAAGGTGCTCGACGCCGGCCTGCTGGCCGGACCCACCCTGTTCGTCGGGCGGGCCGCGACCAATCAGCTCCGGATCAAGGACCCGCAGGCCTCGCGGGTCCACTGCCGGATCGACGTGACCACCGACGGCCTCACGATCGAGGACGCCGGCAGCGGCAACGGGACGTTCCTCAACGGCGAGCGCCTCCTCGCCCGCCGCCCGCTGCGCGACGGCGACGAGATCCGGATCGGGGTCACGCGCTGCCGGGTGCTGCTCGAGAGCCCCGAGGAGGAGCGGCTGTGGCGTGATTCGCGGCCCGCCGAGGACGAGTCGCCCAGCGAGGAGTCGACGCTCGAGGTGTCGAGCGCGCGCCTGACGCCGGTCGTCAGCGACGCGAGCGGCTCGGGCGTGCACGCCACGGCCGGGGCCGAGCCCACGCCCCGGGCCGGCGCGGCTCGGCCGGCCCGCCCGCGCAAGCTGCGCGAGGTCCTGCCGGGCTACCGGCTCGAGGCGCGCCTCGGCGGCCACAGCCGGCGCGGGATCGCGGTCTACCGCGCGATCCAGGTCTCGCTCGACCGCCCGGTCGCGGTGAAGGTGTTCCTCCCGCGCGGCGAGACGCGCAAGGAGGACGTGGAGCGCTTCTTGCGTGAGGCGCGCGCCGTGGCCCGCCTGCCGCACCCGCACATCGTCACCACGCACGACGTGCTCCGCCGCGGCAAGATGCACGCGATCGTGATGGAGTACCTCCCCGGCGGCAGCCTGGCCGACCGCCTGGCGGACGGCCGCCCGCTCCCGCTCGGCGAGGCGCTCGCGCTCGTGACGCCGCTCGCGGCCGCGCTCGAGCACCTGCACCGCCACGGCGTGGTCCACCGCGGGGTCAAGCCGAGCAACGTGCTCCTCGGCGGCGAGGCGGGCGGCGCCAAGCTCGCCGGGTTCGGCTTCGCCACCGGGCCGCGCGGCGAGCGCAGCGGCGACACCTGCTTCCTCGACGCCCCGCTCGAGGGGTTCGCCTACCTCGCCCCCGAGCAGCTCGCCGGCGAGGCCACGATCGACCCGCGCGCCGACGTGTACGGCCTGGGCGCCACGCTCCACGCCGCGCTCAGCGGCGGCCCGCCCTTCGGCGGCGAGGGCCTCGCCACGCTCGCCAGCGAGGTGCTGCGCGCCCCGCCGCCGCCGCTCCCGAGCGAGCACGGCGCGGTGGCCGACGTCGTCGCCCGCTGCCTGGCGAAGGCGCCCGCCGAGCGCTTCGCCGACGTGACCGCGCTGCGCGCGGCGCTGGCCGAGCCCGGCGCGTGACCGCGCGGGCGCGCGCCGAGGCGGGCGGACGGCGGCTCACACTCGCCAAGGGGCTCCGCTTCCGTTGCCGCCGCTGCGGCGACTGCTGCCGCGAGTTCCCCGTCCCGCTCAGCGCCGCCGAGGTCGAGCGCTACGAGGGACGCGACTGGTCGAGCGTGCTCGAGGGGCCGACCCCGCCCGTGGTCACCACCGTGCGCCGCGGGCGCGAGGTCGTCCGCTACCTCGCCCGCAAGCGCGACGGGACGTGCCTGTTCCTCGCCCCCGACGACCGCTGCCGGATCCACGCCGCGTTCGGCGAGGCGGACAAGCCGCTCGCCTGCCGGATCTTCCCGTTCACGTTCGTGGAGGGCGAGGGCCCCGAGGGGCGACCGGTGGCGAGCGCGCAGTTCTCCTGCTCCTCGATCGCGGCCGGCGACGGCGCGCCCCTGGCGCAGCAGCGCAAGGACCTCCAGGCGCTCCACACCGAGCTGGCGACGCTCGCCACGGCGCGCGAGGCCGGCGCGCCCGCTCCGGTGCCGTTCGGCGGCGGGCTGGCCTACGCGCGCGACGAGCTGGAGCTGGTGCTCGACCTCCTGGTGGCCGAGCTGGAGGACCTCGGCCGCCCCTTCCCGCAGCGGCTCCTGGCGGCGGCCAAGTTCCTCGAGCTCGTCGCCGCCTCCCGCTTCCCGTGGCTGACCACCCCCTCGGCGCGCAAGGCGGTGACCTCGTTCGCGCAAGGCGTGCGCGAGCAGGTCCGCCGCGACCTCCTCCGCGCGCCGCCCGCCCCCGGGCCGCTCCCGCAGCGGCTGCTGTTTCGGCTGCTGCTCGCGTTCGCCGCCCGGCGCGACTCGGCCGCGCTCCTCACCGCGGGCGGGCTGCGCCGCGGCTCGCGCCGGATCTCGAACCTGCTCGCGGGCATGGCCTTCGTCGCCGGGACCGGCGTGGTGCAGCCCGTCGGCCGCGACCGCCGCGTCGTGCTGGGCGAGGTCCGCCGCCGCGCGCCGCGGGCCGACCTCGCCAGCCCCGAGGCGGACGGCGCGCTGACCCGCTACCTCGTCGCCAAGCTCTCGGGGCGGTTCCTGCTCGACGAGGGGTTCGCCGTCCGCGCGGCGCTCCCGGCGCTGGGGCTGCTCCTGCGGCAGGTCCCGATCGTGGCGCTGTTCAGCCGCGCGGCCTGCCTGGCCCGCGGCGGCGATGCGCTCACGCGCGACGACTGGGCCGCCGGGCTGCGCACGGCCGACTGGGGCTTCGGCCGCGTCCCCTGGGACGCGGGGCTGCTCGGCGGGCTGCGCGGGCGGCTCCTGTCCGACGTGGGGGCGCCCTTCGCGCTGCTCCCCTGGTGCGCGGGCGAGCCCGAGCGCGAGGGAGGCGCGGGCGCGTGAGGGACGTGGAGCGGAGCTGCCGCCACTGCGGCGACGCGTTCGTGGTCACCGTCGACGAGCAGCGCGAGCTCGCCGCGCGCGAGTTCGCGCTGCCGGGGCACTGCCCGCCCTGCCGCGCGGCGCGCCGGGCGGCCGGGGCGCGCGAGCGCGAGGGCGCGCCCGGTGAGCCGCCGCGCGAGGAGGTCGACGCGGTGTGCGCGGCCTGCGGCGAGCCGACCAAGCTCCCGTTCGAGCCGCGCTCGACCCGCCCCGTCTACTGCGCGGCCTGCTTCAGGAACCGCTGAGTGGCGGCCGAGCTGGCGCGGCTGCGGGCGGCGCTGGAGCGCGGGGCGCTCGACGCGGACCGGCTGGCGGTCGCGGCCCACGCGGGCGACGCCGCCGCGCGCGCGCTGCTGGAGGAGCGCGGCGAGGCGAGCGCGCCTCCCGACGACCTGCGCGAGTGGGTGCTCGCGCTCGAGGCCTGGGGCGTGGCGCCCTGCCTGGTCGCCGGCAACGTGGCGGCAGGCGCGCTGCGCGAGCTGCGCGACCGCGGCGAGCTGGCCCCCTCGCGCGTGCGGATCAGCCGTCAGGCCGAGCAGGCCGCGCGCGACTACATGGCCTGCCCCTGCGCCGAGCACGAGCTCGCGGCGCGGGTGGGCTGGACGCGCGACGCGCCCTGGGCCTACGAGTTCTCCTGGGCGGACCTCGTGGCCGAGCTGGCCTGGGAGGCGGGCTGGGCGGTCCGCTCCCACGACGAGCTGCGGGCGCGGATCGCGGCCGCGCTGCGGGCCTGGGCGCTGGCGCCGCTGGAGGAGGAGGGCGCATGAGGCGGGTCGGGACGGGCGCGCTGGCGGCGATCGCCGCGCTGCTCGCGGGGTGCGCCAGCGCGCCCCGGATCGAGTTCCAGGCGCGCGAGGCCGCGCTGGCGGAGGCCGCGCGCGAGCTGGAGGCGTTCGCGCGCGAGGGCTGGCACCTGCCGCTGCGCGTGCGCGTGTTCCTCTCGAACGCCGAGGGCGGCGGCCGGGTGCTCGAGGGCGAGCGGCGCGACCGCGAGGTCGAGGCGCTGCGCGCGCAGCTCGCGGCCGCGCGCGAGGCCTACGCCGCCTCGCCGTTCGACGTCTACGCGATCGACCTCAGGATCGACCCGGACGCCGCCGAGCCCGAGGCCCGCTTCGAGCCGCACGCCGCGGCGCTCGAGGTGCGGCTCCCCGCGCCGGACGCTGGCGAGGCGCCGGCGCCGCTCCCGCCCGAGGCCCTGCTCGACGAGGTCACCGCCGAGCACCGCTGGGACCGCGACGGGCGCTGGTACGCGGGCGAGCGGACGGTCGATCTGACCCGCGCGCTCGGGCGCGACCTCCTCAAGCTGATCGACCTCGAGCGCGAGCTCGGCCACGAGGCGGCCCGGCTCGAGCTGCTGGCGGGGACCGTGCTCGGCCGCGCGGCGGCGAGCGAGTCCGAGGCGCTCCTGACCCCGAGCGAGACCGAGTTCGCGCGCGCCGCGCAGGTGCGCGCCTTCCGGGCGCTGCACCGGGCGCTCAACACGCTCGCCCGCTGGCGGCTCCCCGCGCAGGACCCCGCCTGCTCGCTGCGGCGCGAGGCGCTCCTCGCCGCGCAGTACGCGCGCTACGTGGTCGAAGGCGCGCTCGACCGCCTGCTCGAGACGCTGGTGGGCGGGCGCGCCCTGCTCCGGGTGTGGGCCCACGAGTGGCGGCACCGCAACCCGCTCTACAAGGCGCTCGACGCCGAGGCGCGCCTGGTGCCGCTCGGCCCCGGGCGCCCGCCCGGGCGGCTCCCCGCCGGCTCGGTGCGCGGGCTGCTCGCGCTGCGCCTCGACGGCGACCTCGGCGACCTCTACGGGGAGCTCGACGCGCGCTGGGTGGAGGAGGGCCCGCCGCCGGCCGAGGGGCCGCTCGCGGGCGAGGTCGCGGCCGCGCTGACCCGCCTGCCACAGGCGCGCGCCGCGGCCGAGGCGGACCGGGTCAGCCGGTTCAGCGCCTGGAAGGAGCTGTGGGACGCGCGGCTCAAGGAGGGGGTCACGCTCCCCTTCAACCAAGCGGTCGAGGGGATCAGCCGCTTCTTGGGCCACACGCGCTGGGCCGAGCCGCCGCCGCGGATCGACGACGCGGCCCTGGCGCGGCTCGAGGGGCTGCTGCGCCCCGGGGACATCGTGCTCGTGCGCCAGGACCTGTTCTTGTCGAACGCGTTCCTCCCCGGCTTTTGGCCGCACGCCATGATCTACCTCGGGCCGCCCGAGGCGTGGGGCGCGCTCCCGCTGGGGCCGGGGCGGCGCCTGAAGGACGACCCGCTGGCGGCCGCCGCGCTGGCCGCCTGTCGCCGGCCGGCGCCGGACGGGCCGGCGCGGGTGATCGAGGCGGTCTCCGACGGGGTGGTGCTCAGCTCGCTGCGCCACGCCGTGCAGAAGGACTTCGCCGCGGTGCTGCGCCCGCTCCTCGCGCCCGAGCAGCTCGCCCTGGCGATCCGCCGCGCGCTCGCGCTCCGGGGCCGCCCCTACGACTTCGAGTTCGACTTCGCCAGCGACGACGCGGTGGTGTGTACCGAGGTGGTCTACCGCGCGTTCGACCCCGACCTCGCCTTCCGAATCGCGGTGGACGCCTCGCCCGACGCCCGCCCCGACGTGCCCGGCGTGACCGAGATCGCGGGCCGCCTGACCATGCCGGCCCAGCAGCTCGCGCGCTACGCGGTCTACATGACCCGCCACCCCGCCCCCGACCCGGCGACCGGCTACCCCGGCCGCCGCCTGGAGCTGGTGGCGTTCGCCGACGGCCCCGTGGTGCACGAGGGGGAGGCGGCGCTCACGGTGTTCGAGGAGACGCTGTCGCGGTGAATGGCTCGCTGTGTTCGAGGAGATGCTGTCGCGGTGAGGCAAGGAAGACAACACGGAATATCAACAGCAATATCAATGGGAATGCCAGAACGGCTGTCGCCTGCCTGCGAGCTCCTCGCCCGCCGCTGCAGGCTGTCGCGCTGAGGTGGTGCTCTTGGCGCCCTCCCTTGGCGGTCAGCCTCCCCTCAGGCAAGGGAGCTGACCTCGCCAGCGACAGCTCTCTCTTCTCCTCCTCACGGCAGGGAGAGGACCTC
>CAZMSZ010000202.1:0-13189 GCA_964569055.1 uncultured Planctomycetota bacterium | reverse complement strand
CGTCCATCTCGACCAGGATCTGGTTGAGCGTCTGCTCGCGCTCGTCGTGGCCGCCCCCCATGCCGCTCCCGCGCCGGCGGCCGACGGCGTCGACCTCGTCGAGGAAGATGATGCAGGGCGAGCTCTCCTTCGCCTTCTCGAACAGGTCGCGCACGCGGCTGGCGCCGACGCCCACGAACATCTCGACGAAGTCCGAGCCGCTCACCGAGTAGAACGGCACGCCCGCCTCGCCGGCGGTCGCCTTGGCGAGCAGCGTCTTGCCGGTCCCGGGCGGGCCGATCAGGAGCACGCCCTTGGGGATCCGCCCGCCGAGGCGGGAGAACTTCTTGGGGTCCTTGAGGAAGGCGATGATCTCGCCGATGTCCTGCCGCGCCTCCTCGACGCCCGCCACGTCCTTGAGCGTGACCGCGGTCGCCTTCTCGCCCGCGAGCCGGTGGCGGCTCTTGCCGAACTGGATCAGCGAGCCCGGCCCGCCGGGGCCGCGGAACTGGCGGAACAAGAAGAAGTAGATCACCGCGATCAGGAGCAGCGTGGGGAGGAACCACAGCAGCACCTGGGTGAGCAGCTCGTTCTTGGGCTCCGAGAGGACCTCGGTGTCGATCCCCTCCTCCTCGGCGAGCCGGCTGATCAGCTCCTCGACGCTGAGCGCGGCCTCGGGCGAGTTGAAGTAGACCACCCGCCGCAGCGGCACCGCCTCGCCCTCGAGCCGGCCCGGCCGCAGCGCGACCTGGGCCTGGGTGCCGTTGAGCCGCACCTCGGCCACCGAGTTGGTGCGCAGGAGGCGCTTGAACTCCATCAGCTCGAGCGGCTGCTGGCCGAGGCCCTTGCCGATCCCCTCGGGGGCGAACGCGAGCAGCAGCATCACGAACACGAGGAACGCGGCGATCAACAGGCCGCGCGGGGGGCGCTCGGCGCGCTCTCGGCTGGGGTCGGGTCGGCGGTCCTCGGGCTCGTCGGACAAGGCGCGCTCCAGGAGCTGACCGGGCGGATGGGGACCCCGGGCAGGTTCGGGGAGACGTTAGGGGCGTGCGGCCCGCCTGTCAACAGAAGCAGCCGGCGATGGCCGCGGTCCGCTCCACGCCTTTCGATTCCGCGGCGTGGGCCGTAGAATCGATCTCGCGTGGACCCTTCGATAGGTTGGCTGGTGGTCGCCGCGGCGGCCATCGGCAGTTGCTTCGCATCGTTGGCTCTGGGAGCGCTTCGCTCCTACTCGTTGGCGCGGTTCGAGGAGCTGCTCGAGCGCGACGACGAGCGCATGAAGCGTGTCCGCGCCCTCCTCGACCGGGAGGAGCGGCT
Source organism: uncultured Planctomycetota bacterium (assembly GCA_964569055.1). Lineage (GTDB taxonomy): Bacteria > Planctomycetota > J058 > J058 > J058 > JAWLGW01. The sequence goes on along the minus strand of CAZMSZ010000202.1, from coordinate 11,893 downwards.
GTTCGTCGCCTTGACGGCCTTGCGCGGCACACTGGTGGTGTGCGGGGTCGCCGCGCTGACGGCGCTGGTGCTGCGCCGCGCCTCGCTCGCGATCCCCGAGGCCGACGGCCTGCGCTGGGCGCTCGCCGGCGGCGAGGCGCTCCTGCTCGGCGTGGGCGTGTTCGTGGCGCTCGCGCAGACGATCCCCTTCGCGATCGGCGAGCGGCGCGCCGAGGTCGTGGTGCTGGAGCTCGAGCGCGCGCTGGTGGTGCTCGAGCGCCTGTGCCTGCCGCTGATCTGGGTGTTCGGCGGGCTCTCCCAGCTGGCGCTGCGCCTGTGGGGCGTGGCCGAGGTCGACGAGAAGCAGGAGGTCCGCGACGACATCCTCTCGGCCGCGCTGGCGGGCGAGAGCGAGGGCGTGATCGACGAGGCGACCAAGGGGGTGATCGAGAACCTGATGTACTTCCGCGACGCGGACGTGGCCGAGGTCATGACCCCGCGGATCGACATCGTCTCGGTCGACCTCAAGGACGACCTCGACGCCGTGCTCGAGGTCGCGCTGCAGCACGAGAAGTCGCGGCTGCCCGTGACCGACGGCAGCCTCGACAAGATCGTGGGGATCCTGATGGTCAAGGACCTGCTCCGCGCCACCCGCGACGGCAACGGCGCGCAGTGGGCCAGCCTGGCGCGCAAGCCGTTCTTCGTGCCCGAGACCAAGCGCGTGGCCGACCTGCTCGTCGAGCTGCGCTCGCGCAAGGTCCACATCGCGATCGTGGCCGACGAGTACGGCGGCACGGCCGGGCTGGTCACGATCGAGGACCTGATCGAGGAGATCATAGGCGAGATCGACGACGAGCACGACAAGGAGGACGTGCCGCTGCGCCGCCTCTCGGAGGGCCTGGTCGACGTCGACGCCAAGCTCGACATCGACACCCTCAACGAGGAGGTCGGCACCCGGATCCCCGAGGACGAGGACGTCGAGACGATCGGCGGGTTCATAGCGCTCCGGCTGGGGCGGATCCCGGCCAAGGGCGATCAGGTGGTCCACGACGGCGCCGTGTTCGTCGTGACCGAGGCCGACGACCGGCGCGCGACCCGCATCCAGATCCGCCTCGAGGCCGCCGACCCGCTCGCCACCGCCAGCCGCGGCTGACGCAGCGCGGAGCGTGCGCGAGCCGCGCATCCGCCGCACGGCCCCACCCTGGGTAGCGGCACGCGGCGCAACCCTGGGTCGGGATGTCAGCTCCGCACGGCCTCGCAAGTCGGCCCTGCAGACGGGTAGCGCCCCGTCGCGCGTGCGGCGGGCGCACGCGCACGGGGGCGGCAGGCCGGGGGCTAGAGCGATCGGGCCGGTCCGGCCCGGAGGTCCCTCGTGCGCACCGTCCTCGCCGCGCTGCTCGCGTCGCTCGGGCTCCTGCTCGCCGCCCTCCCCGCGCGGGCCGACCTCACGCCGAACGAGGCCACGTCGCTGGCCGCGGCGAGGGCGGGCGACGCGTTGCTCGCCCGCGGGAGCCGCGGCGCTGCCGTCGTCGCGCTGCAGACCGCGCTGGCGCGCGCGCTCGGGCGGCCGCTCGCGGCGGACGGCGTGTTCGGCCCGCGGACCGAGGCGGCGGTGCGCGCCTTCCAGGCGTCCGCCGGCCTGGTCGCGGACGGGGTCGTCGGTCCGCTCACGGTCGCGGCGCTCGAGCAGGCGCCGGCCGCCGATCCGGGCGCCCCCGCCGGCGCCGCGCCGCCGCCGGGCGCGTTCGTCAACCCGCGCTGTCCCCCGCGCCCGGCCGGGGCCGAGGGCGGCCGGGCCTTCGTGGCGCGGATCGCGCCGCTCCCGCGCGCGCGGCGCGACGAGGAGGCGGTCGCCGCGCTCGAGGCGGGCAACCTGCCCGAGGCGCTGCGGACGCTCCACCCGGTCGCGTTCCGCGCGCGCGACGCGGGCGGGGCGTGGCGTGAGGTCACGGTGTGGGTGACCCCCGACTACCTCGCCGTCGGCAGCGACGCCGACTTCGTCCGCGCGCCGCTCAGCGCCGACGGCGCGCAGCGCGTGGCCGACCGCCTGGGGTGCGTGCTGCCGACCGTCGCGCTGGTCGACGCGATCTGGGCGGCCGCGCCGGGTCGCCTCAGCCCGATCCCGCTCCCGCCGGGGCCGACCATGATGAGCGCCGAATACGCCGCCGAGCACCAGCGCCGGATCGAGGCGCAGCGCGAGGCGCGCGGCCTGGCGTCGGGCGTGCTCCTCGCCGGGCACAAGAAGGACGTGGTCCTCTCGGCCCGGCTGTGGGCCCGCCCCGACCGCGTCGCGATCTACGGCTGGCACCGCCCCGACGGCCGCCCGATCCAGCCGCTGAGCACGGTCCATGAGCGGAGCTACGCCGACTACAGCCACGGCGCCCGCCTGGTGTGGGCGACCTGCCGGATCGACGGGATCGCGCACCCGATCGAGGCCGTGCTCGCCGACCCGCTCCTCGCGCCGCTCCTCAGCCACGAAGGGCCGCTCCCGGCGGCGCGCCTCCCGGCGCGCTGAGGGAGCGACTACTTGGCGGTCGGGTCGGCGATCCGGCCCAGGAACAGCACGCAGCCCGTCAGCTCGTGCACGATCGCGAACAGGAACGGGCGGTCGGCCACGAACGGGATCGGGTCGGGCTCCGCCTGGGGCAGGCCCAAGGTCGCCATCTCGACCACCGTCGCCGCCGCCGCCTCGGTCCCGTTCTCGTCGATCGCCACGAACGCCTTGTGGAACACCGCGCCGATCCGCAGGCGCTCCGCGGCGGTCACGCCCGAGAAGTCGGCCTGCTCGTCGAACGGGAGCGGCATGCCCAGGCGGGCGAGCGCGTCGCAGAGGTCGACGGCGTAGGTCGTCTCGAAGCGGGGGAGCTGGACGTCGACGCGCACGCGCCGGCGCTTCGCCAGCCAGCTCGCGAGGCGCGCAGGGGTGAGGTCGCGCTCGAGCGGCGCCAGGCCGTCCTTCGCCCGGGGGAGGACCACCAGCAGCGAGCAGCCGTCCCCTCGGTAGGGGAGCGTCAGCACCTGCGCCATCGTGTCCTCGGCGTAGGGCATGCGGCTCACCGTGCGCATGAACGGCGCGCGCACCTCGCCGCCCTCGGTGTGGAAGGTCTGCTCGCGGGTGGCCTCCGCCTCGAACGGCTCGTCCCAGGGGGCTTTGAAGTAGATCGCGTTTGCGAGCATGAGGCGCGTGTCGGGGCTGGGCGAGCCCTCGGGCACGACGTCGCGGATCCGGTCGCGGGTCCGCTCGGCCACCCAGGCGTTGACCCGCGCGCGGGCGGCCGCGCTGTGGGCGAAGTCGAGCCGCTGGAGCGGCGCGCCATAGCGCTCCTCGAGCGCGCTGGTGAACGGGCGCAGGCAGTCGAAGCCCTCCTGCACCCACAGCGCGTTGGCGACCTCGAGCGTGTAGGCCGGGACGAGCTCGGGCTCCTGGTCGGGATCCCAGCCGTTCGCCCAGTCCTCGACGCTGCCGGGCTGCAGGAGCGGAGTCAGGCTCTGATGCGCCACGGCCGGCGCGGGCGGGAGGCGGAGGACCCGGTCGAGCTGGGCCGCGGTCTCGCCCCGCGCGCCCTCGCGCGCCATGGAGAGGGCGACCGAGATCGAGTAGGGCGAGAAGAAGACGTTGCCCCCCTCGGCCGCGAGCAGCCGATGCAGATCGAGGCCGAACGCGAGCGTCGCGTCGCCGAGGGCCTGCGCGGGCGGCTTCTTCGCGGGGCGGTCCTGAGCCCCGACGGTGGAGCCCAACACGAGGAGCAGGAGCGGGACCAGGGCGAGTCTGAGCATGGCGTCCTCCGGGCGTGATCCTACGGGTGAACGCGCCCTCGGGGGCCCGGTTTCGCTCGCGCGGGGAGCGAGGACACGGTCAGCGTCCGGCGGCCCGCGACCACGCTCGCCGGGCGCGACGTCGCACCGAGCGCGGCCCGGCGCGTGGCCGCTCAGCTCGCGGCGCAGAGCCGCTCGATCGCCGTGGTCAGCACCGCCACGCTGCGCGCGAGCTCGTTTAGGTCTACGTGCTCGTGCGGGGTGTGGTCGAGGGTGGAGTCGCCCGGGCCGTAGGCCAGGATCGGGCAGCCCCAGGCGGGGCCGACCACGTTCATGTCGGAGGTGCCGGTCTTCTGCTTGAAGCGCGGGGTCCCGCCCTGGGCGCGGATCGCGGGGAGGAACGCGCGCACCAGCGGGGTGCGGCTGCCGTCGCGGTGCGCGGGGACCGACTCGAGCAGCTCGAGCTCGCCGGGGGCGGCGAGCTCGCGGGCGGCGGCCAGCCAGGGCTCGAGCTCGAACCACGGCGGGGTGCGCCAGGAGATCTTCAGCTCGACCGCCTCGTGGAGCCCGTCGCTGCTGGTCTGGATCGCGAGCAACGAGGGGGTGAGCTGGTCGACCACCCGCTCGTGGGCGCGGTTGAGCGCCTCGCCCCTGGCGAACAGCGCGTTCCACAGCTCGACCCCGTGCTCGCCCACGGCGCGCTCGGGGCCGGCCGAGTGACCGACGGGCTGCGCGCGGTGATAGCGCACCAGGGTGCGGCCCTTGTAGCCGAGGGTCAGCGCGTCCCAGCCGCTGGGCTCACCGATCACGCAGGCCTCGGGGCGCCACAGCGGCGCCACGTGGCGGGCGCCCTTGCTGGTCGGGGCCTCCTCCTCGACCGCGCCGACCACGGTCACCGTCCAGCCCTCGCGCACGCCGGCGCGCGCGGCCGCGCAGGTGAAGGCGACCAGCGGCCCCTTGGCGTCGACGGCGCCGCGCCCGTAGAGCAGGTCGCCCTCGCGGCGCACCGGCACCTCGCCGGGGACGGTGTCGATGTGCCCGAGCAGGACCAGCCGCCGCGGCCCGTCGCCCATGTGGCCGACCGCGTTGCCCGCCGCGTCCACCTCGGCGTGGGTGAAGCCGAGCTCGCGCATGCGCGCCACCAGCAGCTCGGACGCGGCGCGCTCGGCGCCCGAGACGCTGGGCGTGCGCACCAGCGCCTCGAGCAGCTCCGCCGCCTGCTCGTCGCTCGGCGTCAACCCTCCTGCTCCGCGCTGGCCGCGACCTCGGCCAGCGCCTCGCCGACCGCGGTCACCACGCGCCCGAGCAGGAGCTCCTCCTCGATCACCAGCGGGGGGAGGAACCGGATCACGGTGGTCCCGGTGGGCAGCGCCAGCACGCCGCGGCGGAACAGGGCCTCGACCACCGGCGCCACCTTGCGCTTGAGCTCGACCCCGACCATCAGCCCCAGCCCGCGCACCTCGCGCACCAGGGGGGAGCCGAGCTCGGCCAGCGCCGCGCGGAACTTGGCGCCCAGCGCCTCGGCCCGGGCGGCGAGGCCCTCCTCCTCGATCACGTCGAGCACGGCCAGGGCCGTGGCGCAGGCCAGCGGGTTGCCGCCGAAGGTCGAGCCGTGCACGCGGGGCGGCAGCTCGCCGAGGCGCTCGCCGATCAGGATCGCGCCCACCGGCACGCCGGCGCCGAGCGACTTGGCCACGCACACCAGGTCGGGCTCGAGCCCGTAGCGCTGGAAGGCGAACATGGCGCCGGTGCGGCCGAACCCGGTCTGGACCTCGTCCAGGATCAGGAGCGCGCCGCGCTCGCGGCACAGGCGCTGCGCGCCGGCCAGGAACTCCGCCGAGCCGGGGCGTACGCCCCCCTCGCCCTGCACCACCTCGAGCAGCACCGCGCCGGTCTCGTCGGTGACGGCGGCCTCGAGCTTGGCGAGGTCGTCGTAGGGGACGTGGCTGAAGCCGGGGACCAGCGGCAGGAACGGCTCGCGGTAGTGCTTCTCCCAGGTGGCCGACAGCGCGCCCATGCTGCGCCCGTGGAAGCCGCGCATGCAGGCGACCACGCCGGACCGCTTGGTGAACAGGCGAGCGAACTTGAGCGCGCCCTCGTTGGCCTCGGTGCCCGAGCTGCAGAGGAACGCGCGCGGCATGCCGGCGGCGGCGGTGAGCCGCCCGAGCAGGCGGGCCCGCAGCGGGTGGTAGAAGCTCTCGGGGCACATGAGCAGCTCGCCCGCCTGGGCCCGGATCGCCTCGACCACCTTGGGGTGGCAGTGGCCGACGTTGCCCGAGCCGATCCCGGCCACGCAGTCGACGTACTCGTTCCCGTCGGCGTCCCACACCCGCGCCCCGGCGCCCTTGACCAGCGCCACCTGCCGCTTGGGGTAGACCCCGCTGGTGTGGGCCGCCTCGAGGGCGATCACCTCGGCGGTCGTGCTCAGCGTGTGGCTCGTCACTCGATCACCGTCCCCTTCCCCGCGAGGGCGTCGCGCACGGGGCGCTCGCCGCGGCTGTTGCCCAGGATCACCCGCTTGGCGCCCTCCTCGAGCGCCTCCTCGGCCCCGAGCAGCTTGATCTTCATGCGCCCCTGCGCGTACTTCTCGCGCGCCGCCTCGAGCTCGCCCCGCGGGAGGCGCTCGATCAGCGAGGCCGGGTCGGGGAACGCGCGCAGCACGCCGGGCACGTCGCTGAGGATCACCAGCGTCTCGGCCCCGAGCGCGCCCGCGATCCTGGCGGCGGCGCGGTCGCCGTCGACGTTGATCGCCTCCGACTCGTCGCTGATCGCGGGCGGGCAGATCACCGGCCAGTAGCCGGCGTCGGTGAGGAGCCGCAACAGCTCCGCGTTCACCCGCTTGACCGTGCCGGTGTAGGTGTCGCGCACCACCATGCGCTTGCCCGTGCCCGGGTCGACCGCCTTGAGCGTCTTCTTGCGCGGCCCCTCGAGCAGGCGCCCGTCGATCCCCGACAGGCCGAGCGCGTTCACGCCCAGGGCCTGCAGCTTCTCGACCAGGCCCTTGTTGCGCTTGCCGCAGTAGACCATCTCGAAGATCTCGAGCGTGGTGCGGTCGGTCTTGCGCGAGGTGAAGCCGCCCTCGGAGGTCAGGAACTGCGGCGGGTGGCCGAGCTTCTCGGCGACCACGTTCGTCTCGTGAGAGCCGCCGTGGACGAGCACCCAGCGGCGCCCCTCGCGCGCGAGCGCGGCCAGGTCCGCGCACACCGCGTCGTAGTCCACCCCCTCGGCCCCGCCGACCTTGATGACCAGCACGCTCGTGCCCCTCGCGGGTTAGATCGGGTGGAGCCCCGGGAAGCCCAGCCCCAGGGTCTCCTCCCAGCCCATCATGATGTTCAGGCTCTGAAGCGCGCTCCCGGCGGCGCCCTTCACGAGGTTGTCGATCGCGCACAGCGAGACCAGCCGCCCGGTCTGGGGGTCGTACTCGAACCCCACGTCGGCGTAGTTGCTGCCGGCGAGCAGCTTGGGCTCGGGGTAGCGGTGGATCCCGGTCTCGGCGCGGACCAGGCGCACGAACGGCTCCTTGCCGTAGGCCCCGCGGTAGGCGCGCCACAGGTCCTTGAGCTCGAGCGGGCGGGCGGCGAAGCAGTGCGCGGTGGCGAGGACGCCGCGGACCATCTCGATCGAGGTCACCGAGAGGTGCGCCTCGAGCCCGAGCTCTTGCGCCACCTCGGCGGCGTGGCGGTGCCGCACCGGCGCGAACGAGCGGACCGCGCCGCTGCGCTCGGGGTGGTGGCTCCCCTCGGAGGGGGAGTTGCCGCCCTCCGACGAGCCGACCTTGAGGTCGACCACCACCGGGCGGGCGCGGTCGATCAGGTCGGCGCGCACCAGCGGGAGGAGCGCCAGGATCGAGGCGGTGGCGTTGCAGCCCACCCCGCTCACGTAGCTGGCGCCCGCCAGCGCCTCGCGCCGCGTCTCGGGCAGGCCGTACACGAACTTGTCCTGCCAGGCGGGCGCCTGGTGCGGCTCGCCGTACCACGTCTCGTAGAGCGCGAGGTCGCCGAGGCGGAAGTCGGCGGAGAGGTCGACGATCCGCGCCGCCTTCTCCGCGTACTGGACGATCCGCCCCTGGGCCTTGCCGTGGGGCAGGGCCAGGCACAGGACGTCGCACGGCGCGAGCTGCTGCTGCGGGACGAACTTGAGGTCGGTTCGCCCGCGCAGGTTGGGGTGCACGGCGTGGACGAGCTTGCCCGCCTGCCGCTCGGAGGTGACCTGCGCCACCTCGACCTGCGGGTGGTCGAGGAGCAGGCGCAGGAGCTCGCCCCCGGCGTAGCCGGAGGCGCCCACGATCGAGACTCGCGCGCGCTCGCCCACGGCTCAGGAGTCCTGGACGATGTCGCCCCGCCCGACGCCGAGCACGTAGTCGACCACCTTGGCGGGAATGTCGACCCCGGTCGGGGCGATCGAGTTGCGGAACTCCATGGTGTAGTTGACCTCGTTCACGAGGAGCCCGCGCTCGGGGTCCTCGAGCACGTCGACCGCCACCACCCCCCCGCCGACGGCCTTGGCGGCGCGCACGCACAGGTCGTTCAGCTCGGGCGTGATCGGGCAGTTGCTCGCCTTGGCGCCCCGGGCGGTGTTGGTGATCCAGTGCTCCGAGTTGCGGTAGATCGCGGCCACCGTCTCGTCGCCGACCACGAAGCCGCGGATGTCGCGCAGCGGCTTGCGAATGAACTCCTGCATGTAGAAGATCGAGTGGTGGTAGCTCCCGAGCAGCTCCTTGTGCTCGAGCACCGTCTCGGCCGCCTCGCGATCGTTGATCTTGGAGAGCAGGCGCCCCCACGAGCCGACGCCCGGCTTGAGCACCACGGGGTAGCCGATCTCCTCCATGCCCTCGACCGCGGACTCGGGCGTGAACGCGATCTTGCAGCGCGGCTGGGGGACCTTGGCCTTGCCGAGCGCCGAGCTGGTGAGCAGCTTGTTGCCGCAGACGTCCGCCACGTGGTAGCGGTTCACGCAGCGGATCCCCCAGTCCTCGAGGATCTTGAGCGCGAACAGCGCGCGGCTGTGGTTGATGCAGCGCTCGACGATGACGTCGTACTCGGTGAGGCTCGGCCGGGAGAGGTCGAGCACCAGCTTACGGTCGTCGATCAGGTCGTAGGCGACGCCGCGGCGGTCGAGCTCCTTGATCAGGAGCTTCTCCTCCACGCGGACGCGCGAGATCAACAGGCCGACGCGCATTACTCGCCCCAGTCCTCTTCCTCTTCGGGGGCGCGCGCCAGCTCGAGGGGCTTGGCGCTCACCACCTCCAGATCGACCCCGCAGTCGGGGCACTGGACGATCTCACCCGCCATCACGTCGTCGCCGACGCCGACCTCGCCCTCGCACTCGGGGCAGCTCCCCTTGGGCATGACTCCTCCCGGAGGTTGAAAGGCCGGGCATTCTACGGCCTGAGGGCGACGAGGCACGCGACGGCGCGCCGGCGCTCCGGCGCGACGGCGCTGCGGTCGTATCCTGAGCCGGCGCGCGGCGCCGCCGCCCGGAGGTCCCTTGGACTTCGCCACCCACGCCGCCGTCGGCGCCCTGACCGGGCGGGCGCTCGCGCCGGCCGGCGCCGACCCCGCGCTCGCGCGCCGCCTGAGCCGCCTGGGCGCGGTGGCGGCGCTCCTGCCCGACGCCGACCACGTGCTCGAGGTGCTGTCGGCCGAGCTGTACCTGGTGCACCACCGCACGTTCACCCACTCGCTCCTGGGCGTGGGCGCGCTGGCGCTGGCGGCGGCGGCGGTGGCCAGGCGTGGCTCCGCGAAGGAGGCGACCGGCCTCACGCCGCGCCGCGCGCTCGCGGTGAGCGCCGCCGCGCTCGGGACGCACCTCTTGCTCGACGTGGCGACCCCGTTCGGGACGGCGCTCCTGTGGCCGTTCTCGGGCTGGCTGGCGGCGAGCGACGGCCTGCCGATCGTGGCGCCCTGGCTGCTCGCGCTGACCGTGGCCCTGGCGATGTGGGCCGGCCTCCGCGGTCGGCGCGACGCGGCGGCTGGCAGGCGCGCGGCGCGCGGCGGGCTGGGCGGCCTGGGCGCGCTCCTCCTGGCCACCCACGCGCTCGCCGCCTGGGGCGCGGCGCACGCGCCCGGCGGCCCGGCCGCCCTGGCGGTGCCGCGCTGGACGTTCCCGCACACGAGCGACGCGCTGGTGCGCGAGGGTGAGCACGTGGCCCACTACCAGGTCGGCCCCCTCCGCCCGCCCGAGCTGATCCAGCGCCTCCCGCGAATGGCCGGCCCCGACGGCGAGCCCTGGCGCGCGCCGTTCACGCCGCCGCCCGAGGTCCCGCTCGACCGCCTGCGCGTCCCGATCGCGGCGGTGGAGTCGGGGAGCGTCGTCTACTGGGACGCGCAGTTCGCCACGATCGACCGCGACCGCCGCCCGATCTACGTGGCGGTGGACCTCGAGAGCGGCCGCTACGAGGTGCACCAGCTCGCGCGCGGCAGCCAGCTCCTGCTGTGGGCGCTGGTCCTCGGCGGCGCCTGGTTCATGACGGCGCCGCCACGTCGCCCCGCCGCGGGCATGCCCATGGCAAGCAACTGACGGCGAGCCCCGCGGCGCGAGCCGGTGCTGCCGCGACGCCGAGCCCACACCGCAGCCCTCGTCTCTCTCCCACTGCGCCGGCGAGCAAGAATTGCCCGTTCGTTTCGGCAACGCCTCACCGTCGGAACGAACGGACGCCTAACTGACCCATGGCGACTCCGGGACAGCGGCCTCCCGCTTGCCACGGGCCACGCCATGACCGACCCCCGCCGCCTCGTGCCGCGCCAGAGCCACACCGTCTGCCGCCGCACGCGCTCGCGCACCCTGTTCTTGAACCCGAGCCCGTTCGTGAACCAGGTGGTGCTGTACTGCCTGGGTCTGGCCCAGGAGCGCCACGGGATCGCGATCCACGCGGCGACGTTCGAGAGCACGCATTACCACCTCGGCGTCACCGACGCGGAGGGCCGCTCCAGCCTCTCCGACTTCGAGCACGACCTCAACGAGAACGTGGCGAGAGCCCTCAACGCCCACTACGACCGGAGCGAGAACCTCTGGTCCAAGCCGGGCTCCTACGGCAACACCGAGGTCCACACCCTGCCCGATCAGGAGGAGCAGCTCTGCTACGTGTGGGCGCAAGTGGTGAAGGACGGGCTGGTGCCGACGCCCGAGGCCTGGGAGGGGGTGAGGTTCCTGCCCGAGGACTTCGGCAAGACGCTGGTGATCCCCAGGCCCGAGGGCGCCTTCTTCGGTAGGTGCGCGCCCAAGGGCAGTGAGCCCACCTACGGCCCGGCCCGCGAGGAGCGGCGCCGCCGCCTCCGCCGCCTGCGCCAGGAGGCGCAGCGCCGCCTCAACGCGCGCGACCGCGCCCGCGACCCGAGCCGGCGCCGCCGACGTCGCCGGAAGGACAAGCAGCGCGCGCCTCGCCCCGTGCGTCAGCGCAGCACGTTGCCCAAGGAGGTGAAGCTCACGATCACCCCCCCGCCCGGCTACGAGCGCATGAGCCAGGAGGAGGTCCGCGCCCACTTCCGCCGCCGCCTCGACGCCTACCTGGCCAAGGTCATGGCCGAGCGCGAGGAGGAGGGGCTGACGAGCTTCAAGGGCATGGCCAAGATCAAGGCGCAGGACGCGCGCGACTGCCCCGACGAGACGTCCCCGTCCTTCGCGCGCAACCCGAGGATCGCCTGCAAGGACCCCAAGCTGCGGGTCGAGCTCCTCGACGGCCTGGTCGACTTCCGCTTCCGCGTCCACTGTGCCCTGCGCCGCTGGTGCGCCGGCGAGCGCGACGCGAAGTTCCCCTACGGCACCTACTGGATGGTTCGTTTCCACGGCGCGCAGTGCGAGCGCGCCCCCCCGCGCTGAGCGGCGAGCCGGCCGCCGCGAACACGTGCCCGGCGCCAGCGAAGCTCGGCCTGCGCCCAGCGCAGCCCGAGCGTGCCCCCACGTACGCACGCCGCGCCGCCGCCCCCTTCGACCGCCAGCTCGCCAGCCCGATAGCCCACGTCCAGCCCCACGCCGCTACCCCAAACGTGGGTTTGGGGATAGGAAGCGGCGCGCGCACTCCTCGAGCAAGCGGGCCGAGATCTCCAGGGCGCGCTCGTCGATGTCGAATAGGGGGGAGTGATGGGGGTGGACCTTGCCGTTCGCCTCGTCGCGGGCGCCTACGAAGAAGAAGCAGCCGGGGACGCGCTCGAGGTAGCGG
>CAZMSZ010000201.1:4370-13214 GCA_964569055.1 uncultured Planctomycetota bacterium | reverse complement strand
CGCCATACCACGGCCAGCCGTCAGGCCTCGGATAGGCGATCGCACGATCGGTCGGGCTCCAGGGACAGCGCACGTCCCGGAACGCCGGGCTCGGGTTCTCGACACTTCCGTACGCGAAGGTGAGCAGATCGAACGCGAAGATCTCCTCGCTCAGGACCTCATCGGGGGAGACCAGAGCACCGTCGGTGAACCCGTTCCCGTCCGAGTCCGCTCGCGCGAAGTAGTAGCCCGCAGGAAGCTCGAAGCTGACTCGCAACGCAGCACCGAGTCCGTCCGGCGCCGAAAGGCGGTAGCCGTATGACGCAGGAGCCTCCACTCGCCAGTACCGCCCTCGCGGGCCGGGAAGCGCTTGAGTCACAAGGGGGAAGGTCTGGACCGGTGGGCCCGGCAGCACACGCAGCTCGTCGACTCCGCCGAGCTGGAGGCTCTTGCCCGTCGACGCATAGCTCGGCTGTATGGAGGGCCAGAAGAATCCGCCGCTCACCGCGATCACGTGATCGAGCGTTCCGCTGCCCATGGGTGCTGCTGGAGGAGCCAGCTCCACGTACTCGCTCTCCGAGAGCGTCGAGCTGCCGCCCGGAAGCAGCACGCCCCCGCCGCTGCCGGAGGAGCCACCGCCACCCCCGCCGCCGCCTCCCGCGAAGCCGCCGCTGAACGGTACGGCCGGCACAGGGGCGGTGTCGTCGCTCTCGTTCCCGAGGTCGTCGACCGCGCGCACCGTGTATTCGGCGCCGGCCGCCCCGCCGGTGTCGACGAACACGCGCTGCGGGATCGGGACCTCGGTTGGGAGCAGAGTGAAGCCCGGCTCGCCGGAGAGCCGACGAGCGATCCGGTGCGCCACGAGGTCGAGCTCTCCCGAGTCGGCCCATTCGAGCCGCACGGACCCGTCCGCCTGGGCGACCGCGCTCACGCTCCGAGGTGTAGCCGCCGTCGTGTCGTGGATCACCGTGCGCACGTAGTGCGAGCGGTTCCCGGCCGCGTCGGTAGCGACGATCGAGAGGGGGAGCTCACCCTCGCGCGTCAGGGGGACCGTCCGCTCCCAGCTCACGCCCGTGAGGAGAGCCAGCGTGCCGTTCACGGTGACCGTGGCTCCGGGGTCGTCGACGAGGCCCCGCACGACCACGTCGGCGGTGCTCGTACGGTACAGACTCTCGGGCGCCGTGATCTCGACGATCGGGCCCTGGAGGTCGAACGAGACGACCGGGTCCGAGGGTGTCCCGAGTGCGCTCTCGTTGAGGGAGGTGTCGACCGCGATCAGCGCGTACTCCAGCGGGACCCCGGTCGGGACCGTGTCTTCGAACAACTCGGCCCGCACCGGGCCTGTGCTCACTCGAGTCCACGTCCCGGCACCCGCCGGGCTTCGGAGCACGTGATAGGACAGGCCCTCCTCGGCGAACGGCGGGAGCTTCAGCAGGACGCGCCCGTCGGTGCTCGCGACCTCGATCCCGACCGGGGCCGGAGGCGAGGGCGGAGCCGTGACGTCGGGGGCTGCGCCCGTCTGGAACGCGACGCTGATCGGCGCGCTGAGGGTGGACGTGTCAGCGAAGGCGAGCCCGGACGCGAGGGTCACCACGTGGTCGGTTCCCGGGGCCAGCGCCGCCGCCGGGTTGAGGCGCAGCGTCCGCGTGGCCGCGAAGTACTCGTGCGAGAAGGCGATCGGGCTGCCCGAGCTGGCTTCGGCGAGCGTGACGTGGGCTGTAACGGAGGCAGGGTCCAGCTCCTTGCGCAGCACGAGGTCGACGTGGGCGTTGGTCGGCACGCTCGTGCTGCCCGCGCTGGGCTGCGTCCAGCGAAGGAGTGGTGCCGCACGCAGCCAGTCCACGTACCGCTGCAGCAGCACCCGATTCACCGGCCTCGGATTGCTGTCGGTCCCGACCGGCGCGACCTCGGAGAGGTCGATCAGGGAGTAGACCAGCCGGTGGCTGCTGGGCTCGCGGCGCTCGCGCTGAAGCGTCGCGACCTGCCGCGGATTTGAGACGTCGGGGTCGATCAGCGCGGGGACGGCGGGGTCCGGCGGGGTCGCGCTCGGCTCGACGAGCATGTAGTTCTGCGTAGAGCTCTGATCGCGTGCTTGGTTCTGAAGGGCGACGCTGACGCCGTCAGCGAGCGAGCCCGCTGCGCCCACGAGCTTCTCCGAAAAGGGAGCCAAGTTGCTGCTCAGAGCTCGGTCGATCCCGAGCCAGGTCCGCGCGAACTCGCCGAGCGTGACTCCGCTCGTGAGATCACAGCTCCCCTGCAGCAGCCGCGGCGCGATCAGGAGTAGGTTGCCGCCGCCGTCGAGGAACTGGGCCAGAGCCCACTCCTCTCGGGCTGCGAGCAGCGGGGCCATGCCGTCGTCCAACGAGAGCCCCAGGCCCGGCTCGCCCGTGATCCAGAGCACGGCCTCGTACGGGCGCAGATCGGCTGCACGCGGCGAGCCGCGCTCGCGGACGCTCCACACCTCGACCTCGTCGGGGTACAGCGTGGCAAGGAGATCCTCGTACAGGTCCTGCGCGCTGGTCCCGTCGTCGTCGTCGACGAGCAACAGCGGCGGCGCCTCGCGGACGAGGACGTCGTAGCTCGTGGTGGAGACGTTGCCCGCGAAGTCGCTGGCGGTGCACTCGACGGTCGTGGTGCCCAAAGGCAGCGGCACCGTGTCGCCCGATGCGTGGCTCAGGCCCGCGACGGTCAGCGTCACGAACGGGAAGGTTGGCCCGACCGCGTCGCGCGCCACGGGCGCGTTCAGGGTCACGTTCGCCTGGAGCGTGCCCGTGGGCACGTTGACCACGAGGTCGCTCGCCGGCGCGAACACCGGCGGAGTGGTGTCCTGGACGAGCACGGTGAACACGCTGCTGGCGCTGTTCCCCGCGGCGTCGGTCGCGGTGCAGGTGACTGGGGTCGCGACGGCGGCCCCCGTCGAGGAGTCGATCGGGAACACGCTCCCCGAGGCGGGCGAACAGACCACCTGCACGAAGGGGTCCGCTGCGTCCGAGGCCACCGGCGGCTCGAACCGCACCAGCGCCCCGCCTGGTCCCTCCGCCTCGACGACGAGGTCGGGCGCGGTGCCGAGCGTGGGAGGCGTCGTGTCCTGGACGATTACGTTGAACGTCCCCGAGGCGGTGCGGCCCCAGCCGTCCGTCGCCGTGCACACGACCGCCGTCGTCCCCGCGGGGAACAGCGAGCCCGAGGCCGGAGAGCACGTCACCGTCGGCGGGCCGAGGTTGTCGGTCGCGACGGGGAGCGGGTAGCTCACGACCGCACCGAAGCGGTCCTCCTGCTCCACCACTACGTCGGGCAGGGCCGCGAAGGTGGGCGGGGTCAGGTCGATCTCGAGCGGCACCTCCTCGGACCAGAGGGTGTCGAACTGCGTGCCGCTCGGGTCTTCCACCGTCACGCGCACCGCGAGTGTGTGCGCGCCTTCGGGCGGGCCGTTCGGGCCGAGCAAGTCGGCGACGAACAGGTAGCGCTTGCCACCTGGGGGCGAGGAGCGGAGGGAGCGCGGATCGCCGCGCGCGTAGTCGAGGCTCGAAATCGAGCTGACGCCTCCGTCGAGCGTGTACTCGACCGAGACCACGTCGACCGTCTGGCCGTTGGGGTCGCTCACCTCGACCACGAAAGGGAAGTACTGGGTCTGAGCCGGTGCGGTGAGGCTGGCCGACGGCACCTCAGCGATCGAGGCGCGGGGCGGCGCGTCCGGCTCGGGGTAGACGAGGTTCGCGAAGCCGACGTAGGCCTTTGCCGGCTCGTCGGCGCTCGCGCCCGCGACGACGAGCGGCTCGCCGTTCCGCGCGGGGCCGCCGAGCGAGACGAACAGGGTCTGAAACGTCGTCACGGGCGCGACCCCGCTGGTGCCACCGAGCGTCACGATCCCGTCCGAGACCAGCGCGCCGACCACGAGCGGCTCCCCGCCCTGCAGGTCGGTCCAACCCGGAAGGGCAAGGGTCGGATCGGATTCGCCGCAGAACCGGATCAGCCCACCTTGGCCGTCGGGGAAGCGCGCGTGGACGATCGCTCGGAGCACGCGATCGGGCGAGACGCCGGGCAGGTTGAGGAGGAAGGTCCCGCCGCCCGCGTGGGCCATCTCCACCCCGTCGATGGTGACCCGCGCCTCCGAGTGAGGCCGCCCGGCGATGTCTTGGAGCCTGAGGCGAACCGTCGTGTTCAAGCTCCCCGGCAGGTTGAAGCAGAACAGCGAGAAGGAGGTCAGGATCGGACCCGTCACGATCTGGGCGCCCGTCGGATCGACCGTGCCGAACCCGACCGGGACCCAGCCGCCGAGGGCCGCCTTGAGGCCGTACAGCGGGACCACGGCGCCAGGCGGGAGGTCGGTCGAGTTCGGGACCGCGAAGGAGACCCCGGGGCTGAAGCGCGCGCCCGAAGGCAGGAGCTCCCACAGGAGCGACGGGCTCAGTCCGGGCGGGAAGGCGAGGGGCGTGTGGGACGGGTCGACCGGGAGCACGCCCAGCTCGATCGTGTCGCCTGGCACACCACCCACGAAGGTCCTCGCGGGGAGGGTCAGCGTCCCCTGGGGGGCTCCCGGATTGCGGACGACGACCTCGTCCGGCGCACGTCCAGCGACGAGGGCGACCGACACCAGGTGATCCTTTGGAATCGGCTGGAGCAGGAGCGGGCCGATCTCCTGGACCTGCCCCGGGACGGCTGCGACCGGCACCTCCAGGCGCGTGAACCCGCGGGCGGTCCCGTCGGCGGCGAGGACCTGGGCTGGCGGCACGTCCAGGAACACGAAGCGGCCGTTGCCCGCGGTCTGCGTGCGTAGACCGGCGGGCTCGAGGGTGATCGGGATCCCCGCCAGCGGCTGCGGGGGGTGGGCCTCGGCCTCGAACACCCAGCCGAAGACGGGCGCCGGCCCCGAGAGGACCCGCACGACGGGCGAAGGCGGCGAGGCGTGATCGGCGAGGTCGACGGCCACGGCCCAGAGCAGGTGCTCGCCCGTCTGGAGCTGACCCGAGACGCTGAAGAACCCGATCGCGTCCGCGCTCGTCGCGGCCAAGAGGGCGGCGTCCGCGAACACCAGGACCCGCGCCCCCGGCTCGGCGAAGCCCTGCGCCGTGAGGGCGTTGGGGACGACGTCGCCGCCGCGAGGCGAGACGATCGTGGGCGCGGCCGGCGCGACCGTGTCGACCACGAACGCGTACTCGAACGAGCTCACCTCCTCGCCCGTGGCGGGGTCGACCGAGCGCACCGAGAGCGTGTGAGAGCCGTCCGGAAGCGCGATCGAGAAGGTCACGCGCCCGGTGACCGGGTCGGCGACCGCGGTCTCGACCACCTGCCCGTCGAGCACCAGCGACACCGGCTGGCCGGGGAACGAGACGACCTCCAGCGCCTCGGGCGGCGCGCTCGTGATCTCGGGGAGCGGCGTCAGCACGACCGGCTCGCCGTCGAGCACGACCTGGACCCCGAGGCTGCCGGTGATCGCGTCCGGCGGCGGGGCGAGCGCGCGCGCGGTGACGAGCAGCTCGCCCAGCGAGCGGAAGTAGCCTAGCCGGGGCACGCGGTACACGCCGCGGTGCTCACTCGGCGTGAAGCTGATCACCAGTCCGTCGAGCGGGCCGAGGCCGTCGCTGACCGAGATCAGGGCCGTGCCGGAGTAGGTGGTCGCGGTGTGCCCCGTGCGCGTGAGCGCCCGCACGATCAGGTCGTTCTCGGTCCCGACCACCACCGCGCGCGGGTCGGCCGGCTCGAGCCCGAGCTCGAACGCCACGGCCCGGGCCTCGACCACGAAGCTGCTCGAGCGCGTGATCGAGTTCCCCGCGTGGTCGGCCAGGCTCACCGAGAAGGCGTGCGGGCCGTCGAGGAGGTCACGCGCCAGCTCGAACCCGCTCGGCCCGGCGATCGGGGTGAGGGTCTCTCCGTCCAGGGTCACCACCAGCGAGGTCAGGTCGATCCCGCAGCCTGCGTCGGCGTAAGTCGCCCGCAAGGTCACCGCGGGGTCGGTCAGCACCACGCCCGGGCTCGGCTCGAGCGCGAGCGTGGGCGGGGTGGCGTCGTACTCGAACGTAACGGCGCGCACCGCCTCGTTCCCCACGGCGTCAGCGACGGTGAGGCGCAGCTCGTTGCTCCCCTCGTTCACGTGCCCCGGAGGCAGGGCCGCGAGCGAGAGCCGGACGCCGCTCGGCGAGACGAGCGCGTGGGCGGTGAGCGCTACCCCGTTGATCGAGACGGTCACGCTCGCCGGCGCGACCCCGCTCGCGGCGTCGGCGTAACCGACCGTCAGCTCACCGGTGGGCCCGAGGCAAAGGTGATCGGCGACGGTGACGCTGGGCGGGGTCAGGTCGACGATCCAAGAGGTCGTGGCGCTGATCGGGTTGCCGACCGCGTCGGCCACCGTCACCACGAGCGTGTGCGGCCCCTCCGCCAGGGGAGGCGTGATGGCGCTCGCGGAGCTCGGCCCCGGCGTGAAGCCTGCGAACGCGCTCCCGTCGATCGTGGCCGTGAGCGTGCTCGGCGCCACGCCCGATCCACCGTCGGCGTACGTGGCGGTGAGCGTCGCGCCCGCCGGGCCGACGAAGGTCCCGGCCGCCGGTGTGAGCGCCAGGGACGGCGGCGTGGTGTCGAGCTGGAACGCGACGCGCGAGCTGGCGAGGTTCCCGGCGAGGTCGCGGAGCTCGGCGATGAGCTCGTTCGCCCCCTCCCGCAGCCCGGGGAGCGAGGCCAGAGGAGCCTCGGCGGCGCTCGGCCCGACGATGAACTGCTCGCTCGCGTCCGCTCCATTGAGCGTCAGGCGGAGGGACGCGAGGTCTACGCCCGACCGGTCGTCGGCGTACGCGACGCTGCCGGCCGCCGCGCCTCCGACCCAGGCGCCGGCGGGGGGCCTCACGATCTCGAGCGTCGGCGGGACGGTGTCGACGACGAAGGTCGCCGTGCTGGTGGCGACGTTCCCCACCACGTCCGAGATCTCCACGACCCAAGTGTGCTGTCCGTCCGCGAGCGGAGGAGTCGTCCCCCCCGCCTCGGCGGGCCCCGCGCTGAAGCGGGTGGTGACGTCGGCCCCGTCGAGCACGACCCGCAACGTGCCCGGCGAGACACCAGCGCCCGCGTCCGTGTAGCCCGCGAGCAGCAGCACCTCCCGCTGGTTGGTGGGCGCGTCGCCCGTCGGAGTCAGCGCCAGCTCGGGCGCCGTCGAGTCGTAGCGGAACGCGAGCTCGACCTCGGCGGCGTTGCAAGCGCGGTCGCGGAGGCGCGCCCGCAACGAGTTCTCCCCTTCCAGCAGGATCCCTGGGGCGAGGGCGTCGAGCGTGAGCGTCGCCTGCTCGTCCCCCACGGTGACGGTCGAGGTCACGGCGACGCCGTTGATCGAGACCTCGAGCGTCGCCGGATCGACGCCCGAGATCGCATCGGTGTAGCGGAGCACGACGGCGTCGCGCGGCCCCACGAAGCTCCCCGGCGCCGGCCGCTCGACCCACACCTCGGGCGGGTCCTCGTCGACCACCCAGCCCTGCAGCTCGACGGTGACGAAGCTGCCAGGCTCACTGCGAACCCGCGCGCAGAGCGTGTTCGTGGTCAGGGCGGCCACCGCCTGCTCGACTCGCGGCACTCCCGGGTTGAAGTCGCTCTCGCGAAACGCCAGCGCGCCGTTCCACACCACGCGCGTGGCGCTGCTCCGGTGCTGACCCGCGGCGTCGCCGTTGTGGGCGACCAGCGTGAACAGGCCCTCCGTGCTCGGGACCGTGACCTGGAGCGGGTGGTCGCACGAGCCGGACGCGACGCAGTCGTGCGGGTCGTCGGACCGATCGAAGCGCTGCTCGAACAGGGGGAGCAGCGCGACGTGACGGTGCGACCCCGCCGGGAGCTGCGCGTCGGGGACGATCCCGTCCACCCGAACCTCGACCGCCCCCTGGCCGAGGACGTGGACGTCGAGCTCGTTGGTCGGGAGCACCGTGACCTCGGCGCGGAGGACGGCTTGGTGGCTTCCCGCGAAGTCGCTGGGCCCGAAGACCGCCACGCCGTTCAGACTCACCCGTGCGTTGGCGCTCGTGTCGCCACGCACCACGGTGAGAAACCAGCGGCCCGCGCTGGTGGGCGCGGAGAAGGGCAGGTCCCGTGAACCGTGCGCTCCGACCACGGTCGGCGGCAGCACCGGCAGCAGGCTTTGGCCCCGACACACCTCCTCGGCCGCCGCTGGGCGACTGAGCAGGAGGAGCGGGACGCACGCGAGGGTTATGCGAGCTGCGTGGTCGATCTTCATGGGCGTCGCTCCCGGGCGCGACGGAGCTCGGAGACGAGCTCTTGCTCGGAGGGTTCGAGGCCGGAGATGAATCTCGCCGCTGCGGGTGAGTCGCTCGCCGCGATCACCGCGAGCGCATTGCGAGCGACCAAGGCGACCGGATCGCCGAGCAGCCTCCCTGCGACCTCGAGCGCAGCGGCTGGCTCGAGCTCCTCCAGCCTCCGCAGGGCGGCGTAGCGCAGCGCCGGATCGAGGGCCCGGTGTTCGGCCCACACGGCGAGCAACGCGCGGTCTCCTGCCGTCGCGCCACGGCGGAAGATGCCCCCGACCGAGGTTGGCGCTTCGGCCGTGTCGGGGGCGGCGATCTCCTGGCCGGAGGACTGCGTCCTCGAGCACCCGATGCATGAGGTCGAGAACAGGAGCAGCGCGGCAACGGCCGCGTGAGGCGTCAGGGCACCGCTCACGGGTTGGTCACGATCAGTTGGACCTTCGCCCACGAGTCGTCGACGTCGTAGTTCTGCATGTGGCCGCTAGCGCGAAGGAGGGCGGCCAACGCTCGGTCGCCGGCGGTCGCGGCGAACAGGAAACCAAAGGTCCCGTTGTTCGAAGACGCAGCGGCCACGCAGTTCATCACCGAGCACCCGTTACCAGCGGCTCCGATCCACTGGAAGCTGACGGTC
>CAZMSZ010000201.1:0-4270 GCA_964569055.1 uncultured Planctomycetota bacterium | reverse complement strand
TTCACCGTCCGCACGACGTCGGCTCCCCCGCCGCTCGCGAGGACGTACCGGGAGTCGAGGGCCGCGATGTCGTCGGCCGTGCCGGTCGCGGGGTTCCAGATCCGCTCCGCGGAGCCGGCTGCGACGGCATACGCCGCAGCGGTGACCTTGACCGCGCCGAGCCGCTGGCCCGACGTATCGCTCCCGAGCCAGATCTCGATGAACCGTTCGCCGCCCGCGAGATCCAGGCTCGGTGTCAGCGGGTTCTGGCTGCCGAGCACGACCGAGAGGATGCCGTTCACCACGCTGACGTCGGTGAGGGTCTCGCTCCAGGCCGGCGTTCCGACCCCAACACCCCTCTCGTCGACTAAGCGGAAGTGCAGCGTGAGCGTGTTCGTGATGGGCTGCCCGCCGGGATCGGTGATCCGCGCTTGCAGCGTGATCTCTTCCGAGCTCGGCGCGCCTCGCGCCGTTCCGATCCAGCCCACCGCAGCCGTCGCGAGCAGCGCGCCTGCCACCGCAGCCCAGCGGCTGCGCTCCAGCTTCTCCATGCTTCTCCCCCGCGTGTTGCGGGAGGAGACGAACAGACCGGTAGACCTCCGGTACCCGAGCGGGAACCGGCGCGCCCGTGCGTTGACCTGCTGATCTCCCCCGCCCGTGCCTTCAACAATCGAGCTTCAGGTTCTAGAGCCCCACCCACGGGCGGGTGCAACGTGCGCGGTAAGTCGAGCAGTCGTGGTGCTCGGAGTGCCGGGTTGCTCGAGGCCGCCTCGCGGACGATCGACGTCGCTCCCGAGCGCGCGCGCGCCCGCGCCCTGGGGTACGGGCCAAGCGGACCTCGCGGCCAGAACCGATGGTGAGTGAGAGAGCCCTACGAGTCGGCGGCGATCCTTCTCGCGAGCTCACGTTCCAGGAGGGCGGCGCCTTCCGCGCCCATTCGCCGCGCCCTGGACGACGTCCCCACGTCCCCGGCACCGAATTGACAGCAGGTTCCCCCGGCCCTTACCCTTGTTGAAGCATCTTCCCGAGGGTTCAATGCGGGCGCGCCGGGGTAGGCCCGGACGACGCTTGCCCTGGTTGGCAGCGACCTTCGCACCCGAAACGACGGTCCCGTTGCGTATGCTGACCGACCCAGCGGCACGACCGGCCGGAACGGAGCTCGAGTGACCCTGATCCCCGTCGTCGTCGAGAAGACGGGCCGCGGCGAGCGGTCCTACGACATCTACAGCCGGCTCCTCAAGGAGCGGATCATCTTCATCGGGGACCCGATCGGCGATCACATCGCGAACGTGGTCATGGCGCAGCTCCTGTTCCTGCAGTTCGAGAACCGCAACCAGGACATCAACCTCTACATCAACAGCCCGGGCGGCTCGATCACGGCCGGGCTCGCGATCTACGACACGATGCAGTTCGTGAAGTGCGACATCGCCACCTACTGCATCGGGCAGGCGGCCAGCATGGCGGCGGTGCTGCTCGCGGCGGGGACCCCCGGCAAGCGGTTCGCCCTGCCTCACTCGCGCGCCATGATCCACCAGCCCTGGGGCGGCGCCGAGGGCACCGTCGAGGACGTCGTGATCCAGGCGGCCGAGATCCAGCGCAGCAAGCAGGCGCTGCACGAGATCCTCGCCAAGCACACCGGCCAGCCGATCGAGCGGATCCACCAGGACGCCGACCGCGACAAGTACATGGACGCGGAGCAGGCCAAGGAGTACGGCCTGGTGGACCAGGTCGTCGCCCCGATCTACGGCGACAAGAACAAGGCGTAGAGTATGAGCGCTCGCGAGGAGAGGTGCGGCTTCTGCAAGAAGAGCCGCAAGCTCGTCGACCGCCTGATCGAGGGGCCGTCGAACAACTACATCTGCGACGAGTGCATCGAGCTCTGCCACAACCTGATCCACGAGGAGCGGCGCAGCCAGAGCGAGGGGTTCGGGCTCAAGCTCGAGGAGGTCCCCACGCCGCGCGAGATCCGCGAGTTCCTCGACATGTACGTGATCGGGCAGGAGAAGGCCAAGAAGGTCCTCTCCGTCGCGGTCTACAACCACTACAAGCGGATCCTCTCGCCGCCCGACGATGAGGTCGAGCTCGAGAAGTCGAACATCCTCCTGATCGGGCCGACCGGCTCGGGCAAGACGCTGCTCGCCAAGACGCTGGCCCGGTTCCTCGACGTGCCGTTCGCGATCGGCGACGCGACCACGCTGACCGAGGCCGGCTACGTGGGCGAGGACGTCGAGAACCTGCTGCTGCGCCTGCTGCAGAACGCCGACTACGACCTCTCGCGCGCCGAGCGCGGGATCGTGTTCATCGACGAGATCGACAAGATCCAGAAGACCTCGAACAACCCGTCGATCACGCGCGACGTCTCGGGCGAGGGCGTGCAGCAGGCGCTGCTCAAGATGCTCGAGGGCACCGTCTCAAACATCCCGCCGCAGGGGGGCCGCAAGCACCCCGAGCAGCAGTACATCCAGATGGACACCTCCAAGATCCTGTTCATCTGCGGCGGCTCGTTCGTCGGCCTCGAGGAGGTGATCGCGCAGCGGATCGGCAAGCGCATGATCGGCTTCGCGAGCAACGGGGTCGAGCAGCAGGAGCAGGCCAGGGAGCAGGAGCTCGGCGACCTGCTCGAGAAGGTCACCACCGACGACCTGCTGAAGTTCGGCATGATCCCCGAGTTCATCGGCCGCCTGCCGGTGATCACGGCGCTGCGCCCGCTCGGCGAGGACCAGCTCGTCCGGATCTGCCTGGAGCCGAAGAACGCGATCGTGCGCCAGTACAAGAAGTTCTTCGAGATGGAGGGCGCCGAGCTCGAGGTCCCCGAGGAGATGCTCCGGGTGCTCGCGCGGCAGGCCCTCGCGCTCGGCACCGGCGCGCGCGGGATCCGCTCGATCATGGAGGAGGTCATGCTCGACATCCTCTACGAGCTGCCCGACCGCAAGGACGTGGGCCGGTTCGTCCTGACCGAGGAGATCATCAACGAGCGCAGCTACCCCTGGCCCCCCCTCCCCGAGGGCGCGGCCAAGAACGGCCGGCGCAAGGTGACCGCCAACCGCACCCGCCGGCGGAAGCGCCGCGAGGCGAGCTGAGCCCGGGCGGGCCCTCGGGGCCCGCGATTCCCCTCCTCCCCCTCCTCGTTCGGACGCTTGCGGCCGGGGCCGCGGCCACTACAATCGCCCGGTCGCGAACCAGAGGACATCGCCGTGAACCACCCGATCCATCCCGATTACGAGGTCTGCACCGTCACGTGCAGCTGCGGGAACACCTTCGACACCCGCTCGACCCTCAAGCAGCTCAAGGTCGAGATCTGCGGCAAGTGCCACCCCTTCTACACGGGCCGCCAGAAGTTCGTGGACACCGCCGGCCGCATCCAGCGCTTCCAGGAGAAGTACCAGTGGAAGGGCGACCGGGTGAAGCAGGCGACCCAGAAGGGCAAGCCGCAGAAGACCGCCCCGGCCGCGACCACCCCGCAGGACGACGCGTTCTAGACCGCCGCGTTCGATCGGCTGCGCCCGCGCGGGACCCCGCGCGGGCGCTTCGCGTGTGGGCCCGGCCGGACGGGCCCGGGGCCCGGCGCGACGGCGAGGCGGGAGCCCTCCACGCGTCGAGCGGCGCGGCGGCGAGGTATCGTGATCGGACGCGCGCGCCCGCACCCTGGGCGCGCCTGGAGCGAGCGAGACGAACGTGAGTGAGGCCGCGATCGACGGGCTGCTGCGCAAGCTGGGCGAGCTCGAGCAGCAGTTCGACGCCCTCAGCGAGGAGATCCAGCAGCCAGGGCTGTTCGACGACCCCGAGAAGGCGCGCGTCAAGCTCAAGGAGCACGGCCGCCTCAAGCCGATCGTCGAGGGCTACCGCGGCTACCGCAAGGCGGTCGAGCAGCGCGACGAGGCCCGCGCGCTCCTCGAGGAGGACGACGAGGAGCTGCGCGCGCTCGCCGAGGGCGAGCTCCCGCTGCACGAGGAGGCCGTCGAAGAGCGGCTGCAGCTGCTCAAGGAGCTGCTCGTCACGCAGGACGAGGAGTCCGAGTCGGACGCGATCGTCGAGATCACGGCCGGCGTCGGCGGCGACGAGTCGGCCCTGTTCGCGGGCGACGTGTTCCGAATGTACAGCCGCTTCGCCGAGCGCCAGCGCTGGAAGCTCGAGGTGATCGACAGCGCGCCCGGCAACGCGGGCGGGTTCAAGCACGTCCAGTTCACGATCGAGGGCGACGGCGTCTTCAAGTGGCTCCGCTTCGAGTCGGGCGGCCACCGCGTGCAGCGCGTGCCGGCGACCGAGACCCAGGGGCGGATCCACACCTCGG
>CAZMSZ010000200.1:0-13252 GCA_964569055.1 uncultured Planctomycetota bacterium | reverse complement strand
GCCCGGCTAGCCCGGCTTCCGCACGACTTCGTCGTGCAAAATCCGGGCTAGCGCGCTCGCTACCCCTGCAGCACCCGGTGCTCCACCACCCGCACCACCGGATCGCCGGTCATGCCGATCCCCACCGCGTCCTCGACCAGCTCGCCGCGCACCGCCACCCGGCGGCCGTCGACCCGCAGCTCGTCGTCGCCGCCGGCGAGCGCGAAGCGGCGGCCGTCGTCGGCCTCGAGCAAGAACAGATCGAACCCGAACGGCGCGCGCACCACGCGCCCCTCGAGCTCGAGCGCGGGCCCGCTCACACCTGCACCCGCCCCGCGAACTTCGTCTTGCCCAGGCGCACGAAGTAGGCGATCGCCCCGATCAAGACGACGACGTTCGCCCCGAGCCACAGCGCGTCGAGGATCCCGTGCCCGGGGATCCAGCGCACGTCCGAGTAGGGGAGGACGATCCCGGTCACCAGGCGTGCGGCCCAGCCGATCGCGAGCCCGACCCCCACCGAGCGGGTGGCCCGCCGGGCGACGAGCGCCAGGCCGATCACGCAGGGGATCAGCGCGCTGGCCAGCAGCGGCGACCAGTGGAAGGAGGGGCCGAGGAGCGCGAGGTCCCAGTCGGGCAGCCCGCGCGTGAGGAAGCCGCCGACGACCGGCACCTCGCCCAGCCCGAAGGGACGCAGGAAGAACAGGCCCGACGAGCCCATCAGCGCGCCCAGCAGCACGCAGGCCAGCGCCAGGCTCGAGCCGGCCCGCCGCATCGTGAGCGCGACCCCGAGCGCTGCGAGGCCGAGCGCCACGAACCCGGGCAGGAAGATCGCGCGCCGCACCGCCGCGCCCGCGTCGAGGATCCCGTGGCCGCGCTCGTGCTCGTAGCCGCCGCCGCGCGCGCTGCTCGCCAGGATCGAGGCGACCTGGTCGGGGCGCGTCACCCCGCACTCGTAGAGGAGCGCGGCCGCGCCGGCCACGTGCGGCGTCGCCATCGAGGTGCCCTGGAACCAGGCGTAGACCGTGCGGGTCGCCTTGCCGCGGCGGCGCGGGTCGAGGGTGTTCTGGAGCACGCCCCCCTCGACGCCCTTGCGCATGTCCCCGCCGGGGCCGGCCATGAACAGCCCCTTGCCGTAGGACGAGTAGAAGGCCCGCTCGCCGGTCGGCCCGACCGAGGAGATCGCGAGCGCGCCGGGATAGGCGGCCGGGTACTCCACCTTGGGGCGGTTGGCGTTGCCCGCCGCGCACACCACGGTGCAGCCCTTGGCGTGGGCGTAGGCCACCGCGTCGCGCATCACCTTGCTGTAGCCGCCGCCGCCGAGCGAGAGGCTGAGCACGTGGGCGCCGTTGTCGGCCGCGAACCGGATCGCGTCCGCGATGTCCGAGGTGGTCCCCCAGCCCTGCGCGCTGAGCACCTTGAGCGGCATGACCTTGCAGCGCCAGGCCAGCCCGATCACGCCCTTGCCGTTGTGGGTCGACTGCGCGATCGTCCCGGCGCAGTGCGTGCCGTGGCCGTGGTCGTCGGCCGCGATCGGGTCGTCGTTGACGAAGTCGTAGCCGGCGACGAAGCGGGTGGCCTGGAGGTCGGGGGCCCACAGGCCCTTGGCGTCCTCGTACGCCACCCCGGTGTCGATCACCGCGACGATCACCTCCTCGCCGCGCGCGTAGCGCCATGCGTCGCGGGCGTGGACCATCTCCATGTTCCACTGCTTGGCGTAGAGGGGGTCGTTGGGGAACTCGGCCCGGGCGGGGAGCTGCTCGTCGTCGGGGATCAGCTGAGCGACGTCGCTCAGGAGCGTGACCCCCTCGGGCAGGTGGAACAGGAGGTTGGGCTCGGCCTGCTCGACCAGCGGATCGCCCCGCAGCGCCTCGAGGAGCTGCGGCTGGCGGCTGATGTCGACCGAGGCCACGGCGATCGCCTCGTCGGCCACGTTGGGGCTGTTCCAGCGCGCGCCGCTCAGCGCGGGGTGGCGGGCCACCAGCTCCTCGAGCGAGCTCCCGTCCACGAGGTCGATCACCAGCTCGCCGCTCTCCGCGGCGGGTGGGGTGGGCTCGGGGGCCGGCGCCTCGGAGAGGGGGCCGTCGCAGCCGAGGAGGGTCAGCGAGGAGGCCAGGGCGAGGAGGCCGAGGGAACGGCTGGTGACGCGCATGGGGGACCTCACAGCGGCTGCGGGGGCGGGGCCGGGCGCTCCTCGGGGCGAGGGGCGTCGGGCTCGGGCAGGGGCTCGCCGCGCAGGCGGTCGGGGTCCCAGTCGAGGTTGAGGTGGTATTGCGAGGCGAGCGCGCCCACCGCGGCGCCCGCCGCGGCGCCGATCAGCCGCAACGACCCAGGAGCGCGCCCGAACAGCGCGGCCGCGAACCCGATCAAGGCCCCGACCGCGGCCGGGGTGGGCGCGTCGCTCCAGCGGGCCTCGGGGCAGCGCTCTGCCTCCCAGCGAAGGCCGGAGATCCGGCCTGCCAGCTTGCCCGCCGGGCGCGCCGCGTCGTCCATGGGATTCCTCGTTCGGGGGTCGCGGGTGCTTCGCGCAGCTTAGCACTCACCGTGCCTTGCGTCCGGGCGCCTCAACAGACGCCCCCGTGGACTGAAGGGTTTGGGGGGCGCGCGCGAGGTGCTGTAGGATGCGGCGCGAGCTGCGGCAGTCTGGCTCGACCCGCTCCGCCCTGGAGCGCCGCGAGCACGGGCCGGGCGGCTCGGGTGGGGCAGCTCGCGGCACGAGGCAAGGCTTTCCGCATGTCCAAGGAGCTGACGCGCGACTCCGCCGTGGCGGCCCTCGATCTGCTGGCCGACCTGCGCCTGCGCACCGCCCCTCACACCAGCCGCGCGCAGGAGCTCAACGCCGAGCTGCGGACCGAGTGCCGGATCAAGCGGCCCGCCGACGCCCTCTCCGCCTGGGAGGTGGCGCTGGCGGGGGAGCCCGGGGACGTGCGGCTCGAGCGCGCGCTTCGGGAGTGGTCGCTCGCGATCGGGCTGCACGCGGCGATCAACCTCGAGGACCTCAAGGCGACCCGCCGCGTGATCGACCGCCTCGCCGAGACCTTCCCGCCGTTCGCGCCGCGCGCGGCCGCCACCTTCGGCTGGGCCCGGCGGGCGCGCGACGTGACCGAGGCCATGGCCGCGCTGGTGGGGCGCTCTCCCGTGATGGACACGCTGCGCACGCAGACCTGGCGGGCGGTGTTCACCGACGACGTCCGCAAGGCGCTCGCCCTGCGCGCGCCGCACCGCATGTCGGTGCTGATCACCGGCGAGCCGGGCACCGGCAAGGAGATCGTCGCGCGCACGATCGCGGCCGGTCGCGGCCCGCTCGACCCGGCCGGCGAGGAGCCGGGCCCGTACGTGGCCCTGAACATCGCCTCCCTGACCCCCGAGCTGGCGAGCTCCGCCCTGTTCGGCCACGTGCGCGGCGCCTACACCGGCGCGGCCGGCGACCGCGACGGGCTGTTCGTGGCCGCCTCGGGCGGGGTGCTGTTCCTGGACGAGGTCGGCGACGCCTCGGCCGAGGTGCAGGTCCGCCTGCTGCGCACGCTGCAGGAGGGCACGGTGCGCCCGGTCGGCTCCGACACCGAGCGGCGGGTCGAGGTGCGGGTGATCGCCGCCACCAACCGGGACCTGGCGGGGGGCGGGGGGAGCGCCCCGTTCCGCAAGGACCTGCTCGAGCGGCTGTCGGTGCTCCGCGTCAGCTGTCCGCCCCTGCGCGAGCGGCTCGAGGACGTCCCCGAGCTGGTGCGCCACTTCGTGGCCGAGGAGATCGACGTGGTCGCCTTCCCCACGATCGTGGACTCGGTGCTCGGGCGCCTGCTCGAGGAGACGCGCGGCCACGGCTGGCCGGGCAACGTGCGCGAGCTGCGAGCCTGCGCCAATCGGGTGCTGGCCGGTCAGCCCGCGATCCTGGCCGAGCTCGGCCGCCCCGCCCCGCCGCCTCCCGTCGAGCGGCTGGGGACGGACGAAGCGCTCCTGGGCGCGCTGGGGGTGCGCCCCCTCGAGGACGTGAAGCGGCGCTACGCGGCCGCGGTCCTGCGGCAGCAGGCCGGCAACAAGTCCGAGGCAGCGCGCCTGCTGGGGATCGACCGCAACACGCTCTCGCGCTACGTCCGGCAGGCGGGCGAGCCGGACGAGGAGCTCGGGTCGTGAGCGCGGCCCTGGAAGGGGCGCGCCGCGCGCGTCACCATGGGGAGACGACCCCGTGAGCAGCGAGCAACCCCACGACGAGGCCGACCTCCCCGGCGCCGAGCCCCGCGAGCGGCGCGGCGAGCGGCGACCCCGCTCGGTGCACGACGACCCCGAGGCGTTCCTGCTCGAGGTGATCAGCCGGGCGGACGACCGGCTCGGCACCGGGGCGGCCGAGATCCTGGGCGCGGTGGCGGGCGCCGCGCTGGCGTTGTTCGTCCCGTTCGCGCAGGGCCTGGTGCTCCGCGGCGTGATCGGCTCGGCGATCGGCACGCTCGTCGGCAAGAAGATCGCCGAGCACGACCCGGCCTGGTTCCGCAAGCGGCTCGAGCTGGCGCTCGATCGGTTCGAGGAGATCAACCGCTCGTTCGGCGCCGGCCGCTGCACCCGCCGCGCGCGCGACGAGTACGTCGACGACCTGATCGAGCGCTTCTTCGACCGCGCCGACTCGCTGCTGGAGTAGGAGCGGGGAGCGGTCGGGTCGGCGGAGAGGAAATATGGAATATCAACAGGGAACGGAAAATGAGAGATGAGGAATTGCTCTCGCTTGGCGTGGGCGCCGCGGCGACAGCCGTTCTGGCATTTCTAATTTCTCATTCCCTGTTGATATTTCGTATTTCCGCGCCAAGCGACCGTAGCTGCACGTCGCTCAGGGCTCGTGCCCCGTGAGCGCCATGTAGAGGCGCCGCGCGTGGGCGCGCACGCGCTCGTCGGGGTCGCTGCGGGCCAGGCGGCGGAACGTGCCGAGGCCCGCGGCGAGCGCCTTCTGCTGGGCGGGGACCTTCTGCTGCTGCTCGAGGATCTGCAGCACGTAGACCCGCACGCGCCCCTCGGGCTCGCGGCCGAGCACGTCGATCAGCGCGCCCAGCGCCGTGGGTCCCCTGAGGGCGGCCAGCCCGCGCACCGCGTAGTAGCGCTCGCCGGCGCGGTCGCTCGCGAGATGCGGCGCGAGCTGCTCGACGGCCGGCCCCTCGGGGAGCTTGCTCAGCGCGCGCCGCACCTCGTCGTGCACGGCCGGCTCCTCGTCCTTGCGGTTGAGCACGAGCACCAGCTCCCAGGTGCTCTCGGGCGCGCCGATCTCGCCGAGCACGATCGCCGCGCGGATCCGCAGCCGGACCGGCTGGCGCACGTCGCGCAGCAGGCGGGTGACCGGCTCCGCGGCGCCGGCCGGTCGCGCGGCGCCGAGGAGGTCGAGCCCGAGCAGGCGGGCCTCCTCGCCCTCGGCGGCGAGGAGCGCCGCCACGTGACCCGCGCCCTTCTGGGTGAGCGCCGAGAGCAGGGCCCAGCCCTCCTCGCGCGCCCAGGCCACGCCGCGCGCCGTGACCAGCCGGACCAGGGCGTCGTCGGGGCCGTGACCGGTCTCGATCAGGGCGCGCAGGGCGGCGCTGTCGGGGGTGTCGCGCTCGAGCAGCGTCGAGAGCGCCTTGGCCCGCTCCTCGGCGCCCTCGCCCGCGCGGCCGAGGCGCTCGACGAGCTCGCGCCACAGCGGGCCGTGGGGGAGGCCTTCCAGGGCGGCGATCACCGCCGGGTCCGGCGGCGGGTCGCGGTCGATCCCCGCCAGCAACAGCCCGAGCACCTTGTCGCCGGGGCGGTTGACGGCCTGCAAGGCGCGCGCCAGGGCGAGGCGGCCCTCGGGCGAGCCGTCGAACCCCGCCGCGGACCAGGCCTTGTAAGCCCGAACCCGAGCGTCCTCCGTCGCCCCGCTCACGATCACCCGCTCGATCGGCCCCCGCGCGTCGGGCCCGAGCGCGCTCAGGCAGGCCTGCAGGAAGGACTGGTTCGGCAGGGGCTCCTCGAGCTCGAGGACCAGCAGCTCGGGGCCGGGGCCCAGGGCCTCGCGGCGCGCGAGCTCGCGCTCCTCCTCCGACTGCGTGGCCGCCGCGAACCACGAGCCGACGTCCACGTCGAACGTGGGCAGGCCGGGCACGAGCGGGCGCACGATCCGATCGAACAGCACCACGGCGACCGCGCCCCCGACCAGCAGCAGCGCGATCGACTTCAGCGCGCGCCACTTGAGGCTGCGTCGGCCGACCGTCAGGTCGACGGGCGTGTGCTCGCGCCGGTCCATCTCCGAGATCGCGCGCTGGAACGCGTATCGCCCGGTCCCGCGGGGGCGCGGGTCGTCGCCGCCGGGCGCCGCCGCCTCCGCCGGCTCGGTCTCGTGCTTGCGCGTGGTCGCCCGAGCGCGCCGCTCGCGCGTCGGCGCGGGCTCCGGCGGCGGCCCTCCCTCGGCGCGCGCGGCCAGCGCGTCGTCCCAGGCGGGGTCGGCCTCCCAGTCACCGCCCCCCGGCGGGGCGTAGTCGGCAGGCGGCCGCTCCTCCTCGGCCTCGTCGTAGGCCCCGTACTGGACCTCGCTGATCTTCCCCAGGGGA
Organism: uncultured Planctomycetota bacterium; assembly: GCA_964569055.1. GTDB lineage: Bacteria > Planctomycetota > J058 > J058 > J058 > JAWLGW01. The sequence continues at coordinate 6,737 of CAZMSZ010000200.1, read as the reverse complement.
CGGGTGGGCGGCTCCGCCCAGGTGTCCGTGGCGCGACGCGGCGGGGGCGCGTCGTGCGGGTCGGAGAACACGTCGTAGCGCGAGGTGACCGCCTGGCTGAAGCGGCTGGTGGCCAGCCGGAGCTTGTTGCCGTCGTCCTCGTCGAGCACGTCACGGGGACCCGCGTCCCCCTCGGCCACGCGCAGCAGCACGGCCCCGTCGCGCGCCCTGGCCTCGGCGAGCAGCGCGAGCAGCAGGTGGAGCTGGCTCTGCGAGATGTCCCGCGACGGCGAGCTCCACACGCTCGCGGCCACCACCGCGCGCTGCGAGTCCTGGTAGCCGTAGACCACGCCGACGCGCGCCTGGTTGAGCAGGTCGAGCGCCTCGCCGAGCGCCGGGGAGAAGTCGTCCACCGGGTAGGTGATCACCTCCTCGGCCCGGACCACGCGGTCGGTCTCGTCGACCCACACCGAGACGGCCTGGTCCTGGCCGCCGCCGCGCACGAGCAGCCCGCCCCGGTCGTCCTCGACCGTGAGGCCCTCCTCCTCGATCCGCCTGCGGACCACCTCGAGGAGCGTGCTCATGGGCCCACCTCCCGCCCGCTCAACGGAACGCCTTCAGCGCGTCCTTGACCACGGTCCACGTCCCGCCGCTCGCGGCCCGCCGCAGCGGGTCGGCGAAGATCTGCTTCTGCGCGCACATGCCCGTCAGGACCTGCCGCAGCTCGCGCGGGTGGAACATGGGCTCGGCGTCCACGTTGGGGAGCAGGTCCTGCCGGATGAGCACCGCCGCGCCGTCGTGCCCCTCACCGGCGTAGACCCGGAACGTGTCGAGCTCGACGTTCAGGAAGTTGATCGCCAGGCGCAGCTCGTCGGACGGCTCGTCCTCGAGCGCGAGCAGCTCCCCCTCGATCGCGAGCACGCCGTGGGAGACGGGGAACGAGAACGCGATCCGGACGGGGGCGTAGGACCCGGTCGTGTAGTCGGCCCACAGCGCGCCGGTCGGGTCCTCGCGGGTGTCGAGCTCGATCTCCCGCAGGACTCGCTGGAGCTCGCGCCGCGCCGCCTCGCGGTCGCCGGCGTGCGCCGCGACATCGGGCGTGAACGTCATGAAGGGAGCCTACTCGCCCGCCGAGAGGCGCGCCAGCCGAGCTCGGCGCCCCTCGAGCCTCGGGGAGACCCCGAGGCGCCGTCGCGCGAGGCGGACGCGGGCGCGCGCCGGCTCAGGCCGGCGCCGCTCCGCCCGCCTGCTCCTCGCCGGAGCGCGCCTCCAGCCGCTTGCGCTTGGCCTTCTCGTAGCGGTCCTGCGCCTTCTTGCTGGGCTCGCCCACGGCGCGCATGGCGTCGCTCAGCCGCCCGAGCGAGCGGGAGCGCCCGAGCACCTCCAGCGTCTCGAACAGGCCCGGCGACTCGGTCCGGCCGGTGGCCGCGACCCGCAGGGTCATGAACAGGTCGCGGGCCTTCCAGCCGGTGGCCTCCTCGGTGGCGAGCGCGCGCGCGGCCGCCTCCAGCTCCGGCGCGCTCCAGGGCGAGACCCGCTCCAGGGCGGCCTGGGCCTCGGCGAGCGCGAACCAGGTCTCCTCGGGCGTCCGCTTCTTGGGGACCAATCCGTCGAGCGGCTTCTTGGCCTTGGGGTCGGCGGCGCCGCGCGTCTCGGGGGTGTAGTGGCTCACGTCGCCGAAGAAGAAGGCGCTCTTGTCGAGGAACTCGCCGAAGGTCTGCGTGCGGATCTGCACCAGGTCGACCACCCGCCGCAGCCGGTCGCCGCCGAACAGGAACTGCTCGAGCCGGCGCGCGTACTCGTCGGGGGGGAGCGCCCACAGGTGCTGCGAGTTGATGTGGCGCAGCTTGTCGAGGTCGAACACCGGGCCGCCGAGGCGAAGGTCCTCCAGGCGGAAGTGCTCGACCATGTCGCCCACGCCGAACACCTCGCGGTTGCTCCCGTCGGGCTGCTTGGGCCCGCCCCAGCCCATCAGGCCGAGGAAGTTGAGCAGGCCCTCGGGGAGGAGCCCGGCGTCGCGGTAGTAGAGGATCGAGGTCGGGTTCTTGCGCTTGCTGATCTTGCTCTTGTCCGCGTTGCGGAGCAGCGGCATGTGGCAGATCACGGGCATCTCCCAGCCGAACGCCGCGAACAGGAGCACGTGGAGCGGCCCCGAGCTGAGCCACTCCTCGGCGCGGATGATGTGGCTGATCTCGAACAGGTGGTCGTCGACCACCGAGGCGAGGTGGTAGGTGGGAAAGCCGTCGGCCTTCAGCAGGACCTGGTCCTGCATGGTGGCGTGGTCGAACTCGATCGCGCCGCGCAGCAGGTCCTGCACCACCGTCTTCCCCTCGATCGGCACCGCGAACCGCACCACGAACGGCTCGCCCGCCGCGAGCCGCCGCTCCACCTCGCCCGGCTCGAGGGCGCGGCAGTGGCGGTCGTAGCCCGGGTCCTCCTTGCGCGCCCGCTGCTCCGCCCGCAGCGCGTCGAGGCGCTCCTTGGTGCAGAAGCAGCGGTAGGCCTTGCCCGCGTCGATCAGGCGCTGCGCGTGCTCGCGGTAGATCTCCGTGCGCTCGCTCTGGCGATAGGGCCCCTTGGGGCCGCCCTTGTCGGGCCCCTCGTCCCACTCGAGGCCGAGCCAGCGGAGCGCCTCGAGCACCGCCTCCTCCGAGCCGGCGCGGAACCGGGCGCGGTCGGTGTCGTCGATCCGCAGGATGAACTGGCCCCCGTGCTGCCGCGCGACGACCGTGTTGATCAGCCCCATGTAGGCGGTCCCGACGTGCGGGTCGCCGGTCGGGCTGGGCGCGATCCGGGTGCGAACGGGGCGAGCGGACATGGGGCGATCCTCCAGCGTGGGGGCGGAGAGGTTAGCAGGCCGCTCCGGCCGCCGGAGCCACGGGAGCACGCGCCGCGCGAGCGCCAGCGCGGCCTCGGCCAGGCGCCGCCAGCGGCGTGGCAGGGGGGCCCGCCGCGTTAGAGGTCGTCGTCCTCGGGCGCGGGGTCGACCAGCGGCTGGCCGTCCACGAGCAGCGCGCGCGGATCGCGCAGCCGGGCCCGCACGCCGGCCAGCACGCGAGCGTGGCAGCGGACCTCGTAGCGCAGCCGCTCGCCGTCTAGCGCCTTGGCGCGGATCTCGGCCCGCCCCTCCAGGAACGCGATCGCGCGCCCCTCGCGCACGTCGAGCTCGAGCGTGCGCTCCAGCTCGTCGGCGGCGGCCAGCTCGTTGACCTTGGCCCGCAGCTCCTCGATCCCCTCGCCCGTGACGGCCGAGACGCGCACCGTCCGCTCCAGGCGGCGCTCGAGGTAGGGGAGCAGCTCGGGCGGAGTCAGGTCGACCTTGTTGAGCGCGATCAGCTCGTGCCGCCCCGCCAGGCCGAGCTGGCGCAGGACGTCGCGCACCGCCTCGACCTGCTGGAGCGGCGCGGGGTCGCTGGCGTCGACCACGTGCAGGAGGAGGTCGGCCTCCTGCACCTCCTCGAGGGTGGCGTGGAACGACTCGACGAGCTGGTGGGGCAGGTGCCGAATGAACCCGACCGTGTCGGACAGCAGCACCTCGCGGTTGGGCCCGACCTGCCAGGCGCGGGTGCGCGTGTCGAGCGTGGCGAACAGCTTGTTCGCCACGTAGACCTCGGCCGCCGTCAGCCGGTTCATGAGCGTGCTCTTGCCCGCGTTGGTGTAGCCCACGATCGCCACGGTGAACACGGCGTCGTCGCGGGTCGCGAGCTCCCGCTCCTTGCGGGCGCGCACCTTGTCGAGGTCGCGCTTGAGCTCCTGGATCCGCAGCCGGATCAGCCGCTTGTCGATCTCGAGCTGCTTCTCGCCCGGGCCGCGCAGGCCGACGCCGGGGTCGAGGTGGCTCCACATCTTGCGCAGGCGGGGGAGGGCGTACTCGAGCTGCGCGACCTCGACCTGCAGCTTCGCCTGCGGGGTGCGGGCGTGGCTGGCGAAGATGTCGAGGATCAGCTCGGTCCGGTCGATCACCTTCTTCTTGAGCGCCTTCTCGAGGTTGCGCCGCTGCCGCGGGGCGAGCTCGTTGTCGAACACGACCACGTCGATCGGCTCGGCGGCGAGCCGGGCGGCGATCGCCTCGACGATCCCCTTGCCCACGCAGGTCGCGGCGTCGGGCCGGTCGCGCTTCTGCACGAAGCGCCCCTCGAGCACCTCGACCCCCGCCGTCTCGGCCAGGGAGGCCAGCTCGCTCAGCGGGTCGGCCCGCTCGAGGCGCGGGTCGTCGCGGGGAAGGAGCGCGGCGAGGACGGCGCGCTCAGCCTTCTTGGCGGTGGCGAGGGTCCCGCCGGCGGCGCGCTCGCGCCGCTCCGGCTCGTCGGGCCCAGGGGCCTGCTCCGCGGTCCAGCCTCTCGCCAATCGTCCCTCCAGGGTCGGGGTGGGGGTCGGCGTCGATGCTCGCATATGGGCTCTCGCGAAGGGAGTTGGGAGGACGTGCCCGGCCGTGACCGCCGAGCGCGGGCGGCCTGTCGACCGCCGTCGACGGTTCGACGGCTCACCGCCTGGCCGACTTGTGCTGCCACGACTTGGGTCCGGGCACGGACCTCGCAACGCGCCGCGTCGAGCCGAGGACGCCCCATGCACCCCCGACGACTCCCCTCCTTCGCCTTGGTCGCGGCGCTCGCTCTGGCGCTCATCACCTCCCCGGGCTGCTTCACCGCCATGCAGTGGTCGGAGGCCGACACGGGGACGCAGCGAGCCGCGGCCGCGCTGCTCACGCCCGTGCTGCTCCCCATCGACCTCGCCCTGCTCCCGTTCGAGTTCGCGCTGATGGGCGCCTTGTATCCGTACATGCGCTTCTGGTGAGCAGGGCGCTCCTGCGGCGCCGCCCAGGCGACGCGCGCGCGGAGCCTTGCCCGCGAAGCGGTTATGCTACCCCGCCAAGAAGGGGGTCTCAGCGCCCTGTTCGCGCGGAACCAAGGAGCGGGAGACCGCCGCGGGTGCCGACCTTGACCGAGCCGCCACCGACCGGAGCCGCCCGCGCCGAACGCGCGCGGGCGCTCTACGCCGCCCACGGGCGCGCGCTGCGCGCGTTCCTGAGCGGGCGCCTCGCGGACGGCGCCGCGGTCGAGGACCTGCTCCAAGAGGTGTTCCTGATCGCGCTCACGCGCGAGCTGCCCGAGGAGCCCGCCGCGGCCGGCCGGTGGCTGCTCGGGGTGGCGCGCAACAAGCTGCTCCACCACCTCCGTGACCGCCGCCCGCCGCAGCCGACTGCCGAGCGCGCGGCGCCGCAGGCGGGTCCGGCCGAGCGGCTCGACGCCGCCGACGAGCGGGCGCGCGTGCGGGCCGCGGTCGCGGCGCTCGAGCCCGAGCTGCGCGAGGTGATCGCGCTGCGCTACGAGGGCGGGCTGAGCTATCGCGAGGTCGCGGCCCGCCTCGATTTGCCCTGGACGACCGTGCAGGGGCGCCTCAAGCGGGCTCGCCTGGCCCTGCACGCGGCGCTCCGGCCGAAGGAGGGCGCGTGAGGCGCGACGAGGCGCTGGCGCAGGTCCCGCTGCTGGTGGCCGGCGACCTCGAGCCGGCGGAGGCGGCCGCGGTCGAGGCGGCGCTGGCCGGCGACCCGGAGGCCGAGGCGTTGCAGGCCGAGCACGCGGCGGTGCACGCGGCGCTCGAGCGCGCGCTCGCGCCGGCGACGGACGAGGAGCCGGCCTGGCTGGAGGCGCTCGCGCGCGCGGAGCCCGACGAGCCGGCGGAGGCCGACGCGCTGGAGGGCGTCGCCCCGGCGGCCGCGTCGGCGCCGCTGGTCTCGCGCCGCTGTCCCTACTGCCGCGACGCGCTGACCGGGGCCGCGGTCGTGTTCTGCGCCGACTGCGCCACGCCGCACCACGCGGCCTGCTTCGGCGAGAACGCGGGCTGCTCCCTGCTCGGCTGCGGCGGGGTGCGCGCGGTCGCGGCCGGCGCCGCGCCGACCGCGCGGGTGTGCCCGGCCTGCGCCGGCGCCACGCCCGCCGACGCCCCGTTCTGCGCCTGGTGCGGCGCTTCTGCGTCGCCCCTCGCGAGCCCGCGCCACCAGCGACGCCGGCTGGCCCCGCCGCAGCGCTGGCCGCGTTACGTGGCGGCCGCGGCCGTGCTCGCCCTGACCTCGCTCGGCGCCGGGGCGCTGTTCGGGGCGCTGCAGGCCGAGACGCTCGAGGGGGCGCTCGCCGAGCGCGTGCGTCGCGCGCTGCGAGCCGCCGAGCGTGACGCGCCCCTGTTGTTGCGGCGGATCGCGGCCGCCCAGCACGCCTTCCGCGAGCAGGACCTCGATCGGGACCAGACGCGCGACTTCGCCGAGGACCTCGCCGCGCTCGCGCGCGCGGACCCCGAGCTCGCCCGCGCCCTCGGCGAGCGATTCGGCCCGCTGCTGCGCCGCTACGACGTGCGGGTCGGCGCGCGGCGACCGCCAGGGGCGGCCTTCTGGGTCCTGGCCTTGCCGCGCCAGGACTGGCCCCCCACGGGCTTCTTCATCAATCATCGCGGCGGGTTCCGGCAGTTCAGGGCCCCCCGGTTCGAAGGGGGCGGCCCGATCGTCGACCCCGAGCGCGGCGAGCTGGTGGGAGCGGACTGGGAGGTCGTGCCGCACGGAGGCTCGCGTGACGTCAGGTGAGGCCTCCCCCGAGAAGCTGCGCGCCGACGGCGAGCCCGAGCTCGCCCCGCTCCTGCCGCCCTGGATCGCCTTCCCCGCCGCGGTCATTCTCCTCGCGGGCGCGGGATACCTGCCGGAGATCGGCCCGACCTTCCGCGCCGCGCTGGTCGAGCTGGCGCTCCCCGCCCCGGTCTGGATCGAGCTG